>JBBSVE010000115.1:0-9425 GCA_038233815.1 Rhodobacterales bacterium
CAAGTTCTGGACCCGCCAGGGCATCAGCCTCATATCGACGATCATCCTGATCCTCGGTGTCCTGTCGATCTGGTTCAACGACCCGACCCGGCTCGCCACCGCCTTCGGCCTGATCTCGGCTGGTCTCGCCTTCGCCCTGCAGCAGCCGGTCACCTCGATCGCCAGCTATTTCGTCATCCTGCGCGGGTCGACCTTCACGGTCGGCGACCGCATCTCGATGGGCGGCGTGCGCGGTGACGTGATCCGTCTCGGATTCATCCAGACGACGATCATGGAGATGGGCCAGCCTCCAAGCGTCTCCGCCGCCGATCCCGCGATGTGGGTGCGCAGCCGCCAGTTCACCGGCCGTATCGTGACCGTAAGCAACTCGAAGATCTTCTCCGAGCCGGTCTTCAACTACACCCGGGACTTCCCCTTCATCTGGGAGGAGATGGTGATCCCGATCACGTACCAGGCAGACAGAGCACGGGCTGAAGCGATCCTTCTGGAGGCGGCCAAGCGCTTGGCTGCCGATCCTGCGGCGATGGCCAAGGAAGCCAAGACCGACATCGAGAAGCAATACGGTGTCGAGGCCCTCGACATGGAACCGAAGGTCTTCTTCCGGATCACCGACAACTGGCTCGAACTGTCGCTGCGCTTCATCGTGACGACGCACAGGATCCGCTCGACGAAAGACGCGATGAGCCGCTTCATCGTCGACGAGTTCGACAAGGCTGGACTCGGTATCGCTTCGGCGACCTACGACATCGTCGGCCTGCCGCCGCTGGTCCTGAGCGATCGGCAGCGCGATCCGCGTCCGCCGGATACCGAAGCTTGATCGCGTCGCGCCGCATTTCGGCGACCAGCGCCGAGGTTTGCGACATCGAGGGCATCGTGTTCGGAGAGGATCTGATATTTACCGCACACGATCTCGGCCGTGGCAGGTTGGCGCTATCGAAACACGGACGGGTTTATCGCCGCGTCCCAAATGAGCAAATTACGTTCTCATGACAGACGCAAAAGTTTCGGTCGAGACAGCCCTGGATGGCTCGTCGCCTCCCGAACACTCGGAGCATTCCAAGGCCGGCTTCTGGCCCTTGGTCATCGGAGCGATCGGCGTCGTCTACGGCGATATCGGCACCAGCCCGCTCTACGCCTTCCGCGAGGCGCTGCGCCCCGTAGCTGCCGACGGGCTGGAGAGAACCGAGGTTCTGGGCCTCCTGTCCCTCCTGATCTGGACGCTGATCCTGATCGTTACGGTGAAATACGTGCTATTCCTGCTGCGGGCCGACAACCGGGGCGAGGGCGGGGTGCTGGCGCTCTACACGCTCGTCCGGCTTGCGGTCGGGCACCGGTCGATCCCGCTTCTGGCGCTGGGCATTGCGGGGGCGGCGCTGTTTGGGGGCGACGCCATCGTGACGCCCGCGATCTCGGTCCTGTCGGCGGTGGAGGGGGCGGAGTTGGTCTGGCCCGCGCTGGAGCCGTGGGTGGTGCCCCTGACGGTGGCGATCCTGTTTGTGCTCTTTGCGGTCCAGAGCAGCGGCACGACGCGCATCGCAGGCGCCTTCGGGCCGGTCACGGTGGTCTGGTTCCTGACCCTTGCCGGGATGGGGCTGGTCCAGATCGTGCAAGAGCCGCAGGTGCTCGCGGCCTTCAACCCCTTCTATTGCGTCACCTTCCTGCAGGAGGATTGGGCGGTTGCCTTCGTCGTGCTGGGCGCCGTGTTTCTGGCCGTCACGGGGGCGGAGGCGCTCTATGCCGATCTGGGGCATTTCGGGCGGCGCCCCATCATGGTGGCGTGGGTGTCGCTGGTCTTTCCGGCGCTCGTTCTGAACTACCTCGGTCAGGGCGCGCTGGTACTGCGCGACCCGTCCGCGATCGAGGATCCGTTCTTCCACCTCGTCTCGCCGGCCCTGCTGCCGGTTCTCGTGGTGCTGGCGACCGTGGCCACGGTGATCGCGGCGCAGGCGGTGATCTCGGGCGCGTTCTCGATGGCGCGGGCGGCGATCCAGCTCGGTCTCTTTCCGCGCATGACGATCCGCTACACCTCGCGCGACCAGAGCGGGCAGATCTACATCTTCGCGGTCAACTGGGCGCTCTTCTTCGGCGTCGTCTGGCTTGTCCTCGCCTTCGGCTCGTCGGAGGCGCTGGCCTCGGCCTACGGCATCGCGGTGACCGGCACGATGATCGTGACGACGGTTCTGGCGCTCCTCTATCTCCATTACGCGCGGCGGGTGCCGTTCGTGGTGGCGACCCTGATCGTGCTGCCGATCGCACTGCTGGAGTTCGCATTCCTCGCCTCCAACCTCCAGAAGATCGGCGACGGCGGCTATGTCCCGGTGTCGGTCGCCGCGGGACTTGCGGTACTGATGGTCGCCTGGTGGCGCGGCACGCAGATCCTGATGGCCCGCACGCTCAGAAGCCGGATCGACCTGCAGGGCTTCGTGCGCTCCATGGCGCACAGTTCCGTCCATATCGTGCCCGGCACCGCCTTCTTCCTGACGCCGGAGCCGGACTTCACGCCGGCGGCCTTGCTGCACAACCTCAAGCACAACCGCGTGCTGCACGAGCATTCGATCATCGTCACGGTGGAGATCCTGCGCGTGCCCTTCGCGGTGGAGGAGGAGCGCGCGACGCTGGAACGCCTGTCCCCGCATTTTTCGCGGCTGACCTTCCGCTTCGGGTTCATGGAAACGCCCAACGTCTCGCGCGCCTTCGTCCATGCCCGGCGCGCCGGGCTGAAGTTCGACGTGATGACCTCCACCTTCTTTGTGGGCCGCAGGCGGCCCGTCGTGGTGGGCGGCGTGGGGCTGGAGCGGCTGATGGACCGGATATTCGCGATGCTGGCGCGGTTTTCGGCCGATCCGTCCGACTTCTACCATCTGCCCCGCGACCGCGTGGTGGAGCTTGGAGAGCGTGTGGCGGTGTAGGCCCGCCCATTGACCGGACCTCGTGCGGCGTCTAGGCGGCGCCGAGATCCCCTGCGAAAGGTTAACCCCCGTGGCCACATGGTCCGCCCTGACGACGCTCCCCGGTGAGCCGGGTGCCGATGCCCTCGCCGCCGCAATGGAGCGGATGGAGCCCGAGCCGGTCGGCGTCGGCATGTTCGAGATCGAGGACGGCTCCGGTCTCTGGGAGGTCGGGGCCTATTTTCTGGAGCCGCCTCCGGGAGCAGTGCTCGACCTTCTGGCGGCGGCGTTCGGGGCGAGGCCCTTCGCGCTGTCCGAACTGCCCGACATCGACTGGGTCGCGAAGGTGCGCCGCGAACTGGCGCCCGTCGAGGCGGGGCGGTTCTTCGTTTTTGGCAGCCACGACGCGGACCGCGTGCCCGAAGGCCGCGTGGCCCTGCAGATCGAGGCGACGGTTGCGTTCGGGACCGGGCATCACGGCACCACGCTCGGCTGCCTCCTGGCCTTCGACCGGCTGCTGGGGGAGGGGTTCGCGCCCGCCCGCGTCGCCGATGTGGGTTGCGGGACGGCGGTGCTCGCCATGGCGGCCGCACGGGCGCTGCCGGAGGCGCGGGTCATGGCCTCCGACATCGACGCGGTGGCGGTGGACGTAGCGCGTGCCAATGTCGCGATCAACGGGCTGGAGGGGCGGGTCGCCTGCGTGGAAAGCGCGGGGTTCGAGGCGCAGGCGCTCAGTGATGCGGGACCGTTCGATCTGGTTTTCGCCAACATCCTGAAAGGTCCGCTGATCGAATTGGCTCCCGACATGGCGCGGCACATCGCGGCGGGCGGGCGCTGCATCCTGTCCGGCCTTCTGACCGTGCAGGCGGAGGCGGTGACGGATGCCTATCGGGCCGTGGGATTCGCCAGCGTTTCGCAGGACAATCTGGGCGAATGGAGCACGCTGGTCCTGCGGCGACCGTGACGGACGGTCCATATGGAGAAGGCCGCGCCCGGGTCAGGGGTGCGGCCTTCTGTCATTCCGGTCGCCGATCAGCGCGAGGGTGCCGGAGGTGTCGACGCTCAACGACGTCCGTTCGTGGTCAGAGTGTCGATGTCGCCACGGCAGAGGCCGATGTCGTCAAGTTCGCGGTCCGAAAGCTTGCCCAGTGCGTTGCGCGTGACGCGCGCGTCGTTCCACGCGACGATGGTCGAGAACGCACCGCCGGCGACCTGAACCGCGCGGTGGGTGGTGATGGCGCCGAAGGGCGCCGGTCGGGTCGTCTGATAGGCGGCCATGGCGGTATTCCTTGTGTTTTCTGGCTGCATGTTTCGCAGGCGCATCTGCGCCGTGACAGTCAGATAAGCGGGCATCCTCACAATGACAATCAGGCGAAAACGCAATGCTGCGATGCAGAAAACGCATGGGTCGCGGAAAGGATTTGGTCATCTTTTTCTGCATGTTGTCAGACGGTGCTCATTAACCACGGTTCCGGGTCGTCGCGCCCAAGCCGCTTGGCCTGCGTTCCCGCTTCGTGCTAGACGGGTCCGGCAGACGATACGGGGCGGCACGATGGGCTACGCGGGACAGGGGGCTGCGATGCGGGTGCTGGGGATCGACCCGGGACTGCGCAACCTCGGCTGGGGTCTGATCGACGTGACCGGCGCGCGGCTTTGCCATGTCGCGAACGGGATCTGCCACTCCGCGCCCGGCACGGGGGAGGGCGATCTCGGTGCGCGGCTGCTGTCGCTCTTTACGCAGCTGTCGGAGGTGGTGGCGCGCTACCGTCCCGATGCGGCGGCGGTGGAGCATACGTTCGTGAATAAGGATGCGGTGGCGACGCTGAAGCTTGGCCAGGCCCGGGGGATCGCGCTGCTGGTTCCGGCGCGGGCGGGGATCGACGTCGGGGAATATGCGCCCAATGCGGTGAAGAAGACTGTCGTGGGCGTGGGCCATGCCGCGAAAGCGCAGATCGACCATATGGTGCGGATCCATTTGCCGGGGGTGTCGATCGCGGGGCCGGATGCGGCGGATGCGCTGGCCGTCGCGATCTGCCACGCGCATCACCTCCAGTCGGCGGGGCGCCTCGCCGCTGCCGTCGCGCGGGCTGCGGGATGAGAGCGGCGGGGCCTTCGGGGCGGAGGAGTGTCGGATGATCGGCAAGATCGCGGGCAGGCTGGACTATCGCGGCGGCGACCATGTGCTGATCGACGTGCGCGGGGTTGGCTACATCGTCCATGTCTCAGATCGCACACTCGCCACCATGCCGCGGGTGGGCGAGGCGGTGGCGCTTTTCACCGAGCTGCTGGTGCGTGAAGATCTGCTCCAGCTCTTCGGTTTCACCACGATGCTGGAAAAGGAGTGGCACCGCCTTCTGGTGACCGTGCAGGGCGTGGGCGCCAAGGCCGCGATGGCGATTCTTGGCACGCTCGGGGCCGACGGCGTGGCGCGCGCGATAGCGCTCGGCGACGCGCGTGCGGTGCAGGGCGCACCCGGCGTCGGCCCGAAGATCGCGCAGCGCGTGATCCTGGAGCTGAAGTCCAAGGCTCCCGCACTGATGGCGATGGGCGCGGACCCCGGATCCTCCGCCGAGGCGGCGCGCGACGAGGTGGTGGAGCGGCAATCGGTGCCGGAGGCCCGCACTCCCCCCCCGCCCGCCCGCGCCAGTCACGCGGCAGAGGCGCTCTCCGCCCTCGTCAACCTCGGCTACGGGCACGGCGATGCGGCGGAGGCCGTGGCCCGTGCCACCGGCGACGCCCCGGACGCGGAGACCGGCGCCCTGATCCGCGCGGCGCTGAAGCTGCTGGCGCCGAAATGATGGGATCGTGGAGGCCGGCGGCATGACGTTCAACGATCTGCTCGCGTCCGTCGGGATCGACCCGAAGGACACGGCGCTGGCTTTGCACAAGCCCTCGTCCGAACCCAAGCGTCGGGCTATCTGCATTCTGGCGGATCGGGAGCCGGACCTCTTCGATGCGTATCAGTCGACCCACAGCCCCATTCAGCAAGGCACGCTGAAGAAGCGGAGGTTCATGGCGTCCTTCGTCGGGCGGAACCACGCCGAACTGACCTTCTGCGGGCTGTTCGAGAACCGGGGATCGACGTTCAGAACCGCTGCGGAGCTGGACGCCGACCCCGTGATGGGGCGCATGCAGGCCCGCTTCGGACCGGCGCGGTTTGCCTCGCGGGTTCCCGCGGGCCGGGAGCAGTTTGATCTGCCCTTGCTGGACCCGCTGAAAGGTCTGATCGGCCGGTTGGTCGTTGCCGACCCGATGCAGCGCAACTACATGCGCCTGGCCGAGACGACGCCGCTGGGCGTGATCGAGGTCACGCGGGAGCGGCATCTGCTGCCCGACATGCCCCGGTGGGACGCGCTTTTCCTGACCCGCGACGACCTTCTCACCCTTCCGTTCAACTGGGCCCTGAAGCTGGAGGAGTGGTGCGGCGTCTATCTGATCGTCGACCGCAAGAGCCGGGAGCGTTACGTTGGATCGGCCTATGGCACAACCAATCTGCTCGGTCGCTGGCAGACCCATGTCGCGGGCGATTTCGGCGTCACGAATGAGCTTGCGCAGCACCGAACGGACGGCTTCCGGTTCTCCATTCTCCAGCTTTTGCATCACGATACGCCGGTGTCGGAGGTGACGCAGATCGAACATGCGTGGATGCGGCGGCTCGATACGATCGAGTCCGGTCTGAACTTCAAGCCTGCCGGCGATCCTCTGCAGGACACCCCCGCCCCATGACCGACCCCGATCCCACCCTGCGCCCCGAGCCGCTGCCCGAGGATGCCGACCGCGCGCTCCGCCCCCAGATGCTGGCGGAGTTCGTGGGGCAGGCGGAGGCGCGCGCGAACCTGCGGGTGTTCATCGAGAGCGCCCGGATGCGCGGCGAGGCGATGGACCACACGCTGTTTCACGGCCCGCCGGGCTTGGGCAAGACCACGCTGGCGCAGATCATGGCGCGCGAGCTGGGGGTGGGGTTTCGCATGACCTCGGGCCCGGTGCTGGCGCGGGCGGGCGATCTGGCGGCGATCCTGACGAACCTCGAGCCGCGCGATGTCCTTTTCATCGACGAGATCCACCGCCTGTCCCCGGTGGTGGAGGAGGTGCTCTATCCCGCGCTGGAGGATTTCGCACTGGATCTGGTGATCGGCGAGGGACCGGCGGCGCGGACGGTGCGGATCGACCTGCAGCCCTTCACGCTGGTGGGCGCCACGACGCGGCTCGGCCTGCTGACAACGCCGCTCCGCGACCGGTTCGGCATCCCCACGCGGCTTCAGTTCTATACCGAGGACGAGCTGGACCTGATCGTCACGCGCGGCGCGCGGCTGATGGGGGTGCGGGCCGAACCGGAGGGCACGCGGGAGATCGCCAAGCGCGCGCGGGGCACGCCGCGCGTGGCGGGGCGCCTGCTGCGCCGGGTGGTGGATTTCGTGCTGGTGGAGGGCGACGGCGTGCTGGACCGCAAGATCGCCGACCGCGCGCTGACGCGGCTTGGCGTCGATCATCTGGGGCTCGACGGGGCGGACCGGCGCTACCTGATGCTTCTGGCAGAGCATTACGGCGGCGGTCCCGTGGGGGTGGAGACGATCGCCGCTGCCCTGTCGGAGGCGCGCGATTCGATCGAGGAGGTGATCGAGCCGTTTCTGCTCCAGCAGGGCCTCCTCCAGCGCACGCCGCGCGGCCGGATGCTGGCCCCCCGCGCATGGCGCCATCTGGGGCTGGAGGCGCCGCGCGCGCCGGGCCAGCCGGACCTGTTCGAGAGTCCGTGACGTCCCGCGGGGCTTCACAGTCCCGCCCCGCTCTGGCAGGAACGGGGCGATCTTTTGCGAGGGACGCCTGTGACCCATCCCACCCATGACCTGACGGCGGAGGGCGTGACCGCGCTCTTCACCCGGTCCGACGGCAGCTATGCCTTTGCCCGCTGGGGGCGGCCAATCGTCCCCGTGGTCTTCGGCGTGGAGGAGCCGACCCTGCGCGTGGTCAAGGGCGCCATCGAGGCAGTGGTGACGCTTGCCCGGCACCGGATGTCCGACAGCGATGCGGAGCTTGGCGCCAACCTCATGGTCTTCTTCTTTCGCGACTGGGCGGAGTTGCCGGAGGTGCCGAACCTCGCCCGGCTGATCGAGGGGCTGGGACCGCTTTGCACCCGGCTGGAGTCGGCGGGCGCGAACCAGTATCGGGTGTTCCGCTTAGATCCGGCGGGTGCGATCCGCGCGGCCTTCGTGTTCGTTCGGATGGATGCCGACCTTGCCGCCGTCCCGGCGGAGACGCTGGCCCTCAATCAGGCGGTGCAGGCGATCCTGCTGTGGTCGGACCGCGCGTTCATGGACGTCTCGATGCTGGCCCGCGTGGGTGAAACGGTGATCCTGCGGCCCGAGATCGGCGCGCTGATCCGCGCGGCCTACGATCCGGTGCTGCCGGGCGCCGCGCACGATCCGGCCCACGCCATGCGCCTTCTGGCGCGGGCGCTGGTTCAGTGAGGCCGCGGACCACGCTTGATCAATCGAAAGCTGTCCACCGCTTCGCGCTGCGTATCTGGTATGAGGATACCGATCAGGCCGGCATCGTCTATCACGCGAACTACCTCAAGTTCATCGAGCGGGCGCGCAGCGACTGGGTAGCCGGGCGCGGCGTGGATCAAACCGCGATGCGGCTGGAGGATCGCACCGTCTTTGCCGTGCGCCAAATGGATGCGGACTGGCTCCGCCCCGCGGTCTTCGGCGACGCGCTGGTGGTGGAGACGCGGCTCGCGGCGCTGGGCGGGGTGCGGATCGTGCTGGACCAATGCGTCCTGCGGGACGCGACAGCACTTTTCCGGGCGGAGGTGGAACTGGTGTGCATGACCCGCGAGGGCCGCCCCCTTCGGGTGCCGGAGCGGGTGCGGATGGCGCTCACGGACCCTTGGTAAGGTGCTGCGGATCCCGGCCCTCGATGCAGCCGGAGGACCAGGGCTCCGCCACCGGACGGCAATGGCGGGGATGATGATGCGCGCGGCGGATGAGAAGAGCGGGTCGCTGTTCAGCCATGTTGGTCGGGAAAAGGATATTCCTTTGCGGCGTCCCATTTGCAATTTCCGGTTCGTCGTTAACCGCGCATGGCAATCCTGAACGCCCGGTCGACAGGCTTTGAACAGCCGACAGTCGTCCACCGATCTTGCTTGGATAGCCGATTCGGGCCAGCCTGATCGAGCTTCTGGTCTCGGCAAATGAAGGAGCGGATACGGTCTATCCTGCTGTTTGGCAGGCTCGTCAGGCGGGCATCGACGATCCGGTCTTGATCCCGACGGTGTTGATCAAGAACCGCGACCGGCTGCTGCGGAGAGACATCTCGCACAGGAATATGGCCGCGATCCTGGCGCATCGCGAGATGGCGCCACTGCCGTCCGAGGAACATGCCATCTGTCGATAGAGCGTCGATAGTGAGCCGCTGCCGGTTTTGTGGACGGCAGGTCAAGCTGGCCTAGCGCGGGCCCCGAACTCCATTGGACTGAGGTAGCCCGATTTCGACTGTCGGCGCGGCGGGTTGCAGAAGCGTTCGATGTCGTCGAAAACG
>JBBSVE010000116.1:0-9405 GCA_038233815.1 Rhodobacterales bacterium
ATCTCCTTGGCGACGGTCACGCCGTCCTTGGTGATCCGCGGCGCGCCGAAGCTCTTGTCGATGACGACGTTGCGGCCCTTGGGGCCCAGCGTCACCTTCACGGCGTCGGCGAGAATGTCCACGCCGCGCAGCATGCGGTCACGGGCGCTGGCACCGAACTTAACGTCCTTCGCAGCCATGTAAGTACCTCATTCATTGGGCGGGTCGGTCGCTGCCGGGATATCGCTACCCGCGGCGCGGTCCCGACCGCCGTTGTTGTCGATCGTCGCAGGCGCTTGAGCGGTTGGCTCAGGCGGCCTTGGCGACGGCGGGGATGTCGAGAATGCCCATGATGTCGGACTCCTTCATGATGAGGAGCTCCTCGCCATCGAGCTTCACTTCGGTGCCCGACCACTTGCCGAACAGGATGCGGTCGCCGGCCTTCACGGACGGCGCGATCAGCTCGCCCGAGTCCTTGCGCGCGCCTTCGCCGACGGACACGATCTCGCCTTCCGCGGGCTTCTCTTTCGCGGTATCGGGGATGATCAGTCCGCCCTTGGTCTTCTCTTCGCCTTCGATGCGACGCACCAGCACACGGTCATGCAGCGGTTTGAATGCCATCTGAGAACACTCCCTTGGTTCCAGGTTGAATCAACGCTGGCACTCACTCATGGCGAGTGCCAGCGCGCTTGACCTAAGCGCCCTCCGACCCACTGTCAAGCGGGCGCACTTGGACGCCTTGGCAAGGTATGACACCCTGCCCGCATCGCCGCGAAAGGAAGCCGCATGATCGTTCTCCGGACCCTCTGGCTCGCCCTTGCCACGCTGCTCGCGGGCGGCACCTGCGTGCGCGCCGCCTGTTCGGGCGACGACCTGATCGCGGCCCTGCCGGAGGCGCAGCGCATGGCGCTCGACGCGGCGGCCGATAGCCAGCCCTACGCCGAAGGGAACCTCTGGCGTGCGACGAAAGGTGCCATGACGGTCACGATGGTCGGAACTTACCATCTGGCCGATCCCCGGTTCGATCCGGTCATGGCGCGGCTTGAACCCCGGATCGACACCGCCCGGACCTTGATGGCCGAGGCGGGGCCGGTGGAGGAGGATGCGCTCAGGCGCTATCTGGCCCTCCACCCCGACGCCTTCACCGGGCCGAGCCTGCAACTGGACCTGTCCGACGCGGACTGGACCCGGCTCGCGTCGGCGCTGACCGCGCGCGGCGTTCCGGCCGCCATCGGGGCACATTTCAAGCCGTGGTATCTCTCCGCCCTCCTCGCCATGCCGCCCTGCCTTGCGGTGGTGGAGGCTGCCGGGAACGGGCTCGACCGCCGCATCATCGCCTACGGTGCGGCCCGTGACATGCCTTTGGTAGCGCTGGAATCGTGGCAAACGGCGCTGCATGTCTTCGATGCCTTTTCGCGCCCCGAGCAGATCGAGATGGTGCGGCAGGCGCTCGACCTCGATGATCGGTCCGAGGACATGATGGCCACCATGACCGACGCTTATTTTCGTGAGGACAGCCGCCGTCTGTGGGAGTTCCAGCGCATGATGGCGGGGGATCTGCCCGGCGCGGACGAGAGCGCCGTTGCGCGCGACTATGACCGGCTGGAACGCTCGCTGATGACCGAGCGGAACGAAGCGTGGATCCCCGCAATCGAGGCGGCGGCGGTGAAGGGCCCGGTGTTCGCCGCCTTCGGCGCGCTGCACCTGTCGGGGGAGACGGGCGTGCTCAACCTCCTCCACGACCGCGGATGGCGCCTGGAACGCCTGCCGTTCTGACCCCCTCGCCCGCGTGACAAGCCCCGGCCCCGCCCCTATAAGCCGCCCCGAACCACCTCCAATCTGAAGGCCCGCCCCATGACCACTCTCGTTTTCGGCCATACCTCGCCCGATACCGACGCCACCTGTTCCGCGATCATCTGGGCTTGGTATCTGAACGAGGTGAAGCACGTCCCCGCCCGGCCTGTGCTGCTGGGCGAACCCAACACCGAAGCCGCCTATGTCCTGAAGCGCTGGCACCTGACGAAGCCGGAGATCATCGAGGACGTGGCCCCCGGCGACACCTGCGTGATCGTGGACACCAACAACCCCGCCGAACTGCCGCGCTCTCTGGCGCAGGCGAACGTGGTCCAGATCATCGACCACCACCTGCTTGCGGGCGGCATCAGCACCCGGACCCCGATAGAGGTCACGATCCGGCCGCTCGCATGCACGGCGACGATTCTCTGCGACCTGATCGGGTCGGACATGAGCAAGGCGCCCAAGGCCATCAAGGGCGCGATGCTGTCGGCGATCATCTCGGACACGCTCGGGTTTCGCAGCCCTACCACCACGCCCCACGACCGCGCGGTGGCGGAGATTCTGGCCGACGATCTCGGCGTCGATATCGCGGGGCTGGCCGCCGATCTCTTCGAGGCGAAGTCCGATGTCTCCGCTTTCTCGGAGGCGGTTCTCCTCCGCATGGACAGCAAGGAATATTCCGTCGCGGGCAAGGAGCTTCGCGTCTCCGTGCTGGAAACGACGGCGCCCCGCACGCTGCTGGACCGGAAGGCCGCGCTGATGGCCGCGATGCCCGGCGTGGCGGCAGAGGACGGGGCGGACCACGTGCTCCTCTTCATCATCGACATCCTGCACGAACAGGCGACGCTGCTGATCCCCGACGATTTCACCAAGGCACTGGCGGAGGCGTCCTTCGGGGTCGAGGTCAAGGGCGACACCGTGGCCCTGCCGGGCATCCTCAGCCGCAAGAAGCAGATCATCCCCGCCCTGAAGCTCTGACGGCATCCGACCCATGACCCGGATCGTTACGACCCTCGCGGAGATCGCGCGCCCTTATCGCGCGCTCTATTGCGACCTCTGGGGCTGCCTGCATGACGGGGTGGCGCCGTTCCCGGCGGCGGTCGCCGCCCTGCAGGCGTTTCGCGGCCACGGGCGGGTCGTGCTCGTCACCAACTCCCCGCGCCCCCATGTGGCCGTCGTGGCGCAACTCGACGCCATGGGGGTGCCGCGGGACTGCTACGACGCGGTTGCAACCTCCGGCGACTGCGCGCAGACCGCGATGCTGATGGGTGCCGTGGGTCGGCGGGTCCACCATATCGGGGTCATGCCCAAGGACGATCTGTTCTTCACCGGGCACGACGGGGATGCGGCCCGGGTTGCCGCCCGCGAACCGCCCGTTCACCGCGTCCCGCTGGAGGAGGCCGAGGGAATCGTCGTGACCGGCCCGTTCGACGAAACCGCCGCCACGCTTGACGCCTACCGGCCGGGTTTCGAGGCGGCCATTGCGCGCGGCCTGCGGCTCCTTTGCGCCAATCCCGACATCGTGGTGGACATGGGCACGCGCCGGATCTGGTGCGCCGGTGCGCTGGCCCAGCTCTATGAGGAGATGGGCGGCACCAGCCTCTATTTCGACAAACCGCATCCGCCGATCTACGACCTCGCCCGCCGCAGACTGGAAGCGCTGGCGGGGCGGATGCGCGACGAGGACATCCTTTGCGTGGGCGACGGGATTCACACGGATATCCACGGCGGCATGATGGAAGGGCTGGACACGCTCTTCGTGACCGAGGGGCTTGCGGCGGGCCTTTTCGGCGATCCCATGGCCCCCGACGCCCATCGCCTCCACCCGTGGCTGGAGGGCGAGGCGCGCAGCCCCACCTTCGCAATCGGCCATCTGCGCTGAGTTGCAGGGCCCCGCGGAAGGCATTATGCAGGTGCAGCATCATGCGGGGCGCGCGGGAGCTATGCTGGACCATCCGAAAGACGACCGGATCTATCTCGAGGATATGAGCGTGGGCCTGTCCCGCGCCATGACGCGGACCGTCACGGACGCGGACATCCGGGCCTTTGCGGATGCAACCGGCGACCGCAATCCGGTCCATCTCGACGATGCCTATGCGGCCTCCACGGTGTTCGGCGGCCGGATCGCGCACGGGATGCTGACGGCGGGCCACGTCTCGGCGGTGATCGGGGAACGGCTGCCGGGCCACGGGACGATCTATCTGTCGCAGAGCTTCCGGTTTCTGGCCCCGGTCCGGCCCGGCGACAGCGTGGTGACGACCGTCACGGTCACCGCAATCGACAGCGCGCGCGCCCGTGTCACCCTTGAAACCCGCTGCATGGTGGGCGATACCACCGTCCTGAAGGGCGAGGCGCTGGTTCTGGCGCTGCGCCGGGGCTGACGCACCGCGCGCGGGCCGGGGCTATGGGCCGGACGGATGCGCGGGACTGTCCCGCAAGGGGCGCGATGCGGATTTACCATGACTGGACAGGCATCGCGCTGGACGACCGCGGAACCTCCGTCGCGATGGGGAATTTCGACGGCGTCCATCTGGGCCACCGCCATGTCATCGACCGCGCCGCCGCCATGGGCCCGCTCGGCATCGTCACGTTCGAGCCGCATCCCCGCAGCTACTTCGCGCCCCAAAGCCCGCCCTTCCGCCTGATGAACGCGGAGGCGCGCGCAAACCGGCTGGCAAAACTCGGCGTCACCGCGCTCTTCGAGCTGCCGTTCGACGCGAGCCTCGCCTCGTTGACGCCGGAGGCGTTCGTGACCGAGGTGCTGCATGACGGGCTGGGTGTCACGAATGTCGTCGTCGGGCGGGATTTCCGCTTCGGCAAGGGGCGCGCGGGCGGGGCGCCCGACCTTCAGCGGCTGGGTGCTGCACTGGGCATCACCACCGACATCGCAGATCTGGTCGAAACCGGCGGGCAGGAAATTTCCTCCACCGGTATCCGGGCGGCGCTGGCGCGTGGCGACATGGCGCGGTCGGCGGCGATGCTGGGCCACTGGCACCGCATCGAGGGCCCGGTGATCCACGGCGAAAAGCGCGGCCGCGCCATGGGCTATCCCACCGCCAACATGGATGTGACCGGCCTTCATCTGCCGCGCGCAGGGGTTTATGCGGTCTGGGTCGACGTGCTGACCGGGCCGCACCGGGGGCGTTACATGGGGGCCGCCAACCTCGGCATCCGCCCGATGTTCGGGGAGAACCTGCCAAACCTCGAGACCTTCCTCATGGATTTCGACGGCGATCTTTACGGCGAGCATCTGTCGGTCGCCTTCGTGGACTGGCTCCGCCCCGAGGTGGCCTTCGAGGGTGTCCCGAAGCTGATCGCCCAGATGGACGCCGACTGCGCCCGCGCCCGCACCGTTCTGGAGGGCGCGTGATGTCGAAGAAAGACCCCGCCCCCCGCCCGCGCTTCTGGGAGACGGTGCCGCTCCGCTCCATGACGGGCACGGAGTGGGAGATGCTCTGCGACGGCTGCGGCAAATGCTGTCTCAACAAGCTGGAGTTCGAGGATACGGGGGAGTTGGAGTTCACCCGCATCGCCTGCCGCCTGCTCGACGGGGAAACCTGCCGTTGCAAGCACTATGAAACCCGTCACCGGTTCGTGCCCGAATGCGTGAGCCTGACGCCGGAAAAGCTGCCGGACGTCGCGTGGTGGCTGCCCCGGACCTGCGCCTACCGCCTGCTCCACGAAGGCCAGCCGCTGGAACCGTGGCACCCGCTGCTGACGGGCGACCCCGAAAGCACCCACCGCGCCGACATTTCCGTGCGCGGCTGGACGATCCCCGAAACCGAGGTCGACGAGGAGGACTGGGAGGATTACACCCTGCCCGGACCCCTCTGACCCAGACCGGAGCCTGACCCCCATGTTCTTCGCTTCCGACAACGGCGCACCCGTCCCGCCCCAGATCATGGCCGCCCTCGCCCGTGCCAACGAGGGCTACGAGGTGTCCTACGGCGCGGACAGCGCTACGGCGCGGTTGCGCACGCAGATCCGCACGCTTTTCGAGGCGCCCGAGGCGGAGGTGCATCTCGTCACCACCGGGACGGCGGCGAACGCCCTGGCCTTGTCGCTGACCACCGCGCCCTACGCGGCGACCTTCTGCCACCGTCACGCTCATATCGCAGTGGCCGAATGTGGCGCGCCGGAGTTCTTTGCGGGCGGCGCGAAGCTCGCGCTGATCGAGGGTGACCACGGCCGGATCACACCCGACGCGCTGACGGAGGCGATGCAAGGTGTTGGCGGCTCGGTCCATGTCACCCAGCGCGGGACGTTGAGCCTGACCAACGTCACCGAGGCCGGCACGCTCTATCAACCAGCCGAGATCGCGGCGCTGACCCGGATCGCGCACGACATGGGCTGCGCCACCCATCTCGACGGCGCGCGGTTCGCCAACGCGCTGGCCGCCACCGGGGCGAGCCCCGCCGACATGACTTGGCGCGCGGGCATCGACATGCTGTCGCTCGGCGGAACGAAGAACGGGCTTCTCGCGGCGGAGGCGGTCGTGCTCTTCGATCCCGCCAAAGCGTGGGAGCTGGAATTGCGCCGCAAGCGCGCGGGCCATCTCGTGTCCAAGATGCGGTTCGTGGCGGCACAGTTCGAGGCGTGGCTGGAGGACGGGCTCTGGCTCGACATGGCTCGCACCGCCAACGCGATGAGCGCGCGGCTGGCCCGGGGTCTGACGGATGTGCCGGGGGCGGAGATCATCCATCCGGTGGAAGCGAACATCATCTTTGCGACCCTGCCGGACGCGGCGCACGCCCGCGCGAAGGAGGCCGGCGCAGTCTATTACCACGAGAGCGGACCGATGGCGCGGCTGGTATCGAGCTGGTCCACCACGACCGACGATGTGGACGCGCTGCTTCAGGCGTTCCGGGGCTGACGGTCCAGAAACGCCGCGATCCGCGCCGCGCAGTCCGCGGGATGGGTGATCGGCAGCATGTGCCCCGCGCCTGCAATGACCGCCTGCTCCGCGTCCGGCAGGCGGCGCGACAGCTGCGTTCCGATCGCCTCCACCACCTCCGGCGACCTGTCGCCGCGCAGCAGAAGGACCGGCGCCCGCAACCCCTCCAGCCGACCCGGCGCCAGCATCCCGGCCCGATCCTCGTTCAGCGCGGGCGCCGGGGCGTCGATCAGATGGATACGCTCGGTGATGTAGCGGCGCTGCGATTCCGGCGCGTCCGCGAAGGGTTGCCCATTGCCCCAGATCTCCTGGAACAGGGCCGCCGCCCTGGCCCTGTCACCCGCCAGCGAGGCGGCGAAAGCGGCGTGCTGCGCCATATGCGCTGCGAGGGCCTGCGGATCGGCCGCTATGAACAGCACCGGCTCGATCAGGACCAGCCGTGCGGCGATGCCGGGCCGCTCCAGCGCCATCCGCAGGGCTACGGTCCCGCCTAGGCTGTGCCCGATCAGCACCAGCGGCGTCCCGGTCCGTTCTGCCAGATCGACCGCCATCGCGGTCGCCGTCGCGTGATAGTCTGAAACCCCGTCCCAGTCCGCAGACCGCCCGTGGCCCAGAAGGTCGAGCGCGGTGATCGTCAGCCCCGGCAGCTTTGCCGCCAACCCCGCCCACGCGCCGGAATGGCCCAGCGCGCAATGCAAGGCCAGTGCCTGCACCGGCCCTGTGCCGTAGGTCCGCCACGCCGCGGGCACGCCCGCAAGCTCTCCCTGCATCAGAACGTGCCACCGAGATGCTGGTCCAGATCCTCCAGCCGATCCTGCCCCCAGAACCGCTCATCCCCGGTGATGTAGAAGGGTGCGCCGAACACTCCGGCGGCAATCGCCCGTTCAAGGTTGGACGCATAGACCTCCGCCGACGCGAGCATCCCCTTGTCCGCCAGTGCCGGATCGAACCCCGCCGCTGTGAGGCAGTCGCGGATCACGCCGTCGTCGGCCACATCGCGGTCCTCCGCCCAGCAGGCCCGACAAAACCCGTGGACCAGGGCGCCCAGATCGCCGCCCCCGGCGCTTTGCGCTGCGATGATGGCGTAGGAGGATGGCGCGGGGTTGGCGGGCCAGAACGCCGGCTTCACAGTCAGCGGCAGACCGGTCTTGCGCGCCATGCGGCGGAGTTCCTGCATCCGGTAGACCTGCCGGTTCTCGTGCCGGTCCTTAGGCGGAACCCCTCCTGTGCGCGCGAACAGCGCCATGATGTCGAGCGGACGGTAGGTGATCTCCGCCCCGTGACGAGCGGCCACATCCTCCAGCCGGGTGCCCGCGAAATAGGTAAAAGGCGAAATCGTCGCGAAATAGTAGTCGATGCCCGCCATTCGCGTGCCCCCTGCTGTCCGTTGTTTTCAAGACCCTATCCCGGTGGTAAGCCGTGTCAACGCCCCCGAATCCAAGAGGTCCCGATGCCTGCGATCACCGAGCCGAAGCTGATCTCGGGGAACGCGAACATGCCGCTTGCCCGTGCCATCGCGCGGCGCATGTCGATGCACCGGGGCATGTCGGTGGGTCTCGTCGATGCGCGTATCGAACGGTTCAACGATCAGGAGATCTTCGTCGAGGTCTATGAGAACGTCCGCGGCGAGGACATGTATATCATCCAGCCGACCTCGAACCCAGCGAACGACAACCTGATGGAGCTTCTGGTCATCGCGGACGCGCTGCGGCGGTCGTCGGCGGACCGGATCACGGCGGTGATCCCCTATTTCGGCTATGCCCGGCAGGATCGGCGCTCGAAAGCACGCACGCCGATCTCCGCCAAGCTGGTCGCGAACCTGATCGCGCAATCGGGCATCGACCGGGTGCTCACTCTCGACCTCCATGCGACGCAGATCCAGGGGTTCTTCGACATCCCGGTAGACAACCTCTATTCCGCGCCGATCTTCGCGCTCGATATCGAGCATCATTTCAAGGACCGGCTCGATCAGGTGATGATCGTCTCGCCCGACGTGGGGGGCGTCGCGCGGGCGCGTGAGATCGCGAAGCGGATCAGCGCACCCTTGGCCATCGTCGACAAGCGGCGAGAAAAGGCGGGCGAGGTGGCGGAGATGACCGTCATCGGCGACGTGCGCGACAAGGTCTGCATCATCGTGGACGACATATGCGACACGGCCGGCACGCTCTGCAAGGCGGCCGAGGTCCTGATGGAAAACGGCGCGGTGGAGGTCCATTCCTACATCACACACGGCGTGCTGTCCGGCCCGGCGGTGGAGCGGGTCGCGAACTCGGTGATGAAATCGCTCGTCGTGACCGACAGCATCGAGCCGAGGGAGCCGGTCAAGACCGCGACCAACATCCGCATCGTGCCGACCGCGCCGATCTTCGCGCAGGCGATCATGAACATCTGGAGCGGGACGTCCGTGTCGTCGCTGTTCGAGACGGAGACGCTGATGCCGATCTACGAAGGCATGTATCAGCGCGCGTGAGCGACGGGTGCCTGGTTGATCCCACGGTTTGGTGGTGCGGTTCCCTTTCAGGAATGGAAGGAAGCCACATGGGACAGTCCCGTCAAGGGAGCGCCGCGACCACGGTCGTCGTCAGAGCTGCTATACAGCGATCGCAAGCTTCGCGCTCGGTGCTGAGCGAGGCGTTCGGATTAATCCAAAGACGGTTGCCAAGTGGCGGAAGCGGGCGGCGGTCGAGGACATGAAGGCTGGCCCGAAAGAGCCGCGATCTACGGTGCTGACCGAG
>JBBSVE010000117.1:0-9355 GCA_038233815.1 Rhodobacterales bacterium
CGAAGACCTTGAGCGGCAGGCCGCGCCAGAGCACCTGCTGGGCGGCGGTGGAATTGACCGTCACCGCAGAGCGCGCGTCGTTCAAAAGCCCCGCGAGCTTGCCGCCGCGGACGAAATGCACCCGACCCGCCAGCCCATGCGCGTCCGAGATCTCGGCGATCAGGCGCGCCACCGGACCGCGCCCGTCCTCCAGCGGGTGGGCCTTGAAGACGAGGTGGTGGTGTGGCGCGGCGCCGGCGGCAAACCCTGCGATCACGAGGTGGATGAACTCCGCCATCGAAGCGAAGGGGGAGTGCATCCGGAAGCTCGCGTCATGGTCGAGCTGGAGGAGCACCAGATGATAGGGAAACCCGCCGTGCCGGATTCGAGCGGAGGCCAGCATCCGGTCCCAGCGGTGCAGCGGCAAAAGCGCCAGACGCCGCAGATGGAGCCGCAGCTCCTGCCCCACGGTCAGCGCCCGGTGCGGGCGGTAGGCCGGGAACGCGCGAAAGCCCGCCAGGACGAACGCATGGTAGAGCGCACCCCAGACCATGTGCTGGCGCATGTCGCCCCAATGCGCCGGGCGTCCGGCAGGTCCATGTCCGACTGCGCGAGCGCGGTCCGCATCGCCGCCACCGACAGATCCATCAGCCGTGAATGGCCGTTCGCGCCACCCCGCTCGTAGGTGACCCAGTGCGGGCGAAGATAGCCCTCCTCGAACACATGGACGGTCAGCCCCGCCTCCCGCGCAATTCGCACGGCGACGGCATGGACAGGCCGCGTGTCGCCGTAGAGCACGAGGTCGGTGATCCGGTGCCGGGCAATGATCGCGGTGAGGGTCGCGGGCCAGTCCTCCGGCGTGCCGTGAAAGGGCAGGAAACTCGGCGCATCGGGCCAGAACGCGCGGTCGCCGCGGTTGAAGCCCACGCGCCAGACCTCTGCCCCGGACCGGCGGAGCATAAGGCCCAGGCGTCCGAAGAACGGCCCGTGCGGACCCTGCAACATCAGAAATCGCCGATCCTCGCCCGTCAGCCGCATGTCACCATCATCTACCCGCAGGGAATGCCGGACCATCCTGTGCCGGCGGACCTTTCAGATCCGTTAACCACCGGCGATAGCGGTCCCGGGCCGGGTCTTGCAAGCGATCCGTAGCGGGGCTACGCCTTGGGCGAACGAAAGGGGCGCGCGCATGTTCACGGGGATCGTCGGCGATATCGGGCGCATCCTGTCGGTGCGCGAGGATGGCGACCTGCGCCTCCGCATCGCCACGCGCTACGACATCGCGGGCATCGACATCGGCGCCTCGATCGCCTGCGACGGGGTGTGCCTCACCGTGATTGCTGTCGGGACCGACCCGGAGGGCTGGTTCGACGTTCAGGCCTCGGCGGAAACGGTGTCCGTAACCACCCTTGCCACGTGGGTCGAGGGGACGCGGATCAACCTCGAGCGGGCGCTGAAGGTGGGGGATGAACTGGGCGGGCACATCGTCTCCGGCCATGTCGACGGGCTGGCGGAGGTGTTGTCCTCCACGCCCGACGGGGGGAGCAGGCGGATCTCGTTCCGCGCGCCGGACGCGTTGGCGGGCTATATCGCGCCCAAGGGATCGGTCGCGCTCAACGGCACCTCGCTCACTGTGAACGAGGTGGAGGGGGCGACCTTCGGCATCAACCTGATCCCCCATACGCAAGCGGTGACGACATGGGGAGGGGTCCGGCAGGGCGACCGCGTGAACCTCGAGGTCGACACGATGGCGCGCTACGTCGCACGGCTCCGGGACTGGGGGCGGTGATCGGCCCCGGCCACAACCGTGGGCCCTTGAGCGATCCGGGCCTCGCGTGGCGCGCCCACTGCTGGAGCCATGCGCGCCGCGCCCTGCTGCCGCATCTGCCGGTGGAGGTGCTGCGTGGCAGATTGCGGCGGGCGGGGGAACTGGGGCTCGACTATTCGACCTATGCGGGGATCCGGGCCACCACCGGGCATGATGTGATCGCTGTCCTCTTCTCCTCCAACGCGTTGCAGGCGCCCTCCATCCCGAAGGCCCGGTCCGACCGGGCGCACGCGGTCAAGGCGCTGCGCCTCGGTCTGGCGAGCGCGCCGCTGCGGCCTTGCGACTTGGCGGACGTCGTGGATGAGGCTCATCCCGCACCCGCCCACCTCGCGCGCTTTGCGGCGCAGCGGGCGGCGGTCCGGGTCGCGCTGCGCCGCGTGCCCGCCGATCAGGCCCTGCTGATCGGCGCATTCGCGCTGGAGCGGGAGTGGTGTGCCGCCGCCGGTCTGGGCGCCTATCTCGACGCTGCGCGGTATTTTGCGCCGCGTCCCTGACCCGCGCCCGGACCTGAACCTGCTCTGGCCTTCGCCCCGCAATGTGGGTAAGGGCAGGACGATACGCATGAGGCCCCGATGACAACCGAATATTCCGACGCCATCTCCTCGGTCGAGGAGATCATCGCCGATGCCAAGGCCGGTCGCATGTTCATCCTCGTCGATCACGAGGACCGCGAGAACGAGGGCGATCTGGTGATCCCGGCCCAGATGTGCGACGCGGCTGCGGTCAATTTCATGGCGACACACGGGCGCGGGCTGATCTGTCTCGCGCTCACCAACGCGCGGATCGACGCGCTGGGCCTTACGCTGATGAGCCCGCGCAACTCGTCCCGCCACGAGACGGCCTTCACGCTCTCGATCGAGGCGCGTGACGGTGTCACCACCGGCATTTCCGCGCACGACCGGGCGCTGACGGTCGCGGTGGCGGTGGACGACAGCAAGGGCCCGCAGGATATCGCGACACCGGGCCATGTCTTTCCGCTGCGCGCGCGCGACGGCGGCGTGCTGGTGCGCGCGGGCCATACGGAGGCGGCGGTGGATGTGAGTCGTCTGGCGGGGCTCAACCCCTCCGGCGTGATCTGCGAGATCATGAATGAGGACGGCTCGATGGCGCGGCTGCCCGATCTGGTGGCCTTCGCGCAGCGGCATGCGCTCAAGATCGGCACCATCTCGGACCTGATCGCCTATCGCCGCCGCCACGATAACCTCGTGCGGCCCGGTGCCGACCGCACCGTGACGTCTGAGTTCGGCGGCGACTGGACGATGCGGATCTATACCGACGAGGCCGAGGGGGCGGAGCATGTCGTCCTCATCAAAGGCGACGTATCGGGGGAGGCCCCGGTGCCGGTGCGGATGCACACGATGGACCCGCTGCTCGATGTCGTGGGCCTCGGCTCCGCCGGCCGGACGGCGGAGTTCGGCGACGCCATGCGTCTGATCGCGGCGGAAGGGCGGGGCGTGCTTGTCCTGCTGCGCGATCTCCATTCCAAGATGGTGTCGGACGCCGAGATCTCGCCCCAGACGCTGCGGCAATACGGGCTCGGCGCGCAGATCCTGTCGTCGCTGGGGCTGAAGGATCTGATCCTGCTCACCAACTCGCCGCGCCCCAAGGTCGTGGGGCTGGAGGCTTACGGCCTCTCCATCGTCGGCACCCGCTCCATCCCGAAAGGCTGAAAACCCATGGCCGGATCCGAAGACCAGTCCCTCCCCCTGCCCACGTTCGAGAAGCCGGTGAAGCTGCTGATCGTGGTGGCGCCCTACTACCACGCCATCGCGGCACATCTCGTCGCCGGGGCGGAGGCCACGGCGAAGGCGGCGGGCGCCACTTGGGACGTGATCGAGGTTCCGGGCGCGCTGGAGGTTCCCATGGCCATCGCAATGGCGGAGCGGCAGTCGAACTACGACGGCTACGCAGCACTCGGCTGCGTGATCCGGGGCGAGACGTCGCATTACGACACGGTATGCAACGATTCGAGCCGCGCGTTGAGCCTTCTGGGCCTGCAGGGCGCCTGTATCGGTAACGGCATCCTGACGGTGGAGACGATGGCGCAGGCCGAGGTCCGGGCCGATCCTGCGGGCCAGAACAAAGGCGGCGGGGCGGCGGCGGCGGCGCTGCATCTGATCGCGCTGTCGCGCAGATGGGCGAGTGCGCGTAAGGGCATCGGCTTTCGCGCGCCCGAGGATTCGTTTCGCGCATGACCGATCCTGAGACCGCCCCCAAACCGGCCCGAAAGCCCGACCGCCGGCAGATGCGTTCCGCGTCGCGGCTCTATGCCGTGCAGGCGCTCTTCCAAATGGAACGCTCCGGTCAGACCGTGGAGGCGGTGCAACGCGAGTTCGAGACGCACCGCTTTGGCGCCGTCTATGACGGGGCGGAGATGGCCGAGGGCGACGTCGACCATTTCCGCGCGCTGCTGGAGCATGCGGTGAACTGGCAGGCACGGATCGACCAGATGACCGACCGCGCGCTGGTCGCCGCCTGGCCCATCGACCGGATCGATCCGGTGCTGCGCGCCCTCTTCCGCGCAGCGGGCGGCGAGATCACGCAAATGACGACCCCGCCCAAGGTCGCGATCACCGAGTTCGTCGATGTGGCGAAAGCCTTCTTTCCCGACGGCAAAGAGCCGAAGTTCGTCAACGCCGTGCTCGACCACATGGCGCGCGAGGCCAAGCCCGAGGCATTCGCCTGATCCGGCGCGGCGGAGGCGACGTGGATGGCAGGGCTTGGCACCGGCGAGATTTTCGGAATCAGAGGACGCTGGCCAGAAAGCTGACGCGGCAGGCAACGGAAGCGACCGCAGTGCACGGACCGGACACGCCCGGACCGATGGTCGATCCTGCTTTGTGTTGAGCGGCACATACGCCCGACACCAGCGCAGAGCGTGACAGAAGCGCGCCGCCAACAATAGTGCGGCGGTTTTTGCGTCAGGGAGAATGGCGATAAAAAGAACGATCGGGACCGCACGCGCCGGAATGGCGTTGGTGGTTTTGCAGGAGTGCTCCGCTCAGCAAGCCGGAGAGATGGCTGGGGACTGTAACGTGGGGACGACGAAACTGGCGGCCAAGGGTGTTGCTGGCGCGGGCAAGCTGGCCGGCCGTCGGTGCGGGCCGCATGGCGGTTGGACGCAGCGGCGCCCGGGCAAGAGGCCCTCGCCCGCGGAACGCGGACTTGCACGAAAGCGGTGGGGACCAACTTCGCGGCACCGATGACGCGATCGGGACAATACGATTGCCCGGCAAAGTGATCATTCGGCGCGGGATCTGCCTCGCGCCCATGACGCTGTCGTCTGCAGGTCGGGCGACAATGGCAACCACCGCAGCGACCGTGTCGGCGGAGATTTTCCCGAGAGCCTGAGTTTTCAGGTGGTCGCCAGATACCAGAGCCTGAGCCCTGGCAGAGCCAGCTCCCTCGGAGATGCTTATCGGCCACTGGAAAAAAGCCGATCACGTGAGGAGCAGTGGTTGCCAAGGAGCAAGATAGGACGGTGCGGGGCCTCGTGCAAGAGCGGCCACGCATGCCGCACCGCCTTGCACGCTGTTCATCCTTCGTTCATCCTGTGGGCCGCACCCCACCGATGAGCCCGCCATGCCCCGCCCTGCAATCGCGCCTGCCCCCAGCGACGCCGATCCCGCAAGCCCCCGGCGTCTGACCCCGGGCCAGCGCCTTGCGCGGGGCGTTTGCCGACACCTCCTGACCCTCGGCTTTTCCACGGTGGAGGAGCTGGTGCCCGCACCCGGTCTTCGGGTCGACGTGATGGCGCTCGGTCCGAAGGGGGAGGTCTGGGTCGTCGAGTGCAAATCCTCGCGCGCGGATTTCATGTCGGACCGGAAGTGGCAGGGCTATCTCGACTGGTGCGACCGGTTCTTCTGGGCGGTTGACGGGGAGTTTCCGACCGATCTGCTGCCCGAGGGCACCGGCCTCTTGATCGGCGACGCTTACGACGCCGAGGTGATCCGCATGCCACCCGAGGCGCGGCTCGCCGGGGCGCGGCGGTCGGTGGTGCTGCGGACCTTCGCGCGCACCGCAGCCCTGCGGTTGCAGGCCGCGCGCGATCCGGGGCTATTCAGTCCGGGTGCCTGACGGGGATCAGCGGCGCTTGCCGGACGGTTTCACGGCGCGCGCCTGTTTGGCAGCGGCGCGCAACTCCTCCGCGATCTCATCGGCCTCCTCGGGGTCGAAGTCGAGCGGCAGGTCCACGCCGTCGCCCGCGATATAGATCCGCACCATGCCAAGGTCGGTCGGCCCGATCTGGAGGTTGGCGGCCACGTCGCTTTGCTTGTCGATGCCCATTGTCCGCTCCCCTGTGCCCTGACCCCACCGGAATAGACCCGGCCCGCCACGCTGACAAGCGGGCGGCGGGGTCTTGCATTGCCCCCCGCCGCCCGCTAGATCACCGACACGTGCCGCCTTAGCTCAGTTGGTTAGAGCGCTTGATTGTGGATCAAGAGGTCCCCCGTTCGAGCCGGGGAGGTGGTACCACCCCTCACGCCGCCGATCCGCCGACCGTCAGCCCGCCGATCAGCAGCGTCGGCTGACCCACGCCCACAGGCACCCATTGCCCCGCCTTGCCGCAGTTCCCGATCCCCGGATCGAGCGCCAGATCGTTGCCGATGGCGCGGATCTGCTTCAGCGCGGTGGCCCCGTCGCCGATCAGCGTGGCACCCTTCACCGGCGCCTCGATCTTGCCGTTCCGCACGCGGTAGGCCTCGGTGCATGAAAAGACGAACTTGCCGTTGGTGATGTCGACCTGTCCGCCGCCAAAGCCCACGGCATAGATGCCGTCCTTGAGCGAGGCGACGATCTCCCCCGGGTCGCGGTCGCCGGCCAGCATATAGGTGTTGGTCATGCGCGGCATGGGAATATGCGCATGGCTCTGCCGCCGGCCGTTGCCGGTGGGCGCCACGCCCATCAGCCGCGCGTTCTGGCGGTCCTGCATGAAGCCCACCAGCACGCCGTCGTCGATCAGCACATTCTTGCCCGACGGCGTGCCCTCATCGTCCACGGTGAGAGACCCGCGCCGGTCCGGGATCGTGCCGTCGTCAAGCACCGTGACCCCCTTCGCGGCAATTTGCTGCCCCATCAGTCCCGCAAAGGCCGAGGTCTTCTTGCGGTTGAAGTCGCCCTCCAGTCCGTGACCGATCGCCTCGTGCAGCAGGATCCCCGGCCAGCCCGCACCCAGCGCCACGTCCATCGTCCCCGCCGGGGCCGGAACCGCGTCGAGGTTCACCAATGCAATCCGCAGCGCCTCCTTCGCGACACCCTGCCAGTGCGCGGGCTCCATCAGCCGGGCGAGGCCAAAACGCCCGCCGCCACCCATGCCGCCGCTCTCGCGCCGCCCGCCCTGTTCCACGATGACGGAAATGTTGATCCGCGACATCGGGCGCACGTCGGTCAGACGCAGGCCCTCAGGGCGCAGGATCTCCACCTCCTGCAAGCCTGCCGCCACGGTGGCGGAGACCTGGATCACCCGGGGGTCGAGCGCGCGGGCATAGGCGTCGATCTCGCGCAGCATGTCGATCTTCACGGCAAAGGTCGCATCCGCCATCGGGTCCGCGTCGGTATAGAGCCGCTGGTTCGTGCCCGTCGGCGCATCGGCGAGCGTGCCGCCGCCGTCGCCCACCGCAAGGCGCGCGGTCTCGGCGGCGCGGGTCAGGGCGGCCTCGGAGATCTCGGTCGAATGGCCGTAGCCCGCGACCTGTCCGCGCACGGCGCGCAGGCCGAAGCCCTCGGACGCGTCATAGCCCGCCATCTTCACCCGCCCGTCGTCGAGCCCGATCGATTCCGACCGCCGGCGTTCGAGGAAAAGCTCCCCGTCGTCGGCGCCGTGCGTGGCGGCGCGGAGCGTGGCGAGGGCTGCGGCCTCGTCTATATGGGTCTCGAACGGGCGGAAGGGGGGGGCCTCCTCCGCATGTGTCGCGGTCGGGGTCCGGGTGCGTTGGTCAGGGGATGTCATGATGTATCGGTCCTGTCTCGGGTGCGGGGCGGCGTTACTTTGCCGCAACTGTTTCTCTTGTCTCCCGGGGCTTAATATGGTCTCACCTGCGCTGTAGACAACGGCATTGCCGGGACGCGCCGAGGGCGGTGCGTGGGGTGGGCCAAGAGGCGGGCGGGCGGGTCCGCCTTCTAGCGAACGGGAACTTGCACATGCGGAAACTGACGGGTCTGGCGGGTAGCGCCGTGGCACTGGGTCGCTCATCGCTCGGACGCGGGGCTGCGGCGATGGCCGCGTCGGCAACCGCCCTGATGCTGGCCGGGGCAGCGTTCGCGCAGAACGCGCCGGCCGCCGCGGCACCGGCCACCACGCAGGACGTGCCCGTTCTGGGGCGTCCGATCCCCGGCGGCATGGGGTTCCAGCCGGCAGCGACCAGCATCGCGCGCGAACAGCACGGGCTTGACCAGCTGATCCTCATCATCATTTCCGTCATCGTGGTCTTTGTGACCCTGCTGCTCCTCTACTGTGCATGGCGCTTCCACGAAAAGCGCAATCCGGTGCCCGCGAAATTCACCCACAACTCGCCGCTGGAGATCGCGTGGACCATCGTGCCGATCCTGATCCTCGTTGTGATCGGGTCGTTCTCGCTTCCCGTGCTGTTCAATCAGCTGGAGATACCCAAGGGCGACATCAACCTCAAGATCACCGGCAACCAGTGGTACTGGAGCTATGCCTACACCGATGATCAGGTCGCTTTCGATAGTTTCCTGCTGCCCAAGGAAAAGCTGGTTCAGGCGGGTTACGACGAGAGTGACTACCTTCTGGCCACCGACACGCAGGTCGTGCTTCCGGTGAACAAGATCGTGTCGGTCACGGTGACGGGCTCCGACGTGATCCACGCCTGGTATGTGCCGGCCTTCGGGGTGATGCACTCCGCCGTTCCGGGCCGTCTGGGCGAATTCTGGTTCAAGCCGGAGAAGGAAGGCATCTACTTCGGCCAGTGCACGAACATCTGCGGCAAGGATCACGCCTACATGCCGATCACCGTCAAGGTCGTTTCGCAGGAAGCGTATGACGCCTGGCTCGCGCAGGCCAAGGTCGATCACGCCGCCGACGCCGGCCCGATGATCGAGCGTCAGCCCGCGCCGATCGCCGTGGCTCCGGTGCGGCTGGCGTCGAACTGAGACAGGCGGTAACGCCGGATGAACCGGGCGCGCGGACAGGCCGCACGTCCCTCGGGTCTTATGGGAACGGCAACACGATGACCGATGTGACGCAAACGGTTCCGACGACGGGAGACGCGGGCTTTCGCGATTTCGTGGCGCTTTTGAAGCCGCGGGTGATGTCGCTCGTGGTGTTCACGGCGATGGTCGGGCTTCTGGTGGCGCCGGTGCCGGTGCATCCGTTCGTGGCGATGACGTCGATCCTGTTCATTGCACTGGGCGGCGGCGCGTCGGGCGCGCTCAACATGTGGTGGGACGCCGATATCGACGCGGTGATGAAGCGCACCGCCAAGCGTCCGGTCCCATCAGGTCGGGTGCAGCCGGGCGAGGCGCTGGGCTTCGGCATGGCGCTGGCGGGGATCTCCGTGATCATGCTGGGGCTGTCGGCCAACATCC
>JBBSVE010000118.1:0-9312 GCA_038233815.1 Rhodobacterales bacterium
CAATCAACACCTGAAACGGAACTTGCCAGCGACAATCACACTGATACGATCCCAGACACCGCGACGTAGAATCTCATCCAGATTGACGCGCAGGTCTCATCAAGATTGTCGCGCTATAGGTTTGCGCGTAAACCACGAGAGGGATGCTGGGCGGCATCGCTGACGTGATAGCGCCGCACCAGCTTGTGCATGCAATCCACATTCACGTGGTTTTTGTAACCGTAGTGCGCCCGCCCGTGCTTTTTCGTCGGGAAAGCAGTCCCCCGGACTGTTTCCTGATCCTCCTCACTCCAGCGCGCGTCCAGGTCTTTCTGGCATCGCTTGGCGGGCTTGTTTGCCCAATCCTCGGGTACTTCACCGGTCTTGATGGCCGCGTTCTCGTCGCGCGTGTTGTGGTTGCGCGGTACCGGCACGATGGAGGCGTCCATTATCTGACCGCCGCAGTCGATATAGCCCTGCCGCGCGAGGTACCCGTCGAACTGGCGAAACAACGCCTCCACCTGGCCCGCCTGCGCCAGTGCATCTCGATAGAGCCACACCGTCTTGGCATCCGTCGTCCGGCAGGGGTTTGCTTGCAGACCATGAGAGGGGGGCACCCGGTCCCCTAGGGCCAGCGCCAGAAACCTCATGAACGACAGCCTATCGCGGACTTGGTACTCGATCTGGTCATCCGATAGGTTGTAGAGCGCGCTCAGCTCTAGCGTCTTGAACATCAGCACCGCGTCCATCGGCTTTCGTCCCGCGCGGGACTTGCGATCCGCATCGGACTTGCGCCAGACCTGCTCGAGAACCGGGCGGAACTCCTCCCACGGCACGACGGCGGCAATCTCGACCAGCGGGTCGTTCTTGGTGTCAAGGCTTGCGTAGCGGTTGGAAAGATCGAAAAACCCATCTGTGCCATCGGTGTATCCCCACTGCCGGTTCACCGTTTCACGATACCGCGGCGCCAAGGTCAGGACAATTTTTAGAGATGCCCCCTAGAGTGAACCGTTTCTGAGCGTTTTTCGGGGATTATCTGATTTTATGTGCATGGTCTTTCCGGTCAACTCACGACGACTGAGTTGCCGAACGTCTGGACGCAAGAAAGGTTTGTTCACCGCAAGTCGCCTCCGAAATTGTCGACAAACCGATTGACATTTTGGTGACGGTTGTCCGAGATTGAGTTTGGAAGAACCAATGGCAGGCTCATCGTTCCGACAACCGCGGACGGCTCCGGGGGGTGGGCCGAACAAAGAACAACTGGGGGAGAAACAGATGAATCTCAGAACAACGCTTCTTGCCGGCGCCGCGATGGTCGCGATGACGTCGGCCGTATCGGCGGAGACGCTTCGGTGGGGGGCGGCACGCGACATCAATTCGCTCGATCCCTACTCCTACGGATCGACATTCACGATCAGCTTTCTCAACCACGTCTATGAGGGTCTGGTGCGTTACAACGCCGACCTGACGATCGAGCCGGCGCTGGCGACGAGCTGGGAGACGATGCCCGGCAATATCTGGCGCTTCCATCTGCGCGAGGGCGTCAAGTTCCACGATGGCGCGGATTTCACCGCCGATGACGTGGTGGCCTCCCTGACGCGGGTGAGCGATGAATCCTCGCCCCTGCGCGGCAATCTGCCTGCTTACAAATCCGCCACCAAGGTCGATGACCACACGGTCGATATCGCGGTCGACGGCACCTATCCGCTGCTTTTGAACGATCTGACCAACATTCACATGTTCGACGCGGGCTGGCTGAAGGCCAACGGGGCCGAGATGCCGACCGATGTGGCCAAGAAGGTCGAGGGCTACGCCACCTTCCACACCAACGGGACCGGGCCCTTCAGCCTCGAGAGCCGCGTGCCGGACAGCAAGACCGTTCTCGTCGTGAACCCGAACTGGTGGGATACGCCGAAGCACAATCTCGACCGGATCGAGTTCACGCCGATCGCGTCGGCGGCGACACGGACTGCGGCACTTCTGGCGGGGGAGATCGATTTTACCGAAGCCGCTCCGATCCAGGACCTGCCCCGACTGGAGGGCGCGCCAGGCGTCAAAGTGCTGGCCAGCAGCGAACTTCGCACGCTGATGTTCGGTTTCAACGAGCGCCCGAAGCTCGCCGACGGGCGCAACAATCCCTTTGCGGACAAGCGGGTGCGGGAAGCGGTCGCTGCGGGCATCGACCTCGACGCGATCCACAAGAAGGTGATGCGCGGTCAGTCCCGGATCGCGGGTACGGTCGTCGCCCCGGCCATCCCGGGCTATTCCGAAGATCTCGACACACCGACGCCCTACGATCCCGACGCGGCGGCAAAGACCATCAAGGATGCGGGGGCGGAGGGGTTCGCCTTCACGCTGGTCTGCGCCAACGACGCCTATGTGAACGAGGAAGGCGTCTGCAACGCCATGGTCTCCATGATGACGCGGATCGGGCTGAAACCCACACTCGATATCGGACCGAACGCGATCCAGCAGGTCAAGCAGTCGAGCGGGGAGGCCGACATGTTCGACCTCGGCTGGGCGAATGAGCCGATGCTCGACAGCTATTCGATCCTTCTGCAGGTCTTCAAGACGAAGAGCGATAATGCCGGTGTCTTCAACTGGGGCGGCTGGTCCTACCCGGAGATCGACAAGCTTCTGGATGCCTCGGCGGTCGAGATGGACCGCGATGCGCGCCTGAAGATGGAGAATGAGGCGCTGCGGCTGGTGAAGGAAAATGTCATCATGATCCCGATCCATCAGCAACCGATGGCATGGGGACTGTCCGACAAGGTGGACAGCGTGCTCCAGCTTTCGGACAACAAGGCGCGCCACTGGATGACGACGATGAAGGCCGCGAACTGACCGACCGGGGCCGGGCCGCACCAAGCGCCCGGCCCCCTCCTCGCCCTGCGGGAGATTTGCCGTGACAGTCTTTCTCATCAAGCGCCTGTTCAACGCGGCGATGGTCATGCTGGTCGTGGCAGCACTTGCTTTCATGATCTTCCGCTTCGTCGGCGATCCGATCCAGCTGATGGTGAACGAGCAGACGACCCAAGGAGAGAAGGACGCCCTGCGCGCCAGTCTCGGGCTGAACGATTCCGTTGTCGTGCAGTATCTGCGCTTTGTGGGCAACGCGGTGCGGGGCGACTTCGGCATCTCCTACCGCAACCAGCAAAGCGTGATGAGCCTGATTGCCGAACGCTTCCCCGCGACGATGGAGCTGGTGATCGTGGCCACCATCCTGTCGCTGGTGGTGGGCATCCCGCTGGGTGTCATCACGGCGATCCACCGAGGGCGGTGGTTCTCCGAGAGCCTGCAGTTCGTGTCCATCATCGGGGTGTCGCTGCCGAGCTTCGTGATCGGGATCGTGCTGATCCTCGTCTTTTCTGTCGAGCTTGGAATTGCACCCGCGTTCGGGCGCGGTGAGGTGGTGCGGATCGGCTGGTGGACCACAGGGCTGCTGACGCCCTCGGGCCGGGCGGCGCTGGTGCTGCCGTCGATCTCGCTGGCGCTCTACCAGATCACGCTGGTCATGCGGCTGGTGCGGGCCGAGATGCTGGAGGTCCTGCGCTCTGACTTCGTCAAGTTCGCCCGCGCGCGGGGGGTGCCGCGCTGGCGTGTCCACTACAGCCACGCGCTGCGCAATTGCCTGATGCCGGTGGTGACGATGACGGCGATGAACGTGGGGGCGCTGATCGCCTTCGCGCTGATCACCGAGACGGTGTTCCAGTGGCCGGGGATGGGGCTCCTCTTCATCCAGGCGGTGACCTTCGTCGATATTCCGGTGATGGCCGCGTATCTCTGCATCGTGTCCTTCATCTTCGTGGTGCTGAACACGGCTGTGGACATTGCTTACGCGCTGATCGACCCGCGCCTTCGCACGGCAAGAGGGTAAGCACATGACCGACGCCGCAGCCCCGCTGTCCCGCTTCGCAAGGCTCAGGAAGTCCGACCTCTGGTGGTCGTTCTGGCATCACAAGTCGGCGGTCTTTGCCGCAGTCCTGCTGACCGTCCTGATCGTCAGCGCCTTTACCTCGCCACTTTATGTCCCGCAGAATCCGTTCGATCCGTCCCAGCTCGACCTGATGAACTCCGAATATCCGCCGGTCTGGGTGGACGGCGGGCAGTGGCCCTACATCCTCGGGACGGATTCGCAGGGGCGCGATATCCTGTCGGCGATCCTCTACGGCTCGCGCATCTCGATCCTGATCGGGCTTGCGTCGGTGGCGCTGTCGCTCCTCATCGGGATCTCACTGGGTCTGGTCGCGGGCTATTACGGCGGGTTCATCGACAATGCGCTGATGCGGGTGGGCGACGTGCTGCTGTCGATCCCGACGATCCTGATCGCGATCCTCGTCAGCGCCATCGTGCGCCAGCTTCTTCCGCCATGGCTGCGCGACGTGGGTGCGGGCGGGGTGCTGGTGCTTGCCATCGTGATGTCGGCCTGGGTGCAATATGCCCGGACCGTGCGCGCCCAGACGGCGGTGGAGCGGGGCAAGGAATATGTGCAGGCGGCGCGTCTTCTGAAGGTGCCCGCGCGGCGCATCATGCTGCACCACATCCTGCCCAACACGCTGACCCCGATCCTCGTCGCCGCAACGCTTAATTTCGGCCTGGCGATCCTGACGGAGGCGACGCTGTCCTTTCTGGGGATTGGGATGCCGGCGAGCCAGCCGAGCCTCGGCACGCTGATCCGGCTCGGCAACGAGTTCCTGTTTGCCGGGGTCTGGTGGGTGGTGCTGTTCCCGGTGCTGCAACTCTGCCTTCTCGTCGTGTCGGTGAACCTTCTGGGCGACTGGCTGCGCGATGCCCTGAACCCGAGATTAAGGTGATCTTATGCCCGACCTTCTGATCCGAAACGTCCGCCCGATGGGGGGTGCTGCCGCCGATATCCTGATCCGCGACGCACGGATCTCCGCCATCGGTCCGGGCCTTGAGGCTGGAGGTGTCCCAACGGAGGACGGCGGTGGGCACATCGCGATCCCGTCGCTGACCGAAACGCACACCCATCTCGACAAGACCGTCTGGGGCATGGCGTGGTATCCCGGGCGCAAGGGCGGCGACCTTCAGTCCCTGATCGACAACGAGCGTGACGCCCGCATCCCCCTCGGCCTCGACGTGCATCGCCAGTCGATGCGCCATGCAATCCGGTTGATTCAGAATGGCACCGGCCATATCCGCAGCCATGTCGACATCGACATCGATCACGGGCTGAGCCTCCTGGAGGGCAAGCTGCGGACCCGCGAGGCGCTGGCGGGCGCAGTGGAAATCCAGATCGTGGCCTTTCCACAATCGGGGCTGATGGTGCGGCCGGGGACGCTGGACCTGATGGATGCGGCCCTGTCGGCGGGCGCGGATGTGGTTGGCGGGCTCGACCCGTCCTCGATGGACCGCGACCCGAAAGGCTCGCTCGATGCGACCTTCGCGCTGGCAGAAAAGCACGGCAAGCCCATCGACATTCACCTCCACGAGCCCGGCGAGCTTGGCGCCTTCACGCTGGAGATGATCCTGGAGCGGACCCGCGCGCTGGGGATGGAGGGGCTGGTCGGCGTCTCGCACGCGTTCTGCATGGGTGCGCCCGATGCGGAACGGGTGGCGGGGCTGATGGAGGCGGTCGCGCGCGCCGATGTGCGGATCTTCACCACCGGGCATCCGTCGGCGGAGGTGCCGTCCCTGCAAGCAATGCGGAAAGTGGGCATCAAGGTGGGGCTCGGCTGCGACGGCATCCGCGACACCTGGGGGCCGTGGGGCCAGCCCGACATGATGGACCGCGCGCGGATCGTCGGCATGAAGAACCGGATGCGGCGCGATGACGAGCTGGAACTGCTGCTCGACACCGCGTCGCGCGGCGGGGCGGAGGCGATCGGCATCTCGCCCCATGATCTGAGCATCGGCAGCGCCGCCGACCTGACCCTCGTCGCAGGCGAAACGCTGGCGCATGCGGTGGTGGAGGAGGCACCGCGTGCGCTGGTCGTCAAGGGAGGCCGCGTGGTGGCACGGGACGGCGCGCTCTGTGTGGCCGGGGTTGCGATGCCATGACCGCGCTATCGGACCTGACGCTCGGCCAGCGACCGGAGGGGCGCACCGCGCTCGCTGCGTCCTGGGTGCTCGGGCATTGGGATGGCACGCACCGCCTGATCCGGAATGGCGAGGTGGTGATCGAGGGGGGCCGCATCCTCCATGCGGGCGGGCGGTTCGGGGGCGAGGTGGCGCGGCGCGTGGACCTCGGGCATGCGCTGATCTCACCGGGACTGATCGACCTTGATGCGCTGTCGGATCTGGACACGACGCTCCTCGCCATCGACCACCAGCCCGGCTGGGCCAAGGGCCGGGTCTGGCCGCAAAGCTACGTCGAGCGCGGACCCTACGAGATGTATGGGCCCGACGAGCTGGCTTTCCAGAAGCGTTACGCCTTCGCGCAACTTTTGCTGAACGGGATCACCACGGCGGCTCCCATCGCCTCGCTCTTCTACCGCGAATGGGGGGAGACTTCGTCCGAGTTCGAGGCGGCGGCGACGGCGGCCCGCGATCTGGGGTTGCGGGTCTGGCTCTCGCCGGCCTACCGCGCCGGGGGCATGGTCTGCGTCGCACCGGGAACGCTGGAGCCTGCGTTCGACGAGACGCGCGGGCTGGCCGGGTTGACCGACGCGCTCGCGTTCATCGAGGCGGAGCGGGGCGGTCTGGTGTCGGGACTGCTCGCCCCCGACCGGGTGGAGACCTGCACCGAGACCCTTTTGCGGCGCACGATGGATGCCGCCCGCGAAATGGACCTGCGCGTGAGGCTCCACATGGCGCAGGGGGAGATGGAGGTGGCGACCGTCCGGCGCCTGCACGGCCGCACCGCGCCGGAATGGCTGGCGGGACTGGGGCTGCTCGGCGACCGGCTGCTGGCACCCCATGCCACGAACGCGACGGCACGCGATCTCGGCCTCTATGCGGAGCATGGGGTGAGCGTGATCCACTGCCCGCTGGTCTCGGCGCGCTTCGGTGGGGTCCTGCGCTCGTTCCGGGAGCTCCGGGACCGGGGGATCACGATTGCCATGGGCACGGACACGGCCCCCGCCGACATGCTGATGAACATGATGGTGGGTTTGCTGACGGCCCGGATCGCGGACGGGGATGCGGGGGCGGTTTCCTCGGCCGAGATGTGGGATGCCGCGACGCTGGGCGGGGCGGCGGCACTGGGGCGCAGCGATCTGGGGCGGCTGGCGCCGGGAGCCTGCGCCGACATCGCGGTCTTCGCGCTGGACGACGCGGTGATGACGCCCGCCATCGATCCGATCACGACGCTGGTGGCGGGCGGGTCGGGCAAGGTCACGAAGGCGGTGTTCGTGGACGGGCGGCTCTCGATGCGCGACCGCCGGGTGGCGGGGTTCGACCTCGTGGCGGCGCAGACGCGCGCACAAGACCAGTTCGACGGGCTGGTCGCGCGCTATCCCGACCGCACCTGGGGCCATCCGCCGCTGTCCGAGATGTTTCCGCCGAGCTTTCCTCTGGACGGAGGCGCGCCATGACCGAAGACCCGCCGGTCCTCGATATCCGTGGTCTCTGCGTGCGGTTCCCGGGCCGCCACGGCAGCGTCACCGCGCTGTCGGACGTGACGCTCAACATCCGGCGGGGGGAGATCCTCGGCGTGGTGGGCGAATCCGGGGCAGGCAAATCCATGACCGGGCTGGCGGTGCAGGGACTTCTGGAGCCTCCGGGCCATGTCTCGGGCGGCGAGGTCTGGCTCAACGGGCGGCGCATCGACGGGCTGCCCGACCGCGCGATGCAGAAGATCCGGGGGGCGGAGATCGGGGCGATCTTTCAGGACCCGCTGACCTCGCTCAACCCCCTGTTCTCGGTCGGGCGGCAGTTGGTGGAGACGATCCGCCTGCATCTCGACCTCAGCCGGGGACAGGCCCGCACCCGCGCGGTGGAGCTGCTGGCCGAGGTCGGCATTCCCGCCCCCGAGGTGCGCATCGACCACTACCCGCACCAGTTCTCCGGCGGGATGCGGCAGCGCGTGGTGATCGCACTGGCGCTGGCCGCACGACCGGGCCTGATCGTGGCGGACGAGCCCACGACCGCGCTCGACGTGTCCATCCAGGCGCAGATCACCGCGCTGTTGCGCAGGCTTTGCGACGATCACGGCACCGCGGTGATGCTGGTCACGCATGACATGGGCGTGATCGCGGAGACGGCGGACCGGGTGGCGGTGATGTATGCGGGCCGGGTGGTGGAGATCGGGCCCGTGGCCGATGTGATCGCGTCCCCCCGCCATCCCTACACGGTGGGGCTGATGGGCTCGATCCCGACGCTGGGCGCGCGGGTTCCCCGTCTGGCGCAGATCGACGGCGCCATGCCGCGGCTCGACGCGGTGCCGCCGGGCTGTTCGTTCAATCCGCGCTGCCCGGTGGCGATCCCGCGCTGCCGAACAGACCGGCCGGAGCTGCGCGCCACCGGATCTGGCCAGTGCGCCTGCTGGGTCACTGCGGGCGAGGATGCGGCATGAGCGACGCGCTGACGGTCACCGGGCTCACCCGCGTCTTCGACGTCTCCGCGCCGTGGCTCAACCGCGTGGTCGAGCGCAAGCCGCACAGGCTGCTGCGCGCGGTCGACGACATCGCCTTCACCGTGCCGCGCGGCGGGTGTCTGAGCCTCGTGGGCGAATCCGGTTGCGGCAAGTCCACGGTGGCGCGTCTGGTGTCAGGCCTTACCGCGCCCACATCGGGGAGCATCCGGTTCGCGGACGGACCCACCGGCGTGCCGCTGTCCGCGCAGATGCTCTTCCAGGATCCCTATGCCAGCCTCAACCCGCGTTGGCGCGTGTCCGACATCGTGGCCGAGCCGCTGCGCGAAGCCTCCACAACCGCGACGCAGGGCGACATCGGCGCCCGCGTCGGGGCGCTGCTGGAGACGGTGGGCCTCTCCGCCTCCGACGGTCGCAAATTCCCGCACGAATTCTCCGGCGGACAGCGCCAGCGCGTGTCCATCGCGCGCGCGATGGCGGGGGAGCCCGAGTTCCTGATCTGCGACGAGCCGACCTCGGCGCTCGACGTGTCGGTGCAGGCGCAGATCCTGAACCTGATGCGGGGGTTGCAGGACGAACGCGGCCTCACCTACCTCTTCATCAGCCATGACATGAGCGTCGTGCGCCACATGGCCGACCAGATCGCGGTGATGTATCTGGGCCGCATCGTGGAGCAGGCCGCGACGGAGACCCTGTTCGCGGACCCCAAGCACCCCTACACGCGGCTGCTCCTCGACACGATCCCGAATGTGCGCGCGCCGAACCGCCACCGGCCGCCGCAGACCGGAGAGGTGCCGAGCCCGCTCGATCCGCCCGCAGGCTGCACCTTCCATCCGCGC
>JBBSVE010000119.1:0-9293 GCA_038233815.1 Rhodobacterales bacterium
AGGATCTTCTCGCGCCCCTTGATGTCGGGATTGGGCACATGGATCTGGCGGTCGAAGCGGCCCGGGCGCAACAGCGCGGGGTCGAGCACGTCCTTCCGGTTCGTCGCGGCCACGATCATGACGCCCTCGTTGGCCTCGAACCCGTCCATCTCCACCAGAAGCTGGTTCAGCGTCTGCTCGCGCTCGTCGTTGCCGCCGCCGATGCCGACACCGCGGGCCCTGCCCACCGCGTCGATCTCGTCGATGAAGACGATGCAGGGCGCGTTCTTCTTGGCCTGCTCGAACATGTCACGCACGCGGCTCGCACCAACGCCCACGAACATCTCGACAAAATCCGAGCCGGAGATGGTGAAGAACGGAACGCCCGCCTCCCCCGCGATGGCCCGTGCCAGAAGCGTCTTGCCCGGTCCCGGAGGTCCGACGAGCAGCGCGCCCTTGGGTATCTTGCCCCCGAGGCGCGAGAACTTCTGGGGATTGCGCAGGAACTCGACAATCTCCTCCAGCTCCTCCTTCGCCTCGTCGATGCCCGCCACGTCGTCGAACGTCACGCGGCCGTTCTTTTCGGTCAGGAGCTTTGCCTTGGACTTCCCGAAGCCCATGGCGCCGCCTTTGCCGCCGCCCTGCATCCGGTTCATGAAGAAAATCCAGACCCCGATCAGAAGGATGAACGGCAGCCATACGCCCAGAAGCGACATGAAGCCCGACTGCTCCTGCGGCTCGGCGCGCACATCGACGTTCTTGGCGATCAGGCGGTCCGTGACCTCCTCGCCCTGCGGCTTGATCGCGGTGTAGCTGACCCCGTCCTTGGTCCGGAACATCATCTTCTCGCCGTCGAGCGTCACGCTCGTCACATCGCCGTCATCGACCTTCGCGATGAAGTCCGAGAACGAGATCGACCGCGAGGACAACGACGACTGCCCCCCGCTGAACAGGTTGAACAGCGCCAGCACCAGAACGAAAAGAACGACCCAGAACGCTATGTTTCGTGCATTTCCCACGAAGTTCCCTCCTTGCGCACCGCACCAGCCGCGATGCAAAATCCCTTGACCACAAGATAGAGATAGTTTCGACCTGTTCAATGCGATACTGCGAACGGACGGGTCGGCGCGACAATCCGCGCGGTCCATCCTTCGCCAAGACCCGCTGCCGGAGCGGCGACGAGACGGTCCCCGGACCAGAGTGCCGGTGACACCATCAGCGCGTCCCGGCTGGCCCCGGTCGTTCGCCAGTTCGGACAAAAGCGCAAGCCAGACGCGCTCAGTGCTTTGACTTCGAGGCCCTCGAATGCGGCCTCGGCCTGCGTATCCAGCCACCATCGTCCGTCCCAGACCGCCCCGGGACGGCTCACCAGTCCCGCGACCGCCCGAGGCTCGCGGACCACGCGAAAGCCTCTCGCCCCGCAGCGGATGCGGCACCCGGAAAGCGTGGAGTCCTGGCCTGCGTCGACGGCCTCCAGAACCCGCGACAGCGATGCGGCCCGAGGCGGATGCACAGGCCGCGCGACCCAGACCACCGCCTCCTGCAACAGCCTGCGCTTCATCTGCACGCCGTGCCTGTCCCAGATCTCGGCATCGAACCGCACCTCGCCGACCACCACGTCCGTCATCAAGGCACCGATTCGTGCCGCCTCCTCCCTGATCCCCTGCCGTTCCGATGCCAGATGCGCCATCGTCAGGGCGATGCCCGCGACACTGATCCCCAGAGGTTGCAATGCCATTAACGCCGTCCTCGCCCGGACGCGGGCGAACCGGGGGTCGGCATTGCTCGGATCGTCGATCCACGCCACGCCACGCCTGCGCAAGTCCTGCCGCAACGCCTCCCGCTCCACACCAAGGAACGGACGCAGGAAGCGCACCTCATCCACATCGAAGCGCGACCGCATGCCGACAAGCCCGTCGAACCCTGCCGCCCGCCCCAGGCCCATCAGGAACGTCTCCGCCTGATCGTCGGCGGTGTGGCCCAGAACGACGGCTCCCACCCCCTTTGCCGCAGCCCATTCGGCCATCAAGGCGTAGCGGGCCTGCCGCGCGGCATCCATCAGATTGCCCCGCACGGCGCCGTGCTGCCAGATCCGAACGTCATGCGGCACGCGCAACCGTGCGCAGGCGTCGGCGGCAAATCGGGCCTCCTCAACCGAGCCGGGGCGCAGGGCGTGGTCCACGGTCACGGCATGAAGGGACGCATCGGTCCCGGCACAAGCCTCCGCCAGAAGATGTAGAACGGCCATCGAATCGCTGCCGCCCGACAGGGCCACGCCGATCCGCGCGATGCCGGACCCGGCCACCCGCCGCGCGATGTCGAGCGCTGTCGCCCCTACGGACACCCCAACCCTTGGCGCGCCTGCGCCGCATTGGTGGCGGAGGCGGTTCCGGGAAAGCGGTTTCCGACCTCCGCCAGCGTGACACAGGCCTCCGGTCCCTGACCGAGCTTGCCCAGCGCCTGACCCACATGGAGCAGCGCCTCCGGCGCGCGCGGCCCCGCCATGTCGCCGGAAAACGCCTCCAGCCATGCCCGTGCGGCGTTCGAGGTCTCGCCCAGCTTGTCCAGCGCCTCGCCGCGCAGGAAGTTCGCCTCCGGCGTCAGCGCACCGCCCGGGTAGGTCTGCGCATAGGTCGCAAACTGGTCCGCGGCGCCGCGAAAGTCACCTTGACCGAGCACCCCCTTGGCCCGGTCAAAGTCGCTTTGTTCGTTGACGGCGAGGGAGCCCGCGGCAGCGGCGGGTGGTGGCGCGGGCTGGGCGGCGGGCGCGGACGTGCCCCCGCCCAAAGGCTTCGTCTGACCCAGCTTGGCGGTATCGCCGCCCTCCAGTTCGGTCAGGCGGAACTCCAGGTCGCCGATCCGGTTGGTGCCGTCCGACACCACCTGATTGATCCGGAACTCAAGCTTCTCGGTCTTCGCGGTCAGGTCGGCGAGTGCGGCCTCGATCGTGTCCAGCCGTTGCAACGCGGGACCGGTCGCGCCTACGCCGCGCGCGCCTCCCGTGGTCGAAAGCTCGGTCTTCAGACCCATGACGCTCTGGTTCAGGAGCGTCAGCTCCTGCCGGATGTCCGCCAGCGTCTCTTTCCGGTCCTGCGCCGGGGCCGCCATCGGCAGCCCCAACATCAAAATCACAAGACCCGCACCGATCCGCATGTCAGACCCCCGCACCGGCCGACAGTACGGTTACGGCGCGACGGTTCCTCGAGTAGCAATCCTCGTCCGAACAGATCGCGATAGGGCGTTCCTTGCCGTAGCTTACGGTGCGGATGCGGTTGGCGGCGACCCCTTGGCTCACGAGGAAGTTCTGCGCCGCACTCGCCCGGCGCGCACCCAGCGCGAGGTTGTATTCCCGCGTTCCCTGCTCGTCCGCGTGGCCCTCCACGATAACAGCATAGGACGGGTTCGCGTTGAGCCACCCCGCCTGCCCGGTGAGCGTCGCGCGCGCCTGATCGGACAGCGTGTTCTGGTCGACCGCGAAAAACACCCGGTCGCCGACGGTCTGGTTGAAATAGGCCGCCGATTTCGGGTCCGAGGCGGATCCGAAGCCGCCCTGCGCGATCCCGCCCGGCCCGCCCACGCCGCCGGGTCCGCCAGCGCCGAACCGGTCGGGGTTGTTGCAGGCCGCAAGGCCCAGCATGGCCACGAGAACCATCGCCTTGGGAACAAATGCCATCCGCGTCTTCCTTCTTTCCTGCCCGCTCGGGGACATCCTGCCTTGCTTTGCCCGACCCTAGCAGCTTTGGAACCGGCTGTGAATCGCGCTCGTCTATTTCAGGAGCGGTGACCATGCGGGGTCCGAGGCCGGTCCCGGCGTCTTCACCTTCTTCAGGTTTCGCCCCGAGATGTCGACGGAATAGAGCGCGGGCTCCCCCCCCGCACCGGCGGATTCGCGGGTGAACATGATGACCCGCCCGTTGGGTGCCCATGTCGGGCCCTCGTCGAGAAAGGAGGAGGTCAGCAGCCGCTCCTCTGACCCGTCGGTCCGCATCACGCCGATGTGGAATCTCCCCGCGCCCTGATTGGTGAAGGCGATCATGTCGCCGCGCGGACTCCAGACCGGCGTGCCGTAGCGCCCCGCCCCGTTGGAGATGCGCCGCGGCTCGCCGCCGCCCGCCGACATGACATAGACCTGCTGCTCGCCCGAACGGTCGCTCTCGAACACGATCTGGCTGCCGTCGGGCGAAAAGCTCGGCGCGGTCTCGATCGAGGGCGCGCTCGTCAGTCGCTTCAGAGCGCCGGACTTCGTGTCCACGGTATAGAGGTCGGTGTTGCCGCCCTGCTCCAGCGAGAACACAACCGTCCGCCCGTCGGGTGCAAAGCGGGGCGCGAAGGTCATGGTGCCGGGCTGTTCGTCCAGCCCGCGCGCGGTGACGCTTGCCACATCCATCACGTAGATGCGCGGAAAGCCGGAGATGTAGGAGGTGTAGAGGATGCGGTCGCCCGACGGCGAGAAGCGCGGCGCCAGCACGATCGCGCGGCTGTCGGTCAGGTAGGACACGTTGGCCCCGTCGTAGTCCATGATCGCGAGCCGCTTCTGGCGCGCGTCCTTGGGCCCCGCTTCCGCGACGAAGGCCACGCGGCTGTCGAAATAGCCGCCCTCGCCGGTGATCCGGCTGTAGACCGCGTCGGCCACCTTGTGTGCCATCCGCCGCCAGCCCTGCGCCGTGCCCGCGAACTGGAGGCCGCCCTGCCCGTTCGCGTCCTTCAGCTCCTGCCCCGAAAAGACGTCGTAGACGCGGAACTTCACCACGATCCTATCGCCCGCCGCACTCACCGCGCCGGAGATCAGCGCCTGTGCGTTGATCGCCTTCCAGTCGGCATAGGCAACCGGGGCCTCGAAGCTTGCGAGGTTGCCCACGAAGGCGGAGGCCGGGATCTCCCGGAAGAGGCCGGTGCCCGACAGGTCCTGCGCGATCACCCGGGCGATGTTGCGCGAGAGTTCCGCCGCACCGGAGGTCTCCGCCACAAAATCGGGGACCGCGAAGGGCAAGGGCTCGATCACGCCGTCGGTGATGACGATGCGCAGCGGCTTGTCCTGCGCATGGACTGGCAGCGCCAGCGTGCCAAGGGCAAGCGTCGCTGCCAGCATGGCACGGAGCCTTTGCATGAAGCCGGGCCGGGTGGGGGACTGTGCGTTCATTTCATCCTCATGTTCTTGGGATCGAAGACCAGCTCCAGGGTCTTCCACTGCCCGTATTTCTCCGCCGGCAACTTGAAGCCGGATGCGCCGCAGCGGATGATCGCGCGGCGTGCCGCCTCATAGGCCTGCCGTGCCGCCGTGGCCGATCCGCCCACCGCGTCCGTCATGCGGATCGAGCCCGCGTCCGGGATGCCCGTCTCCGCCAGTTGGACCGAGACGGTCACGGTCGTGTTCAGCGCCTCGGACGACAGCGAGCCCACGTTCCAACAGGCCTGCACCGCCACCTTCAGCGCATCCTTTTCGCCCGATGTCATCGGCGGCCCTGTGGGTGCTGCCGCCGGGCTCGGCGTGTCGCTGGACGCGGACATCGCCGCCGCGGCTGCCGCCACCGCATCCGCGATGGCATCCTTGGGCACATCGGAGGCGGAGACGGCGTCCGGCGGAATCTCGCTGCTGGCCACGACCGCAGGCGGACGCGGCGCGGGACGGACCCGGGGACGCGAACTCGCAAGCGGGGCGAGATCGCTCTTCTTTTTGGCTTCGGTGGCGAGCACGGTGCCCGCGTCGGGGGCCGCCGTCTCCGGCCGGTCTGGCGTGATCTGGGCCGCGTCGGGTGTGGCTTCGGGCGTCACGGCGGGGGATGCCGCCGCGTCGGGCACGGCGTCGGGCGCCGGGGCCTCGGTCGGATCGGGGGCGACGCGGTCGGCAGGACGCTCGCGCGGGCGTTCCGCCACGGTGGGCGCCGTGACGGGCGGATCCTCCGACAGGGGGGCCGTCGGCTGCGGTGCGGGGTCCGGCTCCGGCGCAGGCGGGGTGGGGTCGGTCGCGTCGGGCACCGGATCGGGCGGAGGCGGCGTCTGCTGCGCCCGCTCGGGCGGCGGGGTTTCGGCGGTGGGTGCAGGCGGGGCCTGATCGGGTGCGACCGCTTCCGGCACCGCGACGTCCGTCTGCGACGGTTTCGGCGGCGGTGCGGTGGGCGACAAGGCCTCGATCGCCGCGAACTCCGCCGAGGAGACCAGCGACACTTCCGTCACCGCCATTTCCGGGTTGTCGTCATGGCGCGAGAATAGCCCGCCCACCGCGATCCAAACGATCAGCGCCGCATGACCGACGCCCGACGCAAGCGTGCCCCGGTCCATGTCGGCGATGCCGGATGCCAGCCCCACCCCGCCGCCTCAGCCGCCAGTCGCGCCGAAGCTCGGCCCGTCCGTATCCGTCACCAGCCCGATGTTGCGAAACCCGCCCGCGTTGAGCGCGCCCATCACCTGCGCCACGCGCGCATAGGCAATCGACCCGTCCACCTTCAGGAAGATCTTGTCCGACGTCCGCTCCGCCGCGACCGCTTTCAGCTTTGGCATCAACTCGTCCTCGGCCACCTCCTGCGTCTGGATATAGAGCTTGCCGTCCCCGGTGAGCGATATCGTCAGCGGCTCCTCCTGCTCGGTCGGAAGGGCGGTCGCGGCGGTCTTGGGCAGTTCCAGCGGAACCCCCACGGTCAGGAGCGGCGCCGCAACCATGAAGATGATGAGGAGGACGAGCATCACGTCGACCATTGGCGTGATGTTGATCTCCGCCATCGCCGCCGACCGGCCGCGCCTGCGCCGCGCGCGCCGGCCCCCGCCCTTCACGCCCTTGATGACGCCGCCCGCCATGGCTCAGGCGTCCAGCTGGCGCGACAGGATGGTGGCGAATTCGTCGGCGAATGCCTCGTAGCCGCCGATCACATGCTCGCTGTCGGAGTTCAGCTTGTTGTAGAAGATCACCGCCGGAATCGCCGCGAAGAGCCCGATTCCGGTGGCCAGAAGCGCCTCGGCGATGCCCGGCGCCACGACGGCGAGATTGGTGTTCTGGCTGATCGCGATCTGCTCGAACGCGTTCTTGATGCCCCAGACGGTGCCGAAAAGCCCGATGAAGGGCGCGGTCGATCCGGTGGTGGCCAGAAACGCGAGGCCTGCGTTCATGCGCTCGCTCTCCTTGGCGATGGCCACGTCCATGGTGCGGTCGATGCGCGCCTGCGCCCCCGCGATGAGACCGCCGTCCTGCCGGTGGCTGCGGCGCCATTCGAGCATGCCGGACGCAAAGATCTTCTCCGGCGCGCCGGAGGGGTCGGGGCCGATCTTCTCGAACAATTCGTCCAGTGGCTCGCCGGACCAGAAAGCCCGGTCGAACGCCTGCGCCTCACGCCGGGAGTTCCGGAAAGCGATGTGCTTGCGGATGATGATGGCCCAGGACCAGAAGGACATCGCCAGCAGGATCAGCATCACGATCTGGACGGTGAAGGTCGCGCGCGCAAACAGGGCCAGAAGCGAGAAATCAATCTCCCGCGCGGCGGCAAGGGTGTTCGTTTCCATAGACCTGCTCATGTTCGGGGCCGTTTCCCGGCCTTGTCGTTGCGCGGGACTCTATCAAGGTTCGGATCCGATTGCCAATGCTACCGTGGCGACGCACGTAGGGGAGAGCTGAAGAACACACTTCGCAAGGAAGTTGTTGCTGCGGGCGGTCAAAGGCTCTGTATGACTTGGCAAGACGAGGCCGAAGCGGTCATTTTTTCGTCATGCACACAGCAACCGGAGTAGCCGCGCGAGGTTGTTCGCGGTCATTGTCGGCATGACGCGGGAGCTTACCCGCTCGACGCCCGGATAATCGGTCCATTCCATGCCGCCGAATGTTTTGACGCGACCCAAGGCCTCAGCGATATGCGTGCGGCACTTCAGGGAAAGGGTATAGCCGTCGTGCCGGGTCGTTCTGCCGTCAATGACGGAGTGCTGCAATTTTCGGGCGACATACGGTGTCACGCACACGGTCCTGAGAGCGGGGACAAAGTCGGCGCTGCCGTCGCCCTTGTCGGCCCTGTGCGTCAGCCTTCCAATCGACGCGGGGGAGTTGCGGTGGGCGATGTCCAGCGCCACCGTTTGCTCCACGTGGCCGACCGTTGCCCGGCAGGCGATTGGACATCAATCGGCCGAGAGACGTTTGGTCAGGTTGCCACGATCGGCCAACCCATGCCGGTTCTTCATCACGGCATGCCAATGAAGCACGGAATAGCGCCCGTGCTGAATGGTTTCTTGGAAACGCGCATTTCGGATCGGTGGTGGAGGCATGAAACGTGTATGAACGTTTCTGGTCCTTGAAGTCGATTGCGGCGTTGCGGTTGAGGAGACTGGGGCGCGGAACAGGTTCGGACCAGGTGAGCCGAATATTGGGGTGATGGAATGCGGGGCCGGCTGGGACTCTCAGAAATTTTGGGTGTGAGGTCATGATGATGGAACCGAGAGGGGCATCGTCGGTCATGCGCCGGGGTGCGGTGTCGCTTCCAGGGGGCTGAGAGGAGGCGCGCGCAGGTCAGGCGAAGCCCGCGCGTGTTCTGTGCGGTCACGGAGGGTCTGCGCCAGGATTTGGATGCGGGCCTGACCTGCCGATCGAGGAAATCGCCCATCACGGACGGTAGTAAGGCCGAAACCATGGCGTGGGGGCGTGTCCTTCAGGGACTGCCGGGCACCACGGACTGGCCAAGATGCGGGGGCTTGTCGCCGACCGGCCGATGGCGCTTGATGTGGACCAGCGGTGCGGTGCCGGTGCGCATGAGCGCCGTGCCGAGCGGGCGAAGCAGCGGAACGCAGATCGTGAGCGCTGGCGGGAAACCCGGGCCGGAACCGTCGACGCTCAGATTCCGAAGCATCGGAAAAGGGTCAGATTTTCCTGAGTTCCCAAAGCTCATCCGGGCCCCGGAGACGCCAATGATGGCGTTCTCCACTGTTTCCCGGACGAAAAGCGTTCAATGGCTCACTTTCGAAATCCTTCATTCAGGGCGTCTCAGCCCGCTCGGTTGATGATCTGGTGAAAGCGGTGGGTGACCGGCGTCTCCGGCGCCAGGTTTCGCGCCCGTGCGTTGAGATTGACCTGCCCCCCGGTCGTCCCTCGTTCATAACGAGAGTCTGGCTTGTTGATAGTCGTCGGTTTCGGGTTGGGCAAGCGCGCCGGGTGCGGTGTCGTCGTGTAACTCAAGCGCCCGGCGTGCTTCTGCCGGGGTTTTATTCCCCAGCGAGGAATGCGGCCTGACGTTATTGTAGTCGTAGCGCCACAGAGCCAACTTTTGGCGGGCATCTGCGAGGCCGTCGAAGATCTCCTCATTCAGGCACTCATCGCGCAGGCTGCCGTTGAAGCTTTCGATCAG
>JBBSVE010000120.1:0-9289 GCA_038233815.1 Rhodobacterales bacterium
GTCTCGGTGTTGTAGAGCCTGCGGCTGGCGTAGCGTTTGACGAGCAGCGGCTTGTCGGTATCGGCCATGGCTCCACCCTCCGCGATGTTGCGTTGCAGCAAAGGGTAGGACGGGAGGCGGCAAAAGAAAAGGGCAGGCTCGACGAACGAGCCTGCCCTTCGGGGACGCTGGTGCGACCTTACTTGTTCGAAGAATTACCCTTCGTCGCGCTGGACTGGGTGTCGGACGCGACCTTGGCCGAGGCGTCCCGCATTTCCGACCCGGCGCGGTTGGCGGCGGACTGCATGTCCGATCCGGCCTTCTTCATCGCATTGGTGGTTTCCTCGGTCATGTCCTTGCCGGCGGCGAGCATCAGTTCCACCGTCTCCATCTGCACCTTCTTGGCGACTTCGGAGAAGGCGGCCATGTTCTCGGCGGCCATCTCGGCCGCTGCGGAGGCGAAATCGCTCATCGACTTGGAATAGTCGACAGGCTCGGACTTGGCGCGGGTCATGTCGCCGACCTTGGAGAACGTGTCGCGAGCCCATTTGGAGGTGATCTCGGTCGACTTCTCAGCCGCCTCGAGCGCAACGCGGGACATCTTCTCGGTCATCTGCGCCTGATTGCGGAAGGCGTTCTGCATGGCGGAATTGTCCGCCGGGAACGCCGCCATCATGTCCTGCATCATTTTCGTCATGTCGGGGGTCGAAGCCATCTGAAGTCTCCATCTCTGAATGCGCGGCCGTTCAAAAAATCGAGCAGCGCTGGTGTGTCGATCCATCCCATGTGCATGCTGCGGTGCAGCATTTCAAGAGTCTTTCTGCAGTGCAGCGCGAAATTGTCGCAGGGGGACTATTCCTTCCACGGACCGGGCGCCGCGCCGACATAAGTTCCGGGCGCCGGGGCCAGCACCGGATTGGAGGCCGACCCCGGCTCCCGCGCCGCGATCCTGTCCCCCGACTGATCGGAGAGCCAGTCCGCCCAGCGCGGCCACCAGCTTCCTGAATGGAATGTGGCCCCAGTCAGGAACGCATCCGGCGTCTCCATCGCGGCGTCGTTCACGTAGTGCCCGTATTTCCCCTTCGAGGGCGGGTTGACGATGCCGGCGATATGGCCCGACTGCGACAGGGTGAAGTGCTTTTCCGCCGAGCCGAACTGACGGATACCCTGAAAGCTGCTTTTCCACGCGGCGATGTGATCCGTCTCGCACGCGATGGCAAAGACGGGGAGCGCGATGTCCGACAGCGACACGCGCGTGCCCAGCACCTCGAACCGGCCCTTCGCCAGCCCGTCGTCCTGACAGAGCCCGCGCAGATATTCCATCGCCATCCGGCGCGGCAGGTTGGTCCCGTCGCCGTTCCAGTAGAGCAGATCGAACGCTGGCGGCGCCTGACCCATCATGTAGCTCCGGATCGCGGGCTGCCAGATCAGGTCGTTGGACCGCAGGAAGGAGAAGGTGCGCGCCATGAAGCTCTGGTCGAGCACGCCGTCCACCGCGGTCTGACGCTCGATCCCGTCGACGAAATCATTGTCGAGGAACACGCCGACCTCGCCTTGATCGGAGAAATCGGTGAGCGTGGTGAAGAAGGTGGCCGACCGGACGGAACGGTCGCCCGCGCGTTCCAGATAGGCGAGCGTCGCGGCCAGCGTGGTGCCCGCGATGCAGTAGCCCACCGCATTGACCTGCTCCACCCCGCAGATGCGGCGCACCTCGGCCAGCCCGCGCATGAAGCCGTCGCGGATATAGTCGTCGAGCCCGGTGTCGGCATAGCTCGCGTCCGGGTTCTTCCACGAGGCGACGAACACCGTGAAGCCCTGCCCCACGAGCCACGCGATCAGGCTGTTCTGCGGCTTCAGGTCAAGCACGTAGAACTTGTTGATCCACGGCGGAAAGATGACGATCGGGGTGGCGTGGACCTCGGGCGTGGAGGGCGCATACTGGATCAGTTCCATCAACCGGTTGCGATAAACGACGCCACCGGGCGAGGCCGCGATGTTGTCGCCCAGCCGGAACGCGTCCTTGTCGGCCAGCGTCACCGACAGATCTCCCTCATTCGCCTCGATGTCGCGCACAAGGTTTTCCAGCCCATGAACGAGGCTCTCGCCGTCTGTCTCCACCGCGCGTTCCAGCGCGTCGGGGTTGGTGCCCAGAAAGTTCGTGGGCGACATCATGTCGATGATCTGGCGGGAGAAATAGTCGACCCGCTTGGCGTCGGCGGGCGACAGCGACTCCAACCCGCCCATCGCGGAGGTGATCGCGTCGGCGTTCATCAGATACTGCTGTTTAAGGTAGTTGAAGAAAGGATGCGTTTCCCACAGCGGGTTGGAAAAACGACGATCCTTGGGTGTCGGGTCCGCCGGCGCCTTCAGCTCGCCCGATAAAAGCGCCTGCTGCGCATCCACATAATGCTTCAGCGTCCGGCCCCAGTAGCCGACCTGATGCTCCACGATTTTCGCGGGATTGCGCATCATCTCCGCGACATAGGCGGTCGCGGCCTTCATGTAGACGTCGGACGATGGGCCCGACAGCGCGGGATCGGCATTGCGTTTGCGGGTCAGTGCGGCGGTCATGCGCCGCGACAGCGCCTCCACCTGCGCGAGGTTCGCGTTCAGGCGCGCAAGACGGGCGGCGGGGTCATCGCCGGTCGGGGGCTTGCCGTCGGTTGTTGTCATCTTAACTGTCTCCCCTTACCTAGCTGCATGTGCAGCATATCGTCGCCAGCCTTTGGGGGGATCGCGACGCGCGTGTGTTCCAGCAGCACAGTTTGATCCCTCCGGGGCCGGGAGATGCCATGAAGTATACGACGAGCTACGATCTGATGGAAAGTATCCGCAACACCAATGCGTGGTGCGGGGCTACGGCGCGGGCGATGGCCTCCTACCCGGCCTTTGCGCTGTCGCTCAATCCGATGATACAGCTCACCGCCGCGTGGGGCGAGGTGACGGAGCGGTCGTTCGCGCGGATGGTTGAAAAGCCTGACTGGGGCATCCGGTCGATCGTCGGCGAAGGCGGTCAGGATCACCTTATCGACATCGAGCCGGTGGTGGAAAAGCCATTCGGCAATCTTTTGCGCTTTAACGTGCGCCGTCGGGCGAAGTCGGCCCGTCAGGTGCTGCTCGTGGCGCCTATGTCGGGGCACTATGCCACGCTCCTGCGCTCCACGGTGCTGAGCCTCCTGCCCGACTGCGACGTCTACGTGACCGACTGGGCCAATGCGCGCGACATCCCGGTGTCGGCGGGCAAGTTCGACGTGGAGGATTATACCCTCTGCCTTGCTGATTTCATGCGCCATCTGGGCCCGGACATGCATGTCATCGCGGTCTGCCAGCCAGTGCCGCTGACGCTCGCCGCGACGGCCTATCTCGCGGCCGAGGATCCTGACGCGCAGCCCCGCACCCTGACCCTGATCGGCGGCCCCGTGGACCCCGATGCCGCCGCCACCGATGTCACGGATTTCGGTCGCCGGATCACGATGGGGCAGCTCGAGCAGTTCGCCATCCAGCGCGTGGGGTTCAAATACAAGGGCGCGGGGCGGCTGGTCTATCCCGGGCTGATGCAGCTCCAGAGCTTCATCTCGATGAATGGCGAGCGTCATGCGAAGGCGTTTGCCGACCAGATCCTGCGCGTGGCGCGCGGCGAGGCGTCGGACCACGACAAACACAACCGCTTCTACGATGAATATCTCGCCGTAATGGACATGACGGCGGAGTTCTACCTCTCCACGGTGGAACGGATCTTCAAGAACCGGGAGATCGCGCGCAATGTCTTTACCGTGGCGGGTCAGGCCGTGGACATCGGTGCCATCAGCCGTGTCGCCGTGATGGTGGTGGAGGGGGAGAAGGACGACATCTCCGCCCCCGGCCAATGTCTCGCGGCGCTTGACCTGCTGACCGGACTGCCGGACGACAAGAAGGTGAGCCATCTGGAGCCGGAGGCGGGCCACTACGGCATCTTCGCAGGCCGAAGCTGGCGGATCAACATCCGGCCGCTGGTGCTCGACTTCATCGACGCGAATTCGGGCGAGGCGAGCCCGAAGCGGCGGCGCGGCGGGTTAAAGCTCGCGGCATCGGCGGATGCGCCGAAGCCGGTGGCATCGGGGGCGACCCCGGTCTGACCACCGGGGTCAGAGGGTCCGGGCCCACGCCAATATCTGCGCTACCACGGGGCGGGTCTGGTCGGGGCTCAGCACCCTCCCCGCGATAACGTGGCGCATCGGGTCGTCCCGGTCGGTGAGGTCGGGGTGCCACGAGCGGACCGGCCCGCCCCACACACGCGCCACCCGCGCGGTTGCTGCCGGATCGACCACGCGGTCGGCCAGCGAATAGAGAAACAGCGCCGGCATTCGCGCCAAGCCATAGTCGAGCCCCGCCGCATAGCGCATCAGCGCCCCTACCGGCAGCAACGACACGATCGGATAGCGCATTGTCCAGAACGTCGCGTTGGCCGCGTTCACCGGCTCCAGACTGATCGTCGGTCCCACGATCCAAGGCCCCCAGACCCGCACGAACGGCATCGCGAAAAGCGCGCCCGCCCATGACCGCACACCGAAGTTCGGCGATACGAAGACCACGCCGGCCAGATCGCGCGCCATCGCGGGGTCGGTCGCCGCAATGGCGGCGAGCGTGCCGCCGGTCGAGGTGCCGATCACGATCATCCGGCCTCCGATGCGGCGGCCGATTGCCATCGCCTCCTTTGTGTCGCGCACCCAGTCCGTTGCGGTGGCGGTCCCGAGCGCGGCCCCGCCCCTCCCATGCCCGGCAAGGCGGGTGAGGAACAGGTTTGCCCCCAGCGCGCGGGCGACCTCCTCGGGGACCGGTCGGATCTCCTCCGACGTGGCCGAAAATCCGTGCAGATAGACCACCGACAGCGGCGTCCGGGCACCCGCTGCACCGGTCCAGACGATCCGCTTTTCGGTTCCCGGCACGATGCCCGGATGACGCGCCTCCTCCTGCGCCAGCCACGCGTCGAGATCGCCTGGCAGCGCATCCGCATCGAACATCACGCCGGGGTCGAGCGGCTCACGCGGCGCAAACAGGAACGCGGCCGCGATCAGCGTCGCGAGACTCAGCGCGAGCCATGCGACGATGCGCCCCATCTCAGCCCGCGACCTCCGCCACCGCGTCCCGGATCAACGCAAGGCAGGGCGGCGAGGAGAAACGGTGATCGGCACCCTTCACGATCAGCAACCGGATGTCAGGCCCCGTCGCATGACCGAAAAGACGCAGCGCGGTCGCGACCGGAACATCGGCATCCGCGCTCCCCTGCAAAAGCCGAACCGGAAACGGCAGGTCGAGCGGATCGCGCAGGACGAGCCGGGTGCGGCCCTCCTCGATCAGCCGCCGCGTGACAATATAGGGCGCGTCGGAATAGGCAGAGGGCAGCGCCACCTGCCCCTGCATCAACGCCGCCCTCTGCGTGGCCGAAAAGCCCGCCCACATCGCATCCTCGGTGAAATCCGGCGCGGCGGCGATCCCGACCAGCCCCGCGATCCGTCCCGCCATCTCCCGCGCCAGCAGCAGCGCGATCCAGCCCCCCATGGAGGAGCCGACGAGCACCGCGCGCCCCTCGACCAGCGACAGGGCGGCGCGCGCATCCTCGGCCCAGTCGCCGATCGCGCCATCGAGGAAATCGCCCGAGGAGGCCCCGTGCCCGGAATAGTCGAAGCGCAGGAACGCACGCCCTCGATCCTTCGCCCACGCCTCCAGATCGAGGGCCTTGGTCCCCGTCATGTCCGACCGGAACCCGCCCAGAAACACGATGCAGGGCCCCGTCCCCGGCGTCAGACGGTAGGCGATGCGCCGGCCTTCCGGGGTCGTCAGCATTCCATACTCATCCATCTTCCAGCCCGTCCCCAACTTGACAGCGCGCGCCCGCTTTGCCATCTGGACCCCGATATACCCGCAACCGGGCGCGACTGGTAGGCGCCGAACCGACGAGGAGGCCGCCATGGCCCGAATTTCCCTGACCTTCCCCGATGGCACGCAGCGCGATTACGACGCCGGCGTGACCCCCGCCGACGTGGCGCAGTCCATCGCCCCGAGCCTCGGCAAGAAGGCGATCTCCGCGCAGGTCGACGGCAAGCACCACGACCTGCAATGGCCGCTGGAGCGTGACGCCGCCATCGCGATCAACACGATGGCCGACGATGCGCCAGCGCTGGAACTGATCCGCCACGATCTCGCCCACGTCATGGCCCGCGCGGTGCAGGAGATCTGGCCCGACGTGCGTGTGACCATCGGCCCGGTCATCAAGGACGGCTGGTATTACGATTTCGACCGCGCCGAGCCCTTTACCCCCGAAGACCTCGGCGCCATCGAGGCCAAGATGAAGCAGATCATCAACGCCCGCGATCCGGTCCGCACCGAGGTCTGGGACCGCCCCCGCGCCATCGCGCACTACGAGGCGAAGGCCGAGCCCTACAAGGTGGAGCTGATCGAGGCGATCCCCGGCAACGAGCCGCTTCGGATGTATTGGCACGGCGACTGGCAGGACCTCTGCCGCGGCCCGCATCTCCAGCACACCGGCCAGCTTCCCGCCGACGCGTTCAAACTGATGTCGGTCGCGGGGGCCTATTGGCGAGGCGACAGCAACCGCCCCATGCTCCAGCGCATCTACGGCGTAGCGTTCCGCAACCGCGACGACCTCAAGGCGCACCTCACGATGCTGGAGGAGGCGGCCAAGCGCGACCACAGGAAGCTCGGCCGCGAGATGGACCTCTTCCACATGCAGGAAGAGGCGCCTGGACAGGTCTTTTGGCACCCGAATGGCTGGACGATCTACACCACGCTGCAGGACTACATGCGCAGGCGTCAGCGCGCGGGCGGCTATGTCGAGGTCAACACGCCCCAAGTGGTGAACCGCAAGCTCTGGGAGGCGTCGGGCCACTGGGCGAACTATCAGGAGCATATGTTCATCGTCGAGGTGGACGAGGATCACGCCCGCGAAAAGACCGTGAATGCGCTGAAACCGATGAACTGCCCCTGCCACGTGCAGATCTACAACGTCGGGCTGAAAAGCTATCGCGACCTGCCACTTCGCATGGCCGAGTTCGGATCGTGCAGCCGCTACGAGCCGTCGGGTGCGCTCCACGGCATCATGCGGGTGCGCGGCTTCACGCAGGACGACGCGCATATCTTCTGCCGCGAGGATCAGATCGAGGGTGAATGTGCGCGCTTTATCGAGTTCCTCTCCTCCGTCTATCACGATCTCGGGTTTGATAAATTCGAGATCATGTTCGCCACCCGCCCCGAAAAACGCGTCGGCAGCGAGGAAAGCTGGGACCGGATGGAGGCGGCGCTGGAGAATGCAATCAAGGCTACCGGGCACTCCTACACGCCCGATCCCGGCGAGGGCGCGTTCTATGCGCCGAAGCTGGATTTCAAGCTGACCGACGCGATCGGTCGGGTCTGGCAGTGCGGCACCTTCCAGGTCGACCCGAACCTGCCCGAGCGTCTTGACGCAACCTACATCGGTGAAGACGGCGCCAAGCACCGCCCCTACATGCTGCACCGGGCGACGCTGGGGAGCTTCGAGCGCTTCATCGGCATCCTGATCGAGAATTCGGCCGGCAAACTGCCCTTCTGGCTGGCGCCGCGTCAGGTCGTCGTGGCCTCCATCACGTCGGAGGCCGACGCCTACGTGCGCGAGGTGACGGAGGCGCTTGTGGCCGCGGGCGTGCGGGCGGAGGCGGATCTGCGCAACGAAAAGATCAACTACAAGGTCCGCGACCATTCGCTGGGGAAAGTGCCCGTTATCCTCGCCGTGGGCGCGCGCGAGGTGGCGGAGCGCACCGTCTCCGTCCGCCGGCTGGGAGAGACGCGGACCACCTCAGAAACCCTCGCCGACGCGCTGGCAACGCTTGCGGAGGAGGCCACGCCACCCGACCTGAAGCGCACCCGGAAAGGTGGACAAGCAACCTGACGGGGCGCGGCCGCCACCATCAAGCATCTTGATTTCCGTCTGGAAACTTGCATCATTTTAACGTGAGGATCGCTGGTTCGTTGGACCGGAGCATGTCTCACGCGGAATGCCCTCAAGCGGGGCGATGAGAAGATGAAGGAGTGCTGGCATGCCGACAGGCACCGTGAAGTGGTTCAATTCGACCAAGGGCTACGGGTTCATAGCGCCCGATGACGGCAGCAAGGACATCTTTGTCCATATCTCCGCGGTGGAGCGGGCGGGGCTGACAGCACTCAACGACAACCAGAAGATCGGGTTCGAGATGCAGTCCGGCCGCGATGGCAAGATGTCTGCGGCCGACCTGCGCCTGATCTGACGCTCTCAGCGGTGGCGGGCGGCGATCTCGTCGCTCCACCCCAGCGTCAGACCGTTTTCGGACCGGATCACCGGGCGCTTCATCAGCGCAGGCTGCTGGCGGATCTGCTCGGCCGTGTCGGAAGCTTTGAGCCAGTCCGACGCCGCCCGCCATGTCGTCGATTGCCGGTTCACCAGCGTATCGCCAAATTCGCCGGTGAACTCCGCGAGGTCCGCATCCGACAAGGGCTCTGCCCGCACGTCGCGCAACGTCGGCGCATGGTCCGCGAGCGCCTTCATCGCCTTCTTGCAGGTGTCGCAGGTGGCAAGGCCGTAGACGATCATGCGGATATCCTCCGAGTGCGTTCCGCCCCGGATCTATACCCGCAGCGGCCCCGCGATCAAGGTCCGGCGCCCCTTCTGTTCGGCCGACGCGCTTGCTACCGTGGTGGCAGAACTGACACCGAGCGGCAAGGAACGTCGGCATGGGCCTTGCCTACAGCATCGTCATCGCGACCCGGAACCGGCCCGAGGCGCTGGCTCTCTCCGTCCCCCGTATGCTGGCGCAGAGCGTGCCGCCCGCGTGCGTCATCATTGCCGACAGTTCCGACGATCCGACGCAGAACCGCGCGCTTGCGGAACGCCTGACCCGCGGCACCGGTCTGTCGGTGGTCCACGCCGCCATGCCAGTCGGATCCGCGCTGCAACGCAATCTGGCGCTGGAAATGGTGGAGACGCCGGTCGTGGCGATGCCCGACGACGACAGCCTGATGCGCATCGATGCGATGGCACGGATCATGGCGGTGTATGAGCGCGACGCGGGCGGCCTCATCGGCGGGGTCGGCGGCTATGAACTGGCGCATCCCGACGACGACATGCTTCCGGCGAGCGACCGCCCCGTTTGGCAGGTGTCGGGCAAGGAGAGCCTGCGCAAGAAGTCCCTAGGGCGCGTCATCCGCTGGGAAAGCCGTGTGGCGCCCGATCCGCTCAAGCTGCAGGGCCAGCGCAGGATCGCGGCGCGCGATGTGCCGCCGTGGCTGGTGGAGGTGGAGGCCA
>JBBSVE010000121.1:0-8847 GCA_038233815.1 Rhodobacterales bacterium
ACCAGCCATTTCGCCAGCGTGCCCTCCTCCATGGTGGGCGAGAGGGCGGGCATCAGGATCTCGGTTGCCATGGTCTATCCCCCTCAGGCGTAAATGTCGGTCCAGAGCTCGTCGAGCGCCGGTTCCGGGCTGTCCTTGGCGAACTCGGCGGCGGCGTTGACGATCGCCTTGATTTCCTTGTCCGCGGCCTTCAGCTCATCCTCCGACGCGTGCCCGCCTTGCAGAAGGAGGTCGCGGACATGCTCGATCGCGTCCTTTTCGGCGCGGATCTTGTCGACCTCCTCACGCGTGCGATATTTCGCGGGGTCCGACATCGAGTGGCCGCGATAGCGATAGGTGTTCATTTCCAGAATGTAGGGCCCGTCGCCCGCCCGGCAGACCGCTATGGCTTTTTCCGTCGCGGCCTTCACGGCCAGCACGTCCATGCCATCCACCGCCTCGCCCTTGATCCCGTAGGCAGCGCCCCGCTCCCACAGGCTGGGGGACTTGGTGGAGCGTTTCATGCTCGTGCCCATGGCATACTGGTTGTTCTCGATCACGAAAATCACAGGCAGGTTCCAGAGTTCGGCCATGTTGTAGGCTTCATAGACCTGACCCTGATTGGCAGCACCGTCGCCGAAATAGGTGAAGGTCACATTGTCGGTGCCGTTGTATTTGTCGGCGAACGCGAGGCCGGCGCCGATCGGTACCTGCGCCGCGACGATGCCGTGGCCGCCGTAGAAATGCTTTTCCTTGGAGAACATGTGCATCGAGCCGCCCTTGCCCTTGGAATAGCCCCCCTCGCGCCCGGTCAGTTCCGCCATGACGCCCTTGGGGTCCATGCCGCAGGCCAGCATGTGGCCGTGGTCGCGGTAGGATGTGACGCGCTTGTCGCCCTCCTTCGCCGCTGCCTCTATCCCCACGACAACCGCCTCCTGCCCGATATAGAGGTGACAGAAGCCGCCGATCAGGCCCATCCCGTAAAGCTGGCCCGCCTTCTCCTCGAAACGTCGGATCAGCAGCATCTCGCGGTAATAGTGGAGAAGGTCTTCCTTGGAAGTGTTCGAGCCTGCGGGTGACGCACTCGTTGCCATCGGGACGGCCTCCAGCTTGAGGGGTATCGGGCGGAAAGAAGTAGTTCAGCGGTAAACTAGATCGGGGTTTTAGGGAAAACAAGCGGAAGCTGCGGGGGGGCTTTTCTTCGCGGGGGGGGGAGTATGGGGAGGGCGGGAGCCTCCGGCGGGGATATTTAGGGACAGAAAAAGGTGATTGGGGGGGGGCGCGGTGCCCCCCGGCGGTCATTTCTTGATCTTGACCTTTGCCATGTAGTCGGGGTCGGAGACCGTGCCGTTGGCATCGGTGCCGCGCTTGATCTTGTCGAGCACGTCCAGACCTTCGACGACGTGGCCGACGACGGTATATTGTCCGTCAAGGAACGGGCCCGGCGCGAACATGATGAAGAACTGGCTGTTCGCGCTGTCGGGGCTCTGGCTGCGGGCCATGCCGACAGTGCCGCGCACGAAGGGTGTCTTCGTGAATTCCGCCTTCAGATCGGGCATGTCGGAGCCGCCCATACCGGCGCGGCTCGTATCCGCGCCGTGCTTGCCGTTCGTGACGTCGCCGGTCTGGGCCATGAAGCCGTCGATCACGCGGTGGAACACCACACCGTCGTAGGCGCCGCTTTCGGCGAGCTTTTCGATGCGGGCCACGTGCTTGGGCGCGAGGTCCGGCTCAAGGTCGATCACGATGCGACCCTTGGCCTGACCTGCCACATCGATCACGAGGTCCGGGCCCGGGCCGTCCTTCGTCTGAGCCAGGACGGGGGTGGCGAGGGCGAAAGCGGCGGCGATGGCCAGAAAGGCACGCTTATGCATCAGCGGCCACCTTGACCGATATCATGCGGTCGGGCTGTGCCGGCGGTTCGCCCCGCGCGATGGCATCGACATGCTCCATCCCGCCAATCACGCGGCCGTAGACGGTATACTGGCCATTGAGGAAGCTGTTGTCCTTGAAGTTGATGAAGAACTGCGAATTTGCCGAATTCGGAGTCGAGGAGCGGGCCGCGCCGATCGTTCCCCGTTCGTGCGGGAGCTTGGAGAACTCCGCCGGGAGATCGTCGTGCTTCGACCCACCGGTGCCCGCGCGCCCGATGTTGAAGTCCTTTTCCATGTTGCCGTTGGCCACGTCGCCGGTTTGCGCCATGAAGCCGTCGATCACGCGGTGGAATGCCACGTTGTCATACTCGCCTGCGCGGGCGAGCGCCTTCATCCGCTCCACATGCTTTGGAGCCACGTCGGGCAGAAGCTCCACCGTCACCGTGCCGCCCTTCAGTTCGATGAGGATAGTGTTCTCCGGGTCCTTGATCTCGGCCATCTGACGCTCCTATGCTTTTTCCAGTCGTGCAGAACCTAGTGGCGGACCCGGGGATTGGAAAGGGCAGCACCCTTTTCGGGCGGGTTCCGGCTTTTGCGGAAACGGAAAGGAAGCGGATCATGCGGACCAAGGGGCTCGACTATCTCGACATGGCGGGGAAGACCGTCCTCATGCGGGTCGATCTGAACGTGCCGACGGATGGGGGCCGCGTGACCGATGCCACGCGGATCGGGGCGGTGGCGCCCTCGATCCTGCGGGTGCTGGAAAAGGGCGGGCGGCCCGTGCTTCTGGCGCATTTCGGCCGGCCGAAGGGCGCGCCCGATCCGGCCATGAGCCTCCGCATCGTCGTGCCGGCGCTGGAGGCCGCGCTCTCCGGTCACCGGGTGATCTTTGCCGAGGATTGCATCGGGGCTGCGGCGAAGACCGCGATTGCCGGGATGGAGCCGGGGGACGTGGTCCTGCTGGAGAATACGCGCTTCCATGCCGGTGAGGAGAAGAATGATGCGGAGCTTGCCGCGGGGATGGCCTCGCTCGGCGATCTTTATGTCAATGACGCCTTTTCTGCCGCGCACCGGGCGCATGCCAGCACGGAGGGGATCGCGCATCTGCTGCCCCATGCGGCGGGGCCATTGATGCAGGCGGAGCTTGCGGCGCTCGATGCGGCGCTCGGGACGCCTGCGCGGCCGCTGGTAGCCGTGGTGGGGGGGGCCAAGGTGTCGACGAAGCTGGAGGTGCTGGCCAACCTCGTGGGCCGCGTCGATCATCTGGTGATCGGCGGCGGCATGGCGAACACGTTCCTCAGCGCGCAGGGCATCGAGATCGGCACGTCGCTGGCCGAGCGGGATATGGCCGATACGGCGCGCGACATCCTTGCCCGTGCCAAGGACGCCGATTGCCGGATCCACCTGCCGCTCGACATCGTCGTGGCCCGGGAGTTCAAGGCAGGCGCCCTGTCGGAGACGCTTGCGGTGGAGCAGTGTCCGAAGGACGCGATGATCCTCGACGCGGGACCGGGCACGGTGGCGGCACTGGCGGATGTGTTCGGCGAGGCGCGCACGCTGATCTGGAACGGACCCCTCGGCGCGTTCGAGATCGCGCCTTTCGACGCCGCCACCACCGCCGCGGCGCAGGAGGTGGCGCGACTGACGCAGGCGGGGCGCCTCACGTCCGTCGCGGGGGGCGGGGACACGGTCGCCGCACTCAACAAGGCGGGGGTGGCGCAGGACTTCTCCTTCATCTCCACCGCCGGGGGGGCGTTTCTGGAATGGATGGAGGGGAAAACCCTGCCCGGCGTCGCGGCGCTGCACGACTGATCGCCACTCTTCCCGTTAGCGCAACCATTCTTGCGCCGCGCCGCGCGAGCCCCTAACCCTTGCCCGTCCATACAGTCAGGAGACGACATGCGCACGACCGAAGCCGTCCAGAAGATCCTCTCCCACTACGAAGGCGAGACGCCCGGCGTCAAAGGCCAGCTGGCCCGCATCCTGATGGAGGGCAAGCTCGGCGGCACCGGCAAGGTCATCATCCTGCCCGTCGATCAGGGGTTCGAGCATGGTCCCGCGCGCAGTTTTGCCGCCAATCCGGCCGGCTACGATCCGCACTATCACTACCAACTCGCCATCGACGCGGGGATGAGCGCCTATGCAGCCCCTCTGGGTCCGCTTGAGGCGGGCGCTGACACGTTTGCGGGCCAGATCCCCACAATTCTGAAGGTCAACTCCGCCAACTCCCTGATGTCGGACTCGGCGGGCAAGGATCAGGCCGTCACTGCCTCGGTGGACGATGCGTTGCGGCTTGGTTGTGCAGCCATCGGCTTCACGATCTATCCCGGCTCGGACGCGCAGATCGGGATGTTCGAGGAGATCGTGGCGATGCGCAAGGAGGCGGCGGCCAAAGGCGTGGCGACCGTGATTTGGTCCTATCCGCGCGGCGAGGCCATCTCCAAGTACGGTGAGACGGCGATCGACGTAGCGGCCTATGCGGCCCATATCGCGGCACTGATCGGTGCGCATATCATCAAGATCAAGCTTTCCACCGACCATCTGATGCTGGCCGAGGCGAAGAAGGTCTACGAGACCCAGAAGATCGAGATCGCGAGCCAGGCCGACCGGGTGCGCCATTGCGTGCAGGCCTGCTTTGCCGGGCGGCGGATCGTCGTATTCTCGGGCGGGGCGGCGAAGGGGACCGACGCGGTCTTTGCCGACGCGCGTGCGATCCGTGAGGGTGGCGGCAACGGGTCGATCATCGGGCGGAATTCCTTCCAGCGGCCCCGCGCCGAGGCGCTGGAGATGCTGGGCAAGCTGGTGGACATCTACAAGGACGGCGTCTGATCGGGTTTTGCACGGGCGACAGATCGGGGATTCCCTTGGCCCGTCGTCTGTGCAATCCTCACGCCAAGCCCCCGCGATGAGGGGCAGGGGCAACGCACGATGAGCACGAAAAAGACCCGGCCCGCGATCGCCACGCTGATGCTGATACTGCTCGTCGTGACGCTTGGCGGATATTTTACTTTTGCCGCCGTTCAGGGCGATTTCGGCGTCTTCCGGCAGGTCGAGCTTGCGGCCGAAACGCGCGACCTTACCGCCTCGCGGGATGCGCTGAAGGCGGAACTTTCGCGGATGCAGAATCTGACGCGGCGCCTGTCGGACAGCTATCTCGACCTCGATCTGCTCGACGAACAAGCGCGGGACGTTCTGGGCTACCTGCGCGGCGATGAGGTCGTAATCCGCTGATCTTCACGCAGTGCTTGAGGATTGTAGCGTAACTATCCAATTTGGCTGACGTTATTCCACGACGATCATCGCATGACGCTTGCGTCCCGCGGTCAGTTTCACCGGGCCCGCAAGCTCCAGCACAGCAGCCGCATCCGTGACCACGCGGTCGTCGATCCGCGCGCCGCCTTCCGCGATCAGGCGCTTGGCATCCTTGCCCGATTTCGCGAGCCCCGCGCGGACGAACAGCGACGCCACCGTCAGCCCCTCCCGCACTTCGGCGGCCGTGACGGTAAAGGTGGGAAGGTCCGCCCCGGTCCCGCCATGCTCGAACACCTCGCGCGCCGTCGCCTGCGCCGCCTCCGCCGCGTCCGCCCCGTGGCAGAGCGTCGTCACGGCATTGGCGAGCACCGCCTTGGCCGCATTGATCTCCGCCCCGCCGAGCGCGCCCAGACGGTCGCATTCCTCCACGTCGATCTCAGTATAGAGCTTCAGGAACCGGCCCACGTCGGCGTCGGTCGTGTTGCGCCAGAACTGCCAGAACGCATAGGGCGACAGCATGTCCGCATTCAGCCAGATCGCGCCAGCGGCCGATTTGCCCATCTTGCGCCCGTCGCTCGTGGTCAAAAGCGGCGTCGTCAGACCGAAGACGGGCCGGTCCAGAACCCGCCGCGTGAGGTCGATCCCGTTCACGATGTTGCCCCACTGGTCCGACCCGCCCATCTGCAACAGGCAGCCCTGACGGCGGTTCAGTTCCAGAAAGTCGTAGGCCTGCAGGATCATGTAGTTGAATTCGAGAAAGCTCAGGCTCTGCTCCCGGTCCAGTCGCGACTTTACGCTCTCGAACGACAGCATCCGGTTGATCGAGAAATGCTGCCCGATGTCGCGCAGGAAGCCGAGGTAGTTGAGCCCGTCGAGCCAGTTCGCGTTGTCGAGCATCAGCGCGTCCGTGGGTGCATCCCCGAAGGTGACATAGGCGGAGAACACCGCCCGGATCCCCGCGATGTTGGCGTCGATCTGGTCTGCCGACAAAAGCGGCCGCTCGTCCGCGCGAAACGAGGGATCGCCGACCTTGGTGGTCCCGCCGCCCATCAGCACGATGGGCCTGCCGCCGGTCTTCTGGAGCCAGCGCAGCATCATGATCTGGATCAGCGAGCCGACATGGAGGCTTTTCGCCGTCGCGTCGAAGCCGATATAGCCCGGCACCACACCGCGCACCAACGCCTCGTCCAGCCCCTGCCAGTCGGTGCAATCGGCTACAAATCCGCGTTCTCTCATCACATGGAGGAAGTCCGATTTCGGATGGTAGGTCATGGCGCGCCCGTGCTTAAAGTGATGCTGCGGCGTATAGCGGGGGGCAGAGGTGGCGTCAAAGGGGCAGGCGGTCTGGGCCTTGGGTGCGATGTCGGGCACCTCTCTCGACGGCGTCGATGGCGCGATGATCCAGACCGACGGGCACCGTATCGCGGCCTTCGGGCAGAGCGCCTATCGCCCCTACATGGTCGCGGAGCGCGCGACCATCCGCGCGGGCTTTGGCCGATGGCCCGGCGATCCGGGGGTGGAGGCTGCGGCGCGGGTGGTGGACGCGGCGCATGCCGATCTGCTGTCCCGCTTCGACGGGGCGGAGGTCGTGGGCTTTCACGGCCAGACCCTCGCGCACGATCCGACGGGGCGGGGCACGCATCAGGCGGGATCGGGTGCTGCGCTGGCTGCGGCGCTGGCCTGTCCAGTGGTCTGGGACTTTCGTTCCGCCGACGTGGCGGCCGGCGGGCAGGGCGCGCCGCTGGCGCCGTTCTTCCATTTTGCCTGTGCCCGATGGATGGGCGCTGCGGACCCGCTGGCGTTCCTCAACATGGGCGGGGTGGGCAACCTCACTTGGGTCGATCCAACGGCGGAAGTGCCGGAGGAGGAGGGCGCGGTGCTGGCCTTCGACACCGGCCCAGCCAATGCGCCGCTGAACGACCTGATGCTGGCCCGGCGCGGGCTGGCGCAGGACGAAGGCGGCGCGCTGGCCGCATCGGGCACCCCGGACAGGGAGGTGGTGGCGACCTTCCTCACGCACCCGTATTTCGCAAAGCCCCCGCCCAAATCGCTTGACAGGGATGCGTTCGCGAGCCTTCTGCCCGCCGTGGCACACATGTCGGATGCCGATGCCGCCGCGACGCTGACCCTTGCCGCAGCCTCTGCCGTGGCCCGCGGCATTGCGCATGTCCCACGCCCCGCCGCGCGAATCCTGGTGTCGGGCGGCGGGCGGCACAACCGGACGCTGATGGCCATGCTCGCGCGGCTGATCGCGGTGCCGGTCGTGCCGGTGGAGGATGCGGGCCTCAACGGCGACATGCTGGAGGCGCAGGCCTTCGCGTTCCTCGCCGTGCGGGTCATGAACGGCTTGCCCACGTCCGCGCCCAGCACCACCGGCGTCGCGGCGCCCGTGTGCGGCGGCCGGATCAGCCGCCCCTGAGGCCCCGCGCCCGTCGCGCGCCCCGCGCGGAATGGAGCATGGAGAGCGAATAGATCGCCAGCGCCGTCCAGATCATCGCGAAGGCGATCAGTTTCACCCGCCCGAACGGCTCGTCGAACAGGAAGACTGCGATCAGAAACACCATCGTTGGAGCAATATACTGCATCACCGCGATGGTGGAGAGACGCAGCAGTTTGGCGCCATTGGCATAGAGCATCAGCGGAATCGCCGTCACCAGCCCCGCCCCGATCAGAAGCGTCGTGTCCCACCCGGTGCCGACCATGAAATGCCCCGTCCCTGTCACCCCGAGCCAAACCACGTAGCCGAACGCCAGCGGGGACAGCACCAGGATCTCCAGAAAGAAGCCCTGATTGGCTCCGACCGGAAGCCGCTTTTTGCAAAACGCATAGGCGCCCCACGACAGCGTCAGCCCCAGCGCCACCGCTGGCAGATGCCCCGTTGCGATCGTCAGCAGCGCCACCGCCGCCGCCGCCAGCGCGATGGCGGCGAGTTGCGCCCGCTCCAGCCGCTCGCTCAGAAGGACGGCCCCGAGCGCGATGCTGAAGAGCGGGTTGATATAATATCCCAAGGCCGCATCCAGCGCGCGCCCCGACCCCACCGCCCAGACATAGATCGTCCAGTTGACCGAGATCAGCAGCGCCGTCAGCAGCGCCATTCCGAGCATCGGGGGCGAGCGCAGCGCCGCACGCAGATCCGCCGTGCGCCCCGTCACCCACAAAACGAGGCCCGCGACGGGCAGGGACCACAGGATCCGGTGCGCGATCACCTCCATGGGTGAGATGCCGTCGAGCGCCTTGAGGTAGATCGGCAGAAAGCCCCAGAGCACGTAGGCCATGAGCGCATAAACGAAGCCCGCTCGCGCATCCCCGCCCGCCGGGACGGCAGGGACCGGAGCGAGCGTCGTGGCGGTGTCGAGGGTCATGGATCAGGGCCTAGTTGTTTAGTCCCGGCATCTGGTGGATCGGGTTGAGGATGAATCGTTCTGGCTCCGATGTCCAGATTTTGCAGATGTATTCGTAGGGCGTGAGGCCACTGAGGGTCTTTAGCCTTCGGACGAAGTTTTAAGCTGCCATGAAGTCGGAGAGGTGGGTGCGCAACTGTTCGTGGTTGTCATAGTGGAAGCGTTTGACGGTGGCCTCCTTGATCGTGCGGTTCATCCGCGCGACCTGGCCGTCGCTCGGGAAAACGATCCCCCGGATCGTTTTCTGATCCTCGCAACTCCAAGGGTGGTTGGGCTTGGTGAGCCGGTGCTCGATCCCATTGGCCTCACAGATCATGTCGAAACGCATCGGCCGGGAATGG
>JBBSVE010000122.1:0-8833 GCA_038233815.1 Rhodobacterales bacterium
CAGCCTTCCAGCCCGTGACGGCCCGCATAAACGGTAGGGTTGGTCGCACCGTCGATCTCCGGCAGGGCGATCAGCATCGTGGTCTCGATCGGGCCGAGCCCGGTGCCGGCTTCGGCCCACTGGCCAAGGGTCTGGAACTCCAGCGGATGGGCCGCGACATAGGGCACGTCGAGTGCTGTCAGCGTGGCCACAGCGGCCGGGCTGTCGTTGTAGGCGGGACCGCCAACGAGCGAGAACCCGGTGAGCGAGACCATTGCATCCACATGATGCCCGCCCGACCGGAAATAGGACTCGATTGCCGGCCTGCCGTCCAGACCACCGGCAAAGGCGGGGATGCAGGCGATGCCGCGCGCCTCGAACCCTGCGATCACGGCGTCGTAATGCGCGGTGTCGGAGGCGAGGACATAGGACCGGAGCATCAGGAGCCCGACGGTCAGCGTGGCCCCTGCCGGGCGGGGCAGGTGGGCCAGATCGGTCGTGATGCGCCCCGGCAGGCGGGGATGATAGAGCCCCAGATCGGGATAGGCGACCGGGGCCTTCGCCGCCGTGCCGCGCCAGTCCTGCCGCGAGGCATAGCGGCCCAGCAGGAAGCGCATCATCTGCTCGATATTGTCGTCGGACCCGCCGAGCCAGTATTGCATCGACAGGAACCACGCGCGCAGATCCTGCGCCTTGCCCGGAACCCAGCGCAGGATCTTCGGCAGGCGGCGCAGCATCGCCATCTGCTTTTCGCCCGAGTTGGCCGAGGTCTTGGCCGACGGCTTCAGCTTTTTCAGCAGCGCCATGGCACCGGACGCCGGACGCGCCATGTCGAGGTCGCCCATCTTGGTCAGCCGCACGATGGCGCTGTCCGCGATCAGCCCGACAAAGGCATCGGCACGGCCGCGGGCTTCGGTCAGCGCGGGGAGGATCGCGGTCACATGCTCTTCCAGAAACAGCAGGTTCGCGACCACGATATCGGCCGTCTCCAGCGCCTGCTTGCAACGGGTCAGTGCGGCCGGATCCTCGCCCCATTCGGCGGCGGCATGGATGGAGATGGTGAGGCCCGGGAAGTCATGGGCCAGGCGCGGCATGACGCGCGAGGCGGGTCCGGCGGCGTGCTGGTCCATTGTCACCACGACGATGTTGTAGGACACACGGGTTCCGGTCATGGGCATGTCAGCGCGCATAATGTGCCTTTGCCTCGTAAAGCGTCTCGACGGAGATGGCGGTGACGCCCCTCGTCTCGGCGAATTTCTCTGTGTTGCGACGGGCCTTTCCGCGCACGAAGAACGGGATCTTCTTCAGTTCGTTTTCGGCGTCCGACAGCCAGATGATCTCTGCGCCCTGGTTTTGCGCAGGCTCCGGCTCGGCCTCGCGCGGCTTATGCTGGCCGCCGTGGTGCGAGGCGCCGGCCGCGTCGTGAAACTCGAAATCGTCGCGGAACATGTGCAGCAGATGCTCCTCCAGCCCCATCACGAGCGGGTGGACCCAGGTGTCGAAGATAACGTTGGCGCCTTCCCAACCCATCTGAGGGGAGTAGCGCGCGGGGAAGTCCTGCACATGGACGGGGGCGGAGATCACGGCGCAGGGGATGCCCAGACGCTTGCCGATATGACGCTCCATCTGGGTGCCGAGGATCAGTTCGGGCTGGAGTGCGGCAATGGCGGCCTCGACCTCCAGATAGTCGTCGGAGATCAGCGCCTCGACGCCGTAATCCTTGGCCAGCGCTCGGATGGGGCGGGCCATCTCACGGTTGAAACAGCCGAGACCGGCGACCTCGAACCCCATTTCGTCGCGCGCGATCCGGGCGGCGGCCGCGACATGGGTGCCGTCGCCGAAGATGAAGACGCGCTTGCCGGTGAGGTAGGTGCTGTCGACCGACCGCGTCCACCACGGCAGGCGCAGGCGCGAGGTGTCGGCGCGGGGCGCGAGGCCGGTGATGGTCGCCACCTCGGCCAGAAAGTCATGCGTCGCGCCGACGCCGATGGGCACCGCTTTTGTGTAGGGCTGGCCGAACTTCGTCTCCAGCCAGCGCGCGGCGGACTCGGCATGCTCGGGATACATCAGCACGTTGAAATGCGCCGCCCCCAAACGCGCGATGTCGGACGGGCGCGCGCCCATCGGGGCCACCACATTCACGTCGACACCCATGTCCGCAAGAAGCGCCGTCAGCTCCACGATATCGTCGCGATGCCGGAAGCCCAAAGCCGTCGGCCCGATCAGGTTCGCGGTGATCCGCGCCGTCCGCTCCACGGGCTTGGCGAGATGGCGCACGATCTGGAGGAACGTCTCGTCGGTGCCGAAACCTTCCTTGCGCTGATAGGAGGGCAGGTCGAGCGGGATCACGGGCAGGCCGAGATCCATGCTCTCCGCCAGTCCCGCCGGATCGTCCTGAATCAACTCGGCGGTACAGGATGCGCCGACGATCAAAGCCTCGGGCTGGAACCGTTCCACCGCGTCCTGGCAGGCCGTTTTGAAAAGCGTTGCCGTATCGCCGCCAAGGTCACGGGCCTGAAAGGTGGTGTAGGTGACGGGCGGGCGATGGTCGCGCCGCTCGATCATGGTGAAGAGAAGGTCGGCATAGGTGTCGCCCTGCGGCGCGTGCAGGACATAGTGCAGGCCCTTCATCGCGGTCGCGACGCGCATCGCGCCGACATGGGGCGGGCCCTCGTATGTCCAGAGCGTCAGCTTCATTCGGCGGCCTCCAGACGGGGCGCCAGAGGTGCAAGCAGCGCGCGGCGCTTCAGCGGGCGGGCGAAGAGCGACGCCAGATCGCCCGCCTGCTCGTAGAAATGGACCGGCGTGAACACCAGCTCGATCGCCCACTTGGTCGCCAGTCCCTCCGCCTCCAGCGGGTTGGCGAGGCCCAGACCGCAGACCGTAAGATCGGGGCGCGCGGCGCGGGCGCGGGAAAGCTGGCGGTCCACGTCCTGCCCTTCGGAGAGAGTCGGGCCAAAGGGAAGCAGCGCCAGTTCCGGTTCCATCAGGTCGCGGTGCAGGAACGGCGTGCCGACCTCGATCGCCGTCATGCCGCATTCGCGGGTCAGGAAGCGGGCAAGAGGAATTTCAAGCTGGCTGTCGGGGAAGAAGAAGACGGACTTGCCGCCCAGCGTCTCCGCCACCGCGGCGACGGCCTTTTCGGCGCGGGCGCGGGGGGCGGCGGTGGCTGCGGCGAATCGCTCAGGCGCAACGCCGAATTCGGTCGCGATGGCTTGCAGCCAGAGCGTCGTGCCCTCGGCCCCGAAGGGGAACGGGGCTGCGATATGGCGTGCCCCGCGCCGGGTCAGCGCGGCATGGGTATCGCCGAGGAACGGCTGGACCAGCGCGAAAACCGTGTTCGGCCCTATCGAGGGCGCATCGCTGCTGCGCCGGGCGGGCAGGCAGCGCACAGGCCCGATCCCCAACGTCGCCAGCAACGCCAGCGCCTGATCCTCGACAACGTCGGGCAACGCGCCGACCAGCAGCAACTCGCGCGCGTCGGTGGCGGGCAGGGTCGGGACCATCGAGGCGAGGCAGGCATCCTCGCCTTGCGTAAAGGTCGTCTCGATCCCGGAGCCGGAGTAGTTCAGCACCCGGACATGGGGCGCATGCTTGGCGCTCATCCGCTCGGCGGCGCGCGCGAGGTCCAGCTTGATGACCTCGGAAGGGCAGGAGCCGACGAGGAAGAGCTGCCGGATGTCAGGCCGGCGTGACAGCAGCCGCTGCACTTCGCGGTCCAGCTCCTCCTGCGCGTCGGCGAGACCGGCGAGATCCTTCTCCTCCAGGATGGCGGTGCCGAACCGCGGCGCGGCGAAGATCATCACGCCCGCCGCCGATTGCAGCAGATGCGCGCAGGTCCGGCTGCCGACGACGAGGAAAAATGCATCCTGCATCTTGCGGTGCAGCCAGATGATCCCGGTCAGCCCGCAGAACACCTCGCGCTGCCCGCGCTCCTTCAGGACCGGCGTGGCGGTGCATCCCATCGAGGCGGTCATGCCTGCACCGCGGCGTCGAGGCGCGCCAGCCGCAACTTGCGGATGAACTGCGCGGCATTGATCGCGTAGGCGGCATAAGCCGACAAGGCCAGAACCATCAGGCCCGAAGGCGCCAGAGCCCCCGTCAGCAGCGCCGCGATATAGGCCGTATGCAGCGCGATGACGACGAAGGAGAACACATCCTCCCAGAAGAACGCTGGCGCGAGGAGGTAGCGCCCGAAGACGACCTTTTCCCACACCGCGCCAGTGACCATGATGAGATAGAGCAGGCCGGTTTTCACCACGACGGAGATCGTCGCGACCCCGTAACCGTCCCCCGTCAGCAGGTAGCGTGTCACCAGCGCCAGCGACACCGCGAAAGCCAGAAACTGCAAGGGTGCCAGGATGCCTTGAACCAGCGTCCATTTCGTCGCGTCGCGACGGGCACGCTCCGCCGGCGTGTAGAGCGGGCGGCGAACGGTGCGATGAGGCCGAATCTGGGGCATGGGCGGTCTTTCGGACGGCATGTCCTGACTGCGATCCTAGACCCCGGATTCGAAATGTGTCAACTATAACTTACACAAATATGGTTGACAGATCACGCAGATCCACGCTGGTGATAAAACTTTCTGCAGCAGATCGAAAAAATATTATATCGCAAATTCAGCGTCTTGAAATTCCACACCCTTGTCCCCACCTCCGGGAGTGTCATTCTTCTTTGACATTAAGGCGGACGTCAGAGAATGCTTGAAGCAAGGGAGCCCCGGATCGTGCAGACACACGCGCACGACTGTCATTCGGATCACCCTGTGGAGGGACATTCGTATGCCGGACATTCATCACTCCGATCAGGCGCGCCCCCCCGCGATGGGGCCGGTCGCGGTCACGCATTTCGCCTCTCAGGTCGTCTCGCTTCTGGCCGACCGGGGTGTGAAGACGGTGGCGGATCTGCGCGAGCCTCTGGTGCAGGAACTGATGAAGGCCTCGACGAGCGGCACGCGGCAGGCCTTCGCGGCACTGCTGGCGGAGATGCGGCGAGCGCGCATCAGCCTGCCGGCGCTGGCCGACGTCTATATCCCGGAGGCGGCCCGCAGACTGGGCAACTTCTGGCTCGAGGATCAGATGTCGTGGATGGACGTCTCCATCGGTGTCGGGCGGATGCAGAGCCTTCTGCGCGAGATCGGCGTGGCCTGGGTGGCCGACCGGGCGGGCGATGCGGGCAACGGCACCGTCATGCTGATCATCCCGGACCGCGAGCAGCACACGTTGGGTCCGATGCTCGCGATGAGTCAGATGCGGCGCTATGGGGTGTCGGTCTGCCTGCGGATCGCGCCCAGTGTCGAGGAGTTGCGCGACCTTACCATGACGCGGCGGTTCGACGGCGTCCTGATCTCGGTCGCGACGAAGGAAAAGCTCGGCGACGCTGCGCGGACGATCAAGTTCCTCCGGGCCGCGATGAGCACGCCGTGCCCCATCGTCATCGGCGGCGCGGTGATGTCGAAGGTGGAGGATCCGGCGTCCCTTGCGGGGGGCGACTTCTCCTCCAACGACATCGGCGCCGCACTGGAATTGATAGGACTGAAGATCGACGCCTCCCGCGTGCTCCGGCGCGCATAATTCACTGCCGTTCCAAACAAAGGGTTGAGCGGCCGACATGGCGAAAGAAACGGTGACCGAATTGAAACATCTCCTCGGCGGCATGTATATGCCTGTGATCGATTCCGGTCAGCTGGCTGAAATCGTGGCGACGTCCGCCGATCTGTCCATGCTCCTCGCGCCGGACGGCCGGGTGGCGTCGGTCATGGTCAATCCGAACCACCCCGCCTTCGGCACGCTCGACGACTGGGTCGGGCAACCGTTCAGCCGGATCGTGAACGAGGAAAGCCGCGAGAAGTTTGCGCAGCGCATGAAGGCCATCGTCAAGCCGGGCGCAAAGCCGCTGACGATGGAGGTCAACCACACCGGCTCGACGATCTGGGAGTTTCCGATCCGCTACGCGATGCACCTGATCGACAAGGATCAGTCGGTGCTGCTGCTTGGCCGCGACATGCGCCCGATCGCGGAGATGCAGCAGCAGCTCGTCATGGCGCAGATAGCGCTGGAGCGGGACTACGAGACCCAGCGCGAGATGGACACCCGCTACCGCGTCCTGATGGAGGCGACCGACGACGCGGTGGTTCTTTTGTCGATGAACAGCGGCCGGATCACGGACATTAACGCGGTCGCGGCGGCCCTTCTGGGGGCGTCGCGTCAGGATCTGATCGGCTCCGCGATCGCACAGGAGTTCGAGGGCCGCCGCCGTGGCGAGTTCCTCGAAAGCCTGTCCAACATCGCCTCGTCGGATTCGATCAGCCCGGTGGAGCTGCTGGCGCGCCGGTCCCAGCGCCGCCTGAGGGTGGTCCCGAAGCTGTTCCGCGCCGCGGGCGAGCGGTTCATGTTGTGCCGCCTGGAAGTGCCCGACACCGCCGGCGCCGCACGCCCCGAGGGCACCGACAGCCTGGAACGGCTCTACCGCGAGGGCGTCGATGCGATTCTGTTTCTGGACGACACCGGCCTCATCACCGCGGCCAACGAGGCTTTTCTCAAGCTGACGGACAGCACGCATCTTTCCAACGTGCGGGGCCGGTCGCTGTCCGACTTTCTGGCGCGCGGCTCGGTGGACCTGCGCGTCCTGACCGACAACACGAGACGCGCGGGCCAGTTGCGCCTCTACGCCACCAAGCTGGTGAACGCGTTCGACGGTCAGATCGCGGTGGAGATTTCCGCAACCTACCTCGGCGACAGTCCCGGTCAGGGGTTCGCCCTCATCATTCGCGACGCCAGCCGGACAGAATTCCTGCGCAGGCCCGGGCTGGTGGGGGACGAGGACGGGATGCGCAACGTGCTGGAGCTGGTCGGATCTTCGACCCTGAGGGACATCGTGTCGGAAACCACCGATGTGGTGGAAAAGATGTGCATCCAGTCTGCGGTGGAGCTGACGCGCAACAATCGTCTCGCGGCGGCCGAGATGCTGGGGCTCTCGCGCCAGTCGCTCTACGTCAAGCTGCGAAAGTTCGGGCTTCTGGACAAGGAGTCCGACTGACGGGGCTTCTTGCCCCGGGACAAGACCGCGCCGATCCTGCCATGCGCGGCCCGCGCCGCTCAACCGGGGCGGGCAGATAATAATTTCAGATGAGGCTTGCCAGAATCCTGAATGTCGGTAGGGTTTGTCTTCTGGGATTGAGCTTACATGTGATCTGCAGTTTGCGAGTGTTCGATTCCTCTGGTCTCTGAGATTTCTGGGGGGAGGTCGCCATGTCAGGGCTGATGACACTGGACAGACGCACGCTGCAGCGCGCCTTCTCCGAAATAGAGGATATCGGGCAGAAGCTGCCGGAGGCCGCTCTCGCCGATCTGGCGAAAGAGGTCACCAGACGGGTTGCGGACAACCTCCGCCACGTCGCACCGCCCGACAGCCGTCCGTCCGGGGATGAGATCGACGCGCTCTGCCTCGCCCTTCTGTCGCGCGATTCGTCGGATGCCGTGACGCTGATAGAGACCGCGCAGCGTCGGGGCGCGAGCCACGGGATGCTCTGCGAGCATTACCTGGCGGACGCGTCGCGCAGGCTCGGTGACTGGTGGACCGATGACCGGGTGTCCTTCTATCAGGTCACGCTCGCGGCAGGACGCATCTATGCCATCCTGCGTATTCTTCGTCTGCAATCCCTCCCACCGATGCCGGACATGGCGCATTCCGCCATCTTCGCCAACGTGCCGGGCGACGATCACACGCTGGGGATCACGATTGCCGCCGATCTGGCGCGGGATCGGGGTTGGGATATCGAGCTGCTCATCGGCCGGTCGCATGATGAACTGGTTGGCCAGCTCGAACTGCGCGACCCGCCGGTGATCGGTCTTTCGGCGGGCAGCCGGCGCTCGCTTCCCGCGCTCATCAAGCTCGTCGTGGCGATACGGCTGACGAAACCCGCCAGCAGGCTCTTCGTGTGCGGTCAGATCGCGGCGCTCGACCTCGATCTCGTCGGTGTCGCGGGCGTCGATGCCATGGTCCCGGATCTGGACGCGGCGCTCGCCTTCATGGACCGCTCGGTGCGCCCTTGCGAAGAGCGTGTCCACGCCTGACCGACGCCGATGCCCGTCGGGCAAAGACCGCATGATCGCCCAGATCGACCGTGGCGGTTCCGTGCAGGAGTTTCGCGTAGAAATCGAACAGCGTCCCGGTGCCGGTTTCGGGCGTCGCATCGGCGTCGTAGCGTCCGGTCTCGCGGTTCAGCACCAGCATGGATTGCGTCGCATAGTAGCGTCCGATCCGGGCCATCTCCGCCTTGTCGCGCAGACGCTGTGAGAGGTGTCCGCCGATGTGCAGGCCCGCGATGATGGCGCTCATCAGTCCGACGGGCACGCGGCGGAATACGGGCTTGCGCCCAACCAGGCGGAACAGTTCCTCCCCCTGCTGCCGCGGCGTGATGGCCGGGCCGGGACCCCCGACGGGGAGGATGCGGTTGCGGCGGTCGGGGTTGCCCACGCAGTCCGCCAGATAGCGGCCGAGATCGGCATCCCCGACCGGCTTGCAAGCGGTCAGACGACCGTCCCCGAAGATCAGGAACGGTTTGCCCTGCCGCACCCGCTCCACCTGACCGGACAGGGATTTGAAATAGGCGGTCGGGCGGACGATGGAATGGTCGAGGCCGGAGGCGATGAGGGCAGCCTCGAACGCGAGTTTGGCGTGCTGGAAGGCGAGCATGGGCCGTTGCACGCAGATCGCTGACAGCAGGATCATCTGGGAGACGCCCGCGGCTTGTGCAATTCGTAACGCCTCTACATGGGCCCGGTGATCGATGGCCCAGGCGTCCTTCGGACGGCCGGTCCGGGAGGCAAGGCAGGACACGAGCACGTCGAAC
>JBBSVE010000123.1:0-8720 GCA_038233815.1 Rhodobacterales bacterium
CAGGTTCAGACGCCGTGCCAATTGACCGATCACCATGGAGCCGATCGCAGGCTCCGGCGTGCCGAAGGTGGGCGAGCCGGAGCGCAGGCTCATCGACGACAGGAAGTTCCCGAAGACCACCGGCGCGCCTTTCCGCTCCAGTTGTGTCAGCGCGCAGCCGGCCATCGTTTCTGCCAGGCTTTGCGCGATGGCGCCCGCACTGGTGACCGGCCCCATCGCGCCGCCGAGGATGAAGGGCACCACGACCGCCGCCTGATTGGCGCGGGCATAGGCGCGAAGCGAATGGGTCATCGTGCCGTCCCAGACCAGCGGTGAGTTCACGTTGACGTTGCCGAGGATGACGCAGTTCATGTCCACGAAATCCGCGCCGAACACGATCCGCGCCATGTCGATGCTGTCCTCGGCCCGCGCCTCCGATGTGACGGAGCCCATGAAGCCCCTGTCCGACAGCGTCAGATGCGCCATCACCATGTCGAGATGGCGCTTGTTCACCGGCACGTCCGTCGGCTCACAGATAGTGCCGCCGGAATGGTGGAAATGCGGCGACGACTGCGCGAGTTTGATGAAGTTACCGAAATCCTCCAGCGTGCCGAACCGCCTGCCCCGGTCGAGGTCCATCACGAAGGGAGAGCCGTAGGCCGGCGCGAAGACCACGGATTTGCCGCCGATCACGACGGACTTGGCTGGATTGCGCGCGTGCTGGGTGAACTGCGACGGCGCGGAGCGCAGGATCTCCCTCAGCATCCCCGGCGGGAACCTCACGAGGAGTCCCTCCACCTCCGCCCCCGCCCGGCGCCAGTGGTCGAGCGCCACGGCGTCGTCGCGGAACTCGATCCCGACCTCGGCCAGAATGCGGTCGGCGGTGGCCTCGATCCGTGACAGGTTCTCCTCCGACATCACGTCGTAGGTCGGGATGTTGCGCAAAATGTAGGGACGGCCCACACCGCCACCCCGAACCGCGCGCTGTTCCTGTCGCGCCTGACGCCCCGACCGCACCGGTTTCTCACTGCCCATGAAGCCCCCCGTTCCCCGTCGCGATCCGCCCAGAAGAGTCGCTTTCGCACCGCCCGTCGTCGCCCCGCGCGACGGCTGGCGGTGCGATAGCGTCAGGTGATGACGTCGGGCCCGCGCCGCCCGGTATGGTCCTCGATCCGGGCCAGGGCGTGGGCCGCGCGGATAACCCCGGCCAGCGCCTCCTGCGGCTCCCCGTCCAGCCCGTCCGGGCCCGGCGCATACCGCTCCAGATAAAGCCGGAGCGTCGCACCTTGCGTCCCCGTTCCCGACAGACGCAGCACGATGCGCGATCCGTCCTCGAACAGGATCCGCACCCCCTGATGGTCGCTGACAGATCCATCCACTGGATCGGTATAGGCGAAATCGTCGGCCGAGGCGACGGTCATGCCCTCCACCTCCCAGCCTTTGAGACCGTCCAGACCGGCGCGCAGATCCTTCATCATCGCATCGGCCTTCGCAATCTCGATCGCCTCAAAATCATGGCGGGAGTAGTAGTTCCGCCCGAATGTGCGCCAATGGTCCTGCAGGATCTCCGTCACGGTCCGGTCCCGCGCGGCGAGGATGTTGAGCCAGAGGAGCACGGCCCAGAGCCCGTCCTTCTCCCGCACGTGATCCGACCCGGTGCCGAAACTCTCCTCCCCGCACAGCGTCACGCGCCCGGCGTCGAGGAGGTTGCCGAAGAACTTCCACCCCGTCGGCGTCTCATAGCAATCGATCCCCAGCTTTGCGGCCACCCGGTCCACCGCCGCCGACGTAGGCATCGAGCGTGCGACGCCCTTCAGCCCGCCCGCATAGCCCGGGACCAGATGCGCATTGGCCGCGAGCACCGCAAGACTGTCCGAGGGCGAGACGTAGATGCCCCGGCCCACCACCATGTTGCGATCCCCGTCGCCGTCCGACGCGGCCCCGAAATCGGGCGCGTTCGCGCCGAACATCTCGTCCATCAGACCCTTGGCCCATGTCGGGTTGGGATCGGGATGCATCCCGCCGAAATCGGGCAGAGGCACGGCATGAACCACGGTTCCGGGCGCGGCACCGAGCCGTGTCTCCAATATCTCGCGCGCGTAGGGTCCGGTGACGGCGTTCATCGCATCGAAACGCATCCGAAACCCGCCCGCGAACATGGCTTTCAGCGCCGGAAAATCGAACAGCGTCTCCATCAGGTCGGCGTAATCCGCGACCGGATCCACGACCGACACCACCATATCGCCCAGGCGCACGTCGCCCAGGCGCGACAGGTCCACCGGTTCGGCCTCCAGGATGCGGTAGTCGCGCAAATCCTTGGTCGCGGCAAACATCGCCTCGGTCACCTGTTCGGGCGCGGGGCCGCCGTTGGGCATGTTGAACTTGATCCCGAAATCCTCCTCCTCCCCGCCCGGATTGTGAGAGGCGGACAGGATGATCCCGCCGTCCGTGCCGTTGAGGCGGATCAGATGGCTCGCCGCCGGGGTGGAAAGGATGGCGTCCCGGCACACGATGACGCGCGTCGCGCCCTGCCCCGCCGCCATGGCGAGGATGATCTGCACCGCCTCGCGGTTGAAAAACCGCCCATCGCCGCCCAGCACGAAACACTTGCCCGACGCGCCGCCGATCGCCTCGAAGATCGCCTGCACGAAGGTCGCGAGGTAGTGCGGCTGCATGAAGGTCCGGGTCTTCTTGCGCAGGCCCGAAGTGCCGGGCTTCTGGCCCTCGAACGGTGTCACGGCCACGGTGCTGAAGGTCATCTCTGTCTCCTTGGGTAACGGTTCATGCGCCGGCGAAGACGAGCACGCTTTGCGCCGCCATCTCCACCACACCCTGTTGCATCTGTGGCGCCTCATCGGGCCGCGCGGTATCGAGCAGACGCTGCCACGAGGCCGCGGTGTCGGGCAAGGTCAGGCGTTGCGCGGGACCGGCGTTGAAGACAGCAAAGATCGCGCCGGGCTTCGCCGGATCAGCATGCCGGATCTCCAGCCCAAGGCAGCGGAAGGCGGGATCGTTCCAGTCCGCAACCTCCGGCTCCGCCCCGTCGGCCCGGCGCCATATCACGTCGGGGACGCCGCCGGCACGCGGTCCGCCGTGCAGGAAGGCGGGTTGGCGCAGCACAGGATGCGCGCGCCTCAACGCCACCAGACGCGCAACGAACGCGCAAAGCGCCGTGTCGGGCTGCGACCAGTCGAGCCAGCCCGTCGCATTGTCCTGTGCATAGGCATTGTTGTTGCCGTCCTGCCCGTTGCCGATCTCATCCCCCGCGAGCAGCATCGGGGTGCCTTGCGACAGGAATAGCGTGGCGAGCAGATTGCGCGCGCGCAAGCCACGGGCGGCGAGGATGTCGGCATCCTCCGTCGCCCCCTCCACCCCCATATTGTCGGAATGGTTGTCGCCGTGCCCGTCGCGGTTGCCCTCCCCGTTGGCGAGGTTGTGCTTTTCGGCATAGCTGGTGAGGTCGCGCAGGGTGAAGCCGTCGTGCGCGGTCAGGAAGTTGACCGAGGTATGGGCCGCCCGCCCGCCATTCTCGAACGCGTCCGCCGATCCGGTGAGGCGCGCGGCGAGGTCCGGCGCCATGCCCGCGTCGCCCCGCCAGAATCGCCGCACGCCGTCGCGGAAGCGGTCGTTCCACTCCGCGAACGGATGCGGGAACTGGCCGAGCCGGTAGCCCCCCGGCCCGATGTCCCACGGCTCCGCGATCAGTTTCACGCCCGCGAGCACCGGGTCCTGCCGCAGCGCATCCAGAACGCCCGCGCGCGGGTCGAAGCCGTCCGGGTCGCGCCCCAGAACCGGGGCCAGGTCGAATCGGAAGCCGTCGACATGCATCTCCGCCACCCAGTAGCGCAGGCTGTCCATCACCATCCGCAACACCATCGGATGCGTGAGGTCGAGCGTATTTCCGGTCCCGGTGTCGTTGACGTAGTATCGCCCGCCATCCCTCAGCCGGTAGTAGCTCGCATTGTCGAGGCCGCGGAAGGACAGCGTCGGGCCCAGTTCGTCGCTCTCGCAACTGTGGTTGTAGACCACGTCGAGGATCACCTCGATCCCGGCCGCATGAAACCGCCGCACCATGGCGCGGAAATCGGCCAGCGCGTCCGTCGACATGTAGCGCGCGGCGGGTGCGAAGAAGCCGAGCGTCTGGTAGCCCCAGTAATTCCTAAGACCGCGCGAGACGAGGAAGCGGTCGTCTATGAACTCGTGCACCGGCAAAAGCTCGATCGCGGTGACGCCGAGACGCGTCAGATGGTCCAGCATCGGGTCCGACGACAGCCCGAGATAGGTGCCCCGCACGCCTTCCGGCAGATCGGCCGGGACATGGTCAGGCCTTTGGCATGGGCCTCGTAGATCAGCGTCTCCGCCGACCACGGCCGCCGGGGGGCGGTATCGTCCCACGGGGCGGAGGGCTGCGTCACGACGGATTTGGGGACGAACGGGGCCGAATCGCGCGCGTCGAGGGAGAGGTCGGCGCGGGGATCGCCGACACGGTAGCCCATCACAGCATCGGACCATGCAAGGCGGCCGTCGAATCGCCGCGCATAGGGGTCGATCAGCAGCTTGTTCGGGTTGAAGCGGTGGCCCGCCTCGGGATCGTAGGGGCCGTGCACGCGGTAGCCATAGCGCGCGCCGGGGCGGATTCCCGGCAGATGCCCGTGCCAGACATCGCCGTCGCGGTTGCGTAGGACATGCCGCGTCTCTGCCCCGTCGGAGTTAAAAAGGCACAGCTCGACCCGTTCGGCATGGGCGGAGAAGACCGCGAAGTTGGTCCCGCTGTCGCACGGGACAGCGCCCATCGGCCAGGATTGCCCCGTCTCCATCACCGGGGCGCCGTGCGTCACTCCGACAGGCTGGCGTAGAGTGCGGCATAGGCGGCGGCGCTCGCGTCCCATCCCACGGGCTGGCGCATCGCGTTGGCCTGAACCTTGCGCCACAGATCGCGGTCGGCATGGAGCGCCAGCAGTTGCCCGAGCGCCTGCCCGAACGCGATGGCGTCGGTCGGGTGAAACACGATGCCGGTGGCGCTGCCCGCGGCAATCGCCGCCGGGTTCGCGGTCACGACCGTATCTGCCAGCCCGCCCACCGCCGCCACCACCGGCAGCGTGCCATACCGCAACCCATACATCTGCGTCAGCCCGCACGGCTCGAACCGCGAGGGCACGAGCACCGCGTCGCCGCCCGCAAACATCTCTCGGCTCAAATGCTCGTCATAGCCGATCCGAACTGCGATCCGGCCGGGATGGCGCGCCTCCAGCCGCAGCATTGCGGCCTCCAGCCAGCCCTCGCCGGAGCCCAGAACGATCAGACCGCCCCCCGCCTCCACGAACCGCGGCGCTGCCTCCGCGATGAGGTCGATGCCCTTCTGATGCGCGAGCCTGCTCACCACAATCGCCAGCGGTCCCGGCACGTCGAGCGAGAAGCGCGCACAAAGCGCCGCCCGAGCCTCTGCCTTGCCCGCCATCCGGTCTGCGGAATAGGGATGATCGGCAGCCTCGGGCGACCAGATCGCGGTATCGACGCCGTTCAGGATCCCGCTCACCCGGCTTGCACGGTCGGCGATGACGCCCTGCAGTCCCATCCCGTATTCAGGGCGCATCAGCTCATCGGCATAATGGGGCGAGACGGTGGTAATCCGGTCCGAGCAGATCAGCCCCGCCTTCAGCGACGAGAGCCCGCCGTAATATTCCAGCGCGTCAGCGTGGAAATCCCACGCGGGAAGCCGAAGCGGCCCCAGCAGCGCCGCATCGGCCCAGCCCTGAAACAAGATGTTGTGGATCGTGATGACCGAGCTGACCCCATTCTTGCCGCCATAGGCGAGATAGGCCGGCGCGAACCCCGCCTGCCAGTCGTGGGCATGAAGCACATCCGGCCGCCATCCGTCCCGCAGCCCGCTCCGCGCGATATCAGCCGCAGCCCAGGACAGGGCGGCGAACCGGAACGCATTGTCGGGCCAGTCGCCCGCCGGACCGGCGTAGGGGCCCCCCTCCCGATCATAGAGATGCGGCGCGTCGAGAAGGAGCATCCTGATCCCGTCGACCGTGCCCGCGAACACCCGCCCCGGTCCGCCGAAGAGGTCGGCCTGCGACCAGACCTCCTTCCAATCGACGAGCCGCGGGCGGAGCGCGCGGTAGGCGGGCATCAGGACGCGCATGTCCCAGCCTTGCGTCGCCAGCGCGGAGGGGAGCGCGCCCACGACGTCCGCCAGCCCGCCTGTCTTGACCAGCGGCACGCATTCGGAGGCGACCGACAGCACCCGCCCCGTCACCGCCCGCGCCGCTGCACCCCGCTCCAACCCTTGTCGCGCATCGTCCTTCATTGCCTTGGGCGCCCCGCCTCACGCGCGTCGAGCATGTCCTGCGTGATCAGTACGATCCCGCTTTCGGTGCGCCGGAACCACTTCGAATCCTCGTCCGCGTCCTGTCCAACGACCAGCTTTTCCGGGATCACCACGCCCCGGTCGATTACACAGTTCTTCAACTCTGCCCCGCGGTTCACGACGACCTTGGGCAACGCCACGACGAACTCGAGCGAGGCATAGGACCGCGTGCGGCATCCAGTGAAGAGGAGCGAATTGCTGATCTCCGACCCCGACACGATGCAATCGCCCGACACCAGCGAGGAGACGGCAAAGCCGCGGCGGTTCTCCTCGTCATGCATGAACTTCGCGGGGGGATTGATCTCCGAGTAGGTCCAGATCGGCCAGGAATTGTCATACATGTCGAGCTTGGGCGTGAAGTCCGTAAGGTCGATATTGGCCTGCCAGAAGGCGTCGATGGTGCCCACGTCGCGCCAGTAGGGCTCCGTCTCCAGCCCCGAGGTCACGCAGCTGTCGGAGAACTTGTGCGCCATCGCCTTCCCGTTCTTCACGATGTCGGGGATGATATCGTTGCCGAAATCGTGGCTCGAATTGTCGTCCTCTGCGTCGCGGATCAGAAGATCGCGCAGGAAGGCCCAGTCGAAGACGTATATCCCCATGGAGGCCAGCGCATGGTCGGGATCGCCCGGGATCGGCGGCGGATCCTTGGGTTTCTCGAGGAAATCCGTGATCCGCATCGTCTCGTCCACATGCATGACGCCGAAGGCCACGGCTTCCATTCGCGGCACGGTCAGGCAACCGATGGTCACGTCGGCCCCGCTGTCCACATGCTGCTGGAGCATGATCTCGTAATCCATCTTGTAGATATGATCGCCCGCGAGGATCACGACATACTTGATGCCGTAGCTGTCGACGATGTCGATGTTTTGCGTCACCGCGTCGGCGGTGCCCAGATACCATTTGTTCTCCGCCACCCGCTGGCTCGCCGGCAGGATGTCGAGATATTCGTTGCGCTCGGCCCGAAAGAAGCCCCAGCCGCGCTGCATGTGGCGGATCAGGCTGTGCGCCTTGTATTGCGTCGCGATCGCCATCTTGCGGATGCCGGAATTGAGCGCGTTCGACAGCGCAAAATCGATGATCCGGGTTTTGCCGCCGAAATAGACCGCAGGCTTGGCGCGACTGTCCGTCAGCTCCTTCAGCCGGCTGCCGCGTCCGCCTGCGAGCACGAAGGCCATCGCCTGCGATGAAAGCCGCGTGGTCTTGGAATGCATTCCGTCCCCTCCCTGTGGCGGTGTGAACCCCGCCTGATTGTGGCGTGTCAGACCCCGCCCCGGCCCTGCCCCAAAAACACCGCCGACAGTGGTGGCAGTGTCAGCATGGCCGATTGGGGATGCCCGTTCCACGCGATATCCTCGGACGGAACGGCGCCCATGTTGCCCCGGTTCCCGCCGCCATAGCGCGCCGCATCGGTATTGAGCAGTTCCGTCCAGTCGCCCGGCGCGGGCAGGCCGATCCGCACCCGCCGCTCCACTGGGGTGAAGTTCACCGCGACCAGAACCGCCGGATCGTCCGCACCGCCGCGCCGCTGCCAGACGAGATAGCTCGCCTCCGCCTCATTTGCCGCGATCCAGTCGAACCCCTCGGGGCGGCTGTCGTTGACATGGAGTGCGGGCCAGCCGCGGTAGAGCGTGTTCAGATCGCGCACGAGGGTCTGGAGCCCGCGATGCAGTCCGCCCTCCGGCCCGTCCAGTTCATGCCAGTCTAGCGAGCGGGCATGCGCCCATTCCCGGCTTTGCCCGAACTCGCACCCCATGAAGATCAGCTTCTTGCCCGGATGACCCCACATGAACCCGTAATAGGCGCGCAGGTTGGCGAACTTCGCCGTCCGGTCGCCGGGCATCTTTTCCAGCATCGAGCTTTTGCCGTGCACCACCTCGTCATGGCTGATCGGCAGGACGTAATTCTCCGACCACGCGTAATGCAGGCCGAACGTCATCTGGTGGTGATGGTGCCTGCGGTGAACCGGATCGCGCTGCATGTAGGCCAGCGTGTCGTTCATCCAGCCCATGTTCCATTTGAAGCCGAAGCCGAGTCCGCCATGGTCCACGGGCCGCGATACGCCGGGGAACGCGGTGCTTTCCTCCGCCACGGTCATGATGCCGGGATGGTGCCCGTAGGCCGCGACGTTGACCGCGCGCAGAAGCGCGATGGCCTCGTAATTCTCCCGCCCCCCGTCGCGGTTGGGCACCCACTGACCCTGACTGCGCGAATAGTCGCGGTAGAGCATCGAGGCCACGGCATCCACGCGCAGCCCGTCGAGGTGATATTCCTCCAGCCAATAGAGCGCGTTGGAGGTCAGATAATTCGCGACCTCGGTGCGCCCGTAGTTGAAGATCAGCGTATTCCAGTCCTGATGGAACCCCTCGCG
>JBBSVE010000124.1:0-8715 GCA_038233815.1 Rhodobacterales bacterium
GCACCAAGCACAACTGGCTGGTGAAGGATCCCGCAAAGCTGGCGGAGACGATCCATCAGGCGTTCCACGTGGCGACCCATGGCCGCCCCGGCCCGGTGTTGATCGACATTCCGAAGGACGTCCAGTTCGCGACCGCCGACTACACCCCCGCACCGGAGGCAAAGGTCAGCCATTACCAGCCCCGCACCAAGGGCGACCCCGACGCCATCGCCCGCATGGTGGAGCTGATCGAGACGGCGGAGCGCCCGGTCTTCTACACCGGCGGCGGTGTCATCAATTCCGGTCCGCGCGCGACGGCACTCCTGCGCGAGTGGGTCGCGGCCACCGGCTTTCCCGTCACCTCCACGCTGATGGGCCTCGGCTGCTATCCTGCCTCGGGGGAGGCGTGGCTCGGCATGGTCGGGATGCACGGCACCTATGAGGCGAACCTCGCGATGCACGGCTGCGATCTGATGCTCAACATCGGGGCGCGGTTCGACGACCGGATCACCGGACGGATCGCCGATTTCTCGCCCAACAGCCGCAAGGTCCATGTCGACATCGATCCGTCGAGCCTCAACAAGGTGATCCGCGTCGAGGTTCCGATCCTGGGCGACGTGGCGGAGGTTCTGGAGGCCGCGCTGGCGCTCTGGAAGGACCGGGGGCGCCGCACCAACCGCGCAGCCTTCGACACATGGTGGACGGGCATCGCGGAGTGGCGGGCGCGCAAATGCCTCGCCTACACGGGCTCCACCGCCACGATCAAGCCGCAGTATGCGATGGAACGGCTCGAGGCGCTGACGAAGGGACGCGACCGCTACATCACGACCGAGGTCGGCCAGCATCAGATGTGGGCCGCGCAATATCTGGGCTTCGAGGAGCCGAACCGCTGGATGACGTCGGGCGGTCTCGGCACGATGGGCTACGGGCTTCCCGCGTCGATCGGCGTTCAGGTCGCGCACCCGGACGCGCTGGTCATCAACGTGGCGGGGGACGCCTCGTGGCTGATGAACATGCAGGAGATGGGGACCGCGATGCAGTTCCGCACGCCGGTCAAGCAGTTCATCCTCAACAACGAGCGTCTCGGCATGGTCCGCCAGTGGCAGGAATTGCTGCACGGCGAGCGTTATTCACAGAGCTGGTCGGAATCGCTCCCCGATTTCGTGAAGCTCGCAGACGCCTTCGGCTGCAAGGGCATTCAGTGCCGCGATCCCGCGAAGCTCGACGACGCGATCATGGAAATGCTGGACTATGACGGCCCGGTTATTTTCGACTGTCTGGTGGAGAAGCACGAAAACTGCTTCCCGATGATCCCCTCCGGCAAGCCTCACAACGAGATGCTGCTGTCGAACGCCGACACCCAAGGCGCCATAACGGCCGCGGGCGCGGTGCTGGTGTGACCCGCGCATCTTGCCCCGCTCTGACGAGGAGCCCTCCATGCCCCCGCTTAATATAAAATCCGGCGCGACCAGCCATTCCGCCTACGAACTGCGCGATCCGAATGCGGCGATGATCGAGCAGCATACCCTCGCGGTCGTCGTCGATAACGAGAGCGGCGTGCTGGCGCGCGTGATCGGGCTCTTTTCCGGGCGCGGCTACAACATCGAGAGCCTCACGGTGGCGGAGGTGGATCATGCGGGCCACCGGTCCCGCATCACCATCGTCACGCGCGGCACGCCGCATGTGATCGAGCAGATCAAGGCGCAGCTTTCTCGTATGGTTCCGGTCTATGCGGTCAACGACCTGACGGTGGAGGGGCCGTCGGTGCAGCGCGAACTCGCCCTCTTCAAGGTGGCAGGTCAGGGCGATCACCGGATCGAGGCGTTGCGGCTGGCCGAGATCTTCCGCGCCAATGTCGTCGACAGCACGCTGGAAAGCTTCGTCTTCGAGATGACGGGAACGCCGGAAAAGATCGACGCGTTCGCCGACCTCATGCGGCCTCTGGGCCTCCGGGAGATCGCGCGGACCGGGGTTGCGGCGCTTTCACGCGGCGGCTGACCCGCTCAGCGCCGCAAAAGTTCGGACAGGCGGCGCTCTTCGCTCTCGCTCAACCCGTCGGGGTCCGTGGCGGTGCGCTGCCTGCGGATGTAAAGTACCACGACCGCCCCACCCAGCGCCAGCAACAGCGGCCCCGCGAGCCACAGGATCAGGTTCGCGCCCTTGGCATTCGGGCGCAAAAGCACGAACTCGCCGTAGCGGTCGACGACAAAGGCCACGACCTGCGCGTTCGTATCGCCGTCGGTCAGCCGCTCGCGCACCAGCATGCGGAGATCGTGGGCAAGGCCCGCGTCGCTGTCGTCGATATTTTCGTTGCGACACACGAGGCACCGCAGCGTCTGGGAGATGTCGCGCGCCCGCGCCTCCAGCGCCGGATCGCGCAGCATCTCCCCCGGCTGGACCGCCAGCACGGGGCCAGCGAGCAGCAGCCAGAGGACGAGGGCCCGGATCATTCAGCCGGCACGGTGCGAGCCGCCCGCCGCGCACCCGCCGCGATCCGGTAGCGGCGGTCGGCAAGGCTCAGTGTGCCGCCCAGCGCCATCAGGAGCGCACCGCCCCAGATCCAGTCGGCGAAGGGCTTCCAATAGCTTCGCACCGCCCAGCGCCCATCGTCCTGCCGGTCGCCCAGCACCACGTAGAGGTCGTGCGTCACGCTCTGGTCGATCGCGGCTTCCGTCGTCGGCATCCGGGCCACAGGATAGAACCGCTTTTCGGGGTGCATCTCGAAGCTCTTGCCGCCACGATCAACCCGGAAGGTCGCCATGCGGGTCACGTAATTCGGGCCGCGCCCCTCCTCCACCGCCGCCAGCGTGATCCGGTTGCCTTTCAGATCGAAGCTGTCGCCGACCGCCATGACACGGATATCCTCCACCGCCCAGGACAGCATCGCGGCCACGGCAAAGATCGTGACGCCAAAGCCCGCATGCGCCACCGTCTTGCCCCAGTCGGCCCGGGGCATCCGCGCAATCCGTGCGATCCGTGCGACGACCCCGCCCCGACCCGCGCGCTGCCAAAGGTCGGTGAGCGATCCGAAGACCACCCATGCGCCCAGCCCCAGCCCCAGCGGTCCCAGCGCCGTCTTTCCGGTCTGCACCGCGAAGGCCAGCGCCATAAGCGCCAGCGACAACAAGAGCGCGGGCACCAGTGCACGAAGCCCGCGTCGGGCCGTCCCGCGCTTCCACGGCATTATGGCACCGATGGGGAGAAGCAGGGCCAGCACCACCATGAAGGGCGTGAAGGCCGCATCGAAGAACGGCGCGCCGACGGATAGCTTTCGCGACCAGAGCATCTCCGCCACCAAGGGCCAGATCGTCCCGATGAAGACGACGAAACACGCCACCGCCAGCAGGAGGTTGTTCGCGACCAGTGCCGATTCGCGGCTGACCGGGGCAAAGACGCCTTTCGCCTCCATCGTGCCCGCGCGCAGTGCGAATAGCAGAAGCGCCCCCCCGGTGAAGACCCCGAGGATGGCCAGAATGAAGATCCCGCGCGAGGGATCGCTGGCAAAGGAATGGACCGAGGTGATGACGCCCGAACGCACGATGAACGTGCCGATCAGCGAAAATCCGAAGGCGAGGATCGCCAGCAGCACAGTCCAGCTTTTGAGCGCCTCGCGCTTTTCCACCACAATGGCGCTGTGGAGGAGGGCGGCAGCGATCAGCCACGGCATGAAGCTCGCATTCTCCACCGGGTCCCAGAACCAGAAGCCGCCCCAGCCAAGCTCGTAGTAAGCCCACCACGACCCCATCGCGATACCGACGGTGAGGAAGATCCAGGCAGCCAGCGTCCATGGCCGGACCCAGCGGCCCCATGCGGCATCCACACGCCCCTCGATCAGGGCGGCAACGGCAAAGGAGAACGACACCGACAGCCCGACATAGCCGAGGTAGAGGAACGGCGGATGGAAGGCGAGGCCGGGATCCTGCAGCAGCGGGTTCAGGTCATGTCCGTTGAAGGGCACCATGTCCAACCGCAGGAACGGATTCGAGGTTAGCAGCATGAAAGCCAGAAACGCGACCCCGATGGAGCCCTGAACCGCCAGCACACGGGCCCGGAGCGTGGGTGGCAGGTTCCCCCCGAAGGCCGCCACGGCCGCGCCGAACGCCGACAGGATCAGCACCCACAAAAGCAACGAGCCCTCGTGATTGCCCCAGACACCCGCGAGCTTGTAGAGCATCGGCTTCAGCGTATGGGAATTGTCCACCACCAGCTTCACGGAAAAGTCTGAGGTCACGAAGGCCCATGTCAGCGCCGCGAAACTCATGCCGATCAGCATGAACTGCAGACCCGCGGCGGGTGCGGCGACCGCCATCCAGCCGCTCCAGCCCTTCTGCGCGCCGACCAGCGGCAGGACCGTCTGGAGAAGCGCCACGCAAATGGCGAGGATCAGCGCGAAATGTCCAAGTTCGACGATCATCGGCGCAATCCCTCCTGAAGTGTGCACAACGTAGGCCACAATTCCGCCCGCGCCAATGGTACCCGGCGTCGCAGAGGCAGGCCGCCGCGAAAGTTGTTGTGACCTCGGCCCCGAACCGCGCCATACCCCGCCCCCACGAGCCACGGAGAGCCCCCCATGCCCCAGACCTGCATCCTGATCGGCGTGCCAATCGATTCGGGTCAACGCCGCGCCGGCTGCCTGATGGGCCCCGCCGCCTAACGCGTCGTGGGCATAGTTCAGACGATGCGCGATCTCGGTCACGCGGTCGAGGATCGGGGCGATGTCGGGCCCACGCCGCGGTCCGGCGAGTGCGCGAATCCGGCGGTCCATTCGCTGGGCGACGTTCTGGGCTGGACGGTCGCCCTCCGGCAGGCCACGCCGGAGGCGATGGGCGCGGGCCCGCAGATCATCCTCGACGGCGATCACTCGCTGGCGTTGGACACGGTCGCCGGGGCGGTGGATCACGCGCAGTCCGTCGGGCGCCCGCAATTCCTCCTCTGGCTAGACGCGCATTCGGACTTCCATCCGCCGCTTACGACGACGAGCGGCAATCTCCACGGCACGCCCATTGCCTACATCGCTGGGCGCGACGGGTTCGACGCTTCCCCGCCCTTCCCCGCCCCGATCCCGTTCGGCAACATCTGCCTCTTCAGCATCCGCTCCGTCGATCCGGCGGACCATGCAGCACGCCTGAAGCACGATCTGGAGATCACCGACATGCGGGTGCTGGACGAGTTCGGCATCGTCGCCCCCTTGCGCGGCTTCCTCGAACGGGTGGAGGCGGCGAACGGTTTGCTCCACGTCAGCCTTGACGTGGGTTTCCTCGACCCCGCCATTGCGCCCGCCGTGGGCACCACGGTCCCGGGCGGGACCACAGTGCGGGAGGCGCATCTGGTGATGGACCTGCTGCACGAAAGCGGGCTGGTAAGCTCGCTCGATCTGATGGAACTGAACCGGTTCCTCGACGACCGCAGCCGAACCACGCGGCTGATGGTGGATCGGCGTCGCTAATGGGGCGCAAGGTGTTCGACAGGCCGACGCGCGCGCATCACTGAGCCGCGCGTGCGCATTGCACCGGGGATGGCGTTTCCCTATAACCTGACCACAAGATTTATGCACCCCAAAGGGTGCCCCGGGCAGAGAGAGCAGGCGACGTGACCGACATACCGGACGATACGGACAGCACTGCAGGCGGCCCCGCGACGCCAGCGCCCTCGGAGCATTCGATCGACATCGTCGAGGAGATGAAGACCGCCTATCTCGACTATGCGATGAGCGTGATCGTTTCCCGCGCGATCCCGGATCTGAGGGACGGTCTGAAGCCGGTCCACCGACGAATCCTCTACGCGATGAACGACGTGGGCAACACGTTCGACAAACCTTACCGCAAAAGCTCCCGTCCGGTGGCGGATACGATGGGGAAATATCACCCCCACGGCGATTCGGCGATCTATGACGCGCTGGTCCGGATGGCGCAGGATTTCTCCATGTCGCTGGTGCTGCTGGACGGTCAGGGCAACTTCGGCTCCATGGACGGGGACAAGGCGGCGGCGTTTCGCTACACCGAAGTGCGGATGGCCAAGACCGCGAACTTCCTGATGGCCGACATCGACAAGGACACCGTCGATTTTCAGGACAATTACGACGGCAAGGACCGCGAGCCGACGGTCCTCCCCGCGCGGTTCCCCAACATGCTCGTCAACGGCGCGGGCGGAATCGCGGTCGGCATGGCGACGAACATTCCGCCGCACAATCTGGGTGAGGTCATCGACGGCACGCTGGCGCTGATCGCGGAGCCGGACCTGTCCACCGAGGCGCTGATGGAGATCATTCCCGCACCGGACTTTCCCACGGGCGCGCAGATCCTCGGCCGGGCCGGGGCGCGCAAGGCCTATCTGGAGGGTCGCGGCTCGGTCATCATCCGCTCCAAGACGCGGGTGGAGGAGATCCGCAAGGACCGCTGGGCCATTGTGATCGACGAGGTGCCCTATCAGGTCAACAAGGCCACGATGATCGAGCGCATCGCCGAGATGGTGCGCGAAAAGCGCATCGAGGGTATCGCTCACGTGCAGGACGAAAGCGACCGGATCGGCGTGCGCGTGGTGATCGAGCTGAAGCGCGACGCGACGGCGGACGTGGTGCTGAACCAGCTCTTCCGCTTTACGCCGATGCAGATTTCCTTCGGCTGCAACATGCTGGCGCTCAACGGGGGCCGCCCCGAGCAACTGACGTTGCGCGATTTCCTCACCCATTTCATCACCTTCCGCGAGGAAGTCGTGGCACGGCGCACCGCGTTCGAGCTGCGCCGCGCGCGGGAACGGAGCCACGTGCTTTGCGGTCTGGCGGTCGCGGTCTCGAACGTGGACGAGATCGTGGCGACGATCCGCGCCTCCGCCGACCCGGCCGAGGCGCGCGAAAAGCTGATGACCCGGCGCTGGCCCGCGCATGACATCATCCCCTACATCCGCCTGATCGACGATCCGACGCACAAGGTGAACGAGGACGGGACCTACAACCTCTCCGAAGTGCAAGCCCGCGCGATCCTCGAGTTGCGGCTGCAACGCCTGACCGCGATGGGGGTGAAGGAGATTACGGACGAGCTGGAGGAGCTGGCGGGCCGGATCAAGGATTACCTCGACATCCTGGGGTCGCGCGACCGGATCATGGGCATCATCTCGGACGAATTGCGCGAGGTGAAGGAATTGTTCGCCGTGCCGCGCCGGACCGAGATCGTGGACTGGTCCGGCGACATGATGGACGAGGATCTGATCGAGCGCGAGGATATGGTCGTGACCATCACCTCCGGCGGTTACATCAAGCGCACGCCCCTGGCGGAGTTCCGGGCGCAGCGGCGGGGCGGCAAGGGGCTGTCCTCGATGTCCACCAAGGAAGACGACGTGGTGACGACGCTGTTCGTGGCCAACACGCACACCAACCTGCTCTTCTTCACCACCGACGGGATGGTCTACAAGCTGAAGACCTGGCGGTTGCCGCTGACGGGGCGGTCGGCGCGCGGCAAGGCGATGGTCAACATCCTGCCGATCGTGCCCGGCATCTCCATCGCCGCGATCCTGCCGGTGGACCTGCCGGAGGAGGAGTGGGACGCAGCGCAGATCTTCTTCGCGACCTCCGACGGGGACGTGCGCCAGAACGCGCTTTCGGATTTCACCAACGTGATGCGCAACGGCAAGATCGCGATGCGGCTGCCGGACGGGGTGTCCCTCGTGAATGCACGGATCTGCGACGAGAACGACGACATCATGCTGGTCACGTCGGGGGGCCGTGCGATCCGCTTTCCCACGAGCGAGGTGCGGGTGTTCAAGAGCCGCGGCTCGACCGGCGTCCGGGGCATCCGGCTGGGGACCGGCGACCGCGTGGTGTCGATGTCGGTGATCCGGCATTTCGAGGCGACGCCGGACGAACGTGCTGCCTACCTCAAGATGCGCCGCGCGCAGGAAGGTGTGCTGGAGGAGCCGGAGGCCGACGAGGACGAGGGCGCAGTGGAGCCGGGCGCGCTGCCTCTGGAGCGGTTCGCGCAGATGTCGGCGGCGGAGGATCTGATCCTGACCGTGACCGAGGGCGGGTCGGGCAAGCTGTCGTCGAGCCACGACTACCCGGTCCGCGGGCGTGGCGGCCAGGGGGTCCGGGCAATGGCGGGGCGGAACGGGGCGCTGGTCGCCTGCTTCCCGGTGGAGCGGTCGGATCAGGTCATGCTCGCCACCTCCACCGGCCAGTCGATCCGGTGTCCGGTGGAGGGGATTTCCTTCCGCTCGCGCTCCGCTGGCGGAGTGCGGGTGTTCGACACGGGTGCGGCGGAGGTCGTGGTGTCGGTCGCGCGCGTCGCCGATCAGGGCGACGAGGAGGCGTGATCCCCGGTCTGGCCGAAGCGCTGGACGGGCTGGCGGCACGGGGCGAAACGATGGGCTACGGTGTGCTGGCGCGGGCATTGGCGCTGTCGGGGGCGGGATCGATCGCGCGTCTGACACAGGCGCTGGAGGAGACCATGGCCGAGGATGCGGCCTCGGGGCGACCGTTCCGGGCGGTGGTGTGCGTGTCTCGAATGGATGGCGCGTTGCCGGCACCGGGGTTCTTTGCGGCGGCGGCGCGGCTTGGACGGGATGCGGGGGCGGACCGCGGCGGGTTTGTGTTGCGCGAGCGGGCCGCACTTTTTGGGCGGTCGGGCGATGCGCCTGATGGAGACCGGCGGGAGGGGCCGTCTGCCCCTCCCGCACCCACCCCGAGGATATTTTCGGACAGAAAAACGGAGGCGGCGCCGATGACCGACGGGAAGCTCAATATCA
>JBBSVE010000125.1:0-8690 GCA_038233815.1 Rhodobacterales bacterium
ACACGGGTGCCTGAGCCAGTCCCGGCGACGGTGCTTCACACGGGCGCGGAGCCGTTCGGTGACCACCAATGACATTTTGTACGTGTAACCGAGCTTTCGCAGGAACCGCTCGATAGATGCTGAATGTGCGACAACGCCCGTCGCGGCTTTCAGCGTCCCGACCAGTTCCAGCACCATGATGTCACCATCCTGCGCGAGCAATTCTTCCAGAAACCCGCGGTGAGGTGCGAGCTTGCCAAGATCTCGTGGCCGCCCCTGGACATCCGGCGTGACATCACCGCGCTCACGGATCCGACCAGGCCAGCAAACGCCAGTGGCCGCCGGAAAGCTTCGGACGCGCGGCCGCCGCACGTCCACTCAAACCTTCCTCGACATACGCCTGAAACCGCGCTCGAACCGCCATTGGTAAAGCGGCTGACATGATCCATCCTCCCAAACAGGATGAATTACAAAATCGAGATCAGGGGAATCCCATCGACTCAGATTTCACGCTCGGCGCTTTGGTTCAACAATCGGCGCCACCTCGGGCCTATCGGGAACATCTCGCCAGCCGAGGCAGGGCAGAACTTCATCGATGCGACGTCGATCTCGATATCGTCGCCTGAGCCAACGAACCGGCCTTCCATGAAACCGGGGCGGTTCAATGGGTTCATCTCTCGGGTTGCCTTGGGCGCCGCACCTTCGACGTCGTCCAGCCTTGTTAATGGGTATGGATATCCACCCGAAAATACGTGACGGTAACGCGGGATAGTCCCCCCCGTGTCTGTCCGGGGGGTCAGGAGGTGCCAGAATGCAGGCAAGCCGAGACGCCTTGTGGATCGGGCTCGAGCGGCTCCTCGCCCTGTTGATGGCGGCGATGATGATCCTCGTCTTCATCAACGTCGTTCTTCGATACGGCTTTTCCTCCGGGCTGCGGCCTGCCATCGAATTGTCGCGACTGGGCTTCGTGTGGATCGTCATGCTGGGCGCTGCGCTGACGCTGCGTGCAAATGAACATCTGGGCGTGGCCGAATTCGCCGAGCGCGTGATGCCCCGCGCCGTCCCTGCGCTCTGGATCGCCACACGACTCGTCATTGCCGGTCTGATGGCGATGTTCGTCCTTGGCTGTTGGCGGCAGATGCAACTCAACTGGGCCAATGTCAGCCAGGTCACGGGTCTGCCGACTGCGCTCTTCTACCTTGCCGGCGTCGTCGGCGGGGCCTTGATGACGGGCATAGCGCTCCGTCAGATCGCCTTGCCCGCCCCGCGCGATCACCCCGCAGAGTCCCCCGTCGAATGACGCTCGCCCTGTTTCTCGGCGTTCTGATCGGGTCCATCCTGCTTGGGCTTCTGGTGGCCTTCGCGCTCCTTCTCTCTGCTTTGGCGTTAATGGTGCAGCTCGACACGGTCAGCGTCGATATCCTGTCCCAATCCCTGATCAACGGCATCGACAGCTTCCCGCTGCTGGCGATCCCGTTCTTCCTTGTCGCAGGAGAGGTCATGTCGACAGGTGGCCTATCGCGCCGGATCGTGCGGCTGGCCACAAGCATGCTCGGCCACCGCAAGGGAGGTCTCGGTTACGTCGCGATCCTGACATCGGTCCTGCTGGCCGGTCTTTCGGGATCGGCCGTGGCGGATGCGGCGGCGCTGGTCTCGATCCTCTACCCGATGATGAAGCAGGGCGGCTATCCGCAGGGGCGGTCGCTGGGCTTGCTCGCCTCGGGCGGGATCATCGCACCGATCATCCCGCCTTCGCTCCCGCTGATCGTCGTGGGTGTGGCGGGCAACATTTCCATTGCCAAACTCTTTCTAGCAGGGATCGCGCCGGGATTGATGATGGGGCTTGCGCTGATGGTCACCTGGTCGATCTTGGTACGTCGCGAGCCACTCGACGTCAGTGAGCGCGCAACCGCTGCAGAGCGATGGCAGGCCTTCAAGGGCAGCTTCTGGGCGCTTCTGATGCCGGTCATCATCATCGGAGGCATTCGGACAGGGATCGTCACGCCGACCGAGGCGGCGGTGGTCGCGGCGGTCTACGCGATCCTCGTCTCCATGGTGTTCTACCGGGAAATGACGTGGGGCGAGCTCGTTGGTGCGCTGATCCGGGCGGGGCGTGCCACAGCGATGGTCATGTTCCTCGTGGGTTGCGCGATGGTCGCCGCTTGGCTTATCACCATCGCGCAACTTCCGCAGCAGTTGGCGACCGCCCTCGGTGCGCTGGTGGACAATCCCCGCTTTCTGATGCTCGTCATCATGGCGATCGTCTTTCTAGTCGGCATGGTCATGGATCTCGTGCCCTCGGTTCTGATCCTCGTGCCGCTCCTGATGCCGCTCATCAAGCTCGCGGGCATCGATCCGGTCTACTTCGGCCTGATGTTCATCATGAACTCCTGCATCGGCCTCATCACGCCGCCGGTAGGCTCGGTGCTCAACGTCGTCTGCGGCGTTGGCCGGGCGCCGATGTCGACGGTGGTGGCAGGCACGCTGCCTTTCATCGTCGTGTATCTTTTTCTGCTGGGGCTGTTCATCCTGTTCCCGGCTCTCATCATCGTTCCGATGAACATCATCGCGGGCTGATCCAATTCCAGGGAGGAATACCATGTCCAGACTATTGAAGGCCGCTTGCCTCGCGGCCCTACTTGCCGCTTCGGGAACGGCACAGGCGCAGACCACGCTCCGTTTCGCCCACCCGGTCCCGGAGACGGACCTCCAGCAGACCATGGCGCTGGAGTTCAAGCGCCGGGTCGAGGAGGGCACCAAGGGCGAGATCACTGTCCAGATCTATCCCAACGGGCAACTCGGCAACGACCAGCAGATGATCGACGGCACCCGCTCGGGGATCATCGACATCACACTGGTCGGACTCAACAACTATACCGGCCTCGTGCCCGAAGCAGGCGCTTTCGAGTTGCCCTTCATCTTCCCCACGCGCGAGGTGGCCTATGCGGCCCTCGATGGCGCGCCCGGTAAGGTCGTGACCGAGGCGCTGGCGTCGGACGGACTGCACGTCCTTGGCTATCCCGAGAACGGCTACCGCAACATGACCAACAATCGCGGGCCGATCCGGGAGCCCGGCGACCTTGCAGGCCTGCGGATGCGGGTGAACAATTCCAAGGCGCTCAATGATATGTTTGCGCTTCTCGACGCGAACCCGCAGCAGCTTCCGGTGGCCGAGCTTTACACCGCGCTCGAAACTGGCGTGGTCGACGCGCAGGATCACCCCATCGGCGTCGTGGTCTCATTCAAGTTCAACGAGGTGCAGAAATATCTGAGCCTGACCCAGCACGCCTATGCGGCTTTGGGCTGGACCATGAACAAGGCGAAGTTCGACGGCCTCCCACCCGAGCAGCAAAAGGTGATCACCGAGGCGGCGAAAGCGTCCGTGGACATGCAGCGCGCGCTGGTGACCAAGAACGAGGAGGCGATGATCGCGGGTCTTGAGGACGAGGGCATGAAGGTCAACAGAGACGTGGATGCTGCGGCTTTTCAGGCCGTGGTGAAGCCCGTCTGGGACAATTTCGTTGCCGAGAACGGCGACGCTTTGCTGAAACAGATTCAGGCCGCCAAGTGAGATAGCGAGTCTGCTAAGCGGCTCGGCCTTCAAGGGCCGCATTGCGTCGCCTCAACTGTTCTCTCAGGTTGGGCCGTGTGCATTACTGGAAATGCTCCCGGAGTGGTTCTCTTCGGGGGTAGCAACGAGGCGGATCAGGCGCACAATGGCCATGCCCCCCTCATCCATTGGCCGGCGCCTTCGGAACAGCAGGCTTCGGGCGACGCCGTTGCGCCTGGCTACGGCGGAGACGGACGCCCCCCGGAACCGTTCGTCGGCGGGGCGCGGTGCCACTGGCGCCACGACCTCCTCACCCTCGATGATGCGCAGCATCTGTTGCGCCGACCAATACCGGCGTCCGGCAAGGCCGCGATGATCTCGACGCGGCGGTAGGTTTGATGCGGCACGCGTGCAAATGGGGGGCAGCCCAAAAGCGCCAAGGGCCCGCCGACAACTCCATCTCAGGGTCGGCCGTTATGGTTGTTCAACCCCAACGTTGAGATCGCCTTGGGCGGCTTGTGCAGAGGTTTCGCTTGGCGGGACGGCGGCTTCGGCATCGAGCCTGTCGAAATAGGCCCGGACGCGGCACGAGACGGTAGCCTTCGTGGCCCAAACCTCTCCGATCTCCTCTGGCTCCGGTCGGCGGAACCGGTTGGCATCAGCCGTCCATCGCCCGGCAATGGTTTGCTTGCAAACCACGAGAGGAGACAAGGGCGCCGGTGCCGCCGGTCAGCCCCGCCTAGACGTAGCGGCGCACCATCATCTCGAACACCGACCGCAGGGCATCGTATCCGGCGAGCCGGCCATGCCGGTTCTTGGAGACGCTCGACCGGTCCGGCACCTCGCCCGCGAGCCCAAGATTGCAGACCCAGCGATCCGCGGGGTTGAGATAACCCTCCTCGTGGAGCCGCGTCTCGGACCGGATGCCGTGGTTTCATCGGCCATGCGCTCTGATGGAGGACCGCAGCGGCATGATGGTTCAAGGAGAGCAGACGCAGGCCCAATCGAGCCGATTGCCAGACAACGGATGGTTACACCGAACGCCGCGTGGGGAAGGCTGTGGTGCGCAGCCATTTGCCGGGCACGGCCCGCAAGCCGACCTCGGGGCAGACGAATGATATGATGCCGCGCGTTCGCTGCTGACCTGAGCCGGACCTGAGTGACCCTGCATATCGTCCTGTAGTCAAAATACTCGGCGATCGGCGGGCGTATCATTCGGCACAAGGGCTACGATCTGTCCCTGAATGACCGCAGGCGAATCGAATAGGCGTCCGCTGGGGCGAGGATCGTCGGCTGCGTGGCGGAAAACCGTCTGTCGCGGCGTTGAAACACTGCGGTCCTGCCTTCTCCTGCCACTGGCGGCCAACACCTTGCCACGAATGCTGACCGTCTGAGGCCCGGAACCGACATCAGTCGCATTGACCGTCTGCACCTGCAGGCCGGATGCGCCCGGCGGTCGATCCCGTCCCCGCGAAACCGTTCCACCCCAGCGGATTTTTCAGCGGCCTGCGAAAGACGTCGCCGGCGCCACAGCCTGCCAGCTCATCGTGCTGCCGAAAACTGGACTGAGCCTGAAGAGCTATTGGCCCATCCCCCCGCCTCAATGGCGGAGCGACTCCGCACCGTGGTCCGCGAGGAGGTGCCCGATCCGCTCCAACCCGAGGCCAAGGTTGACGCCCGCCCCGCCGCCGACGCCGAGCCGGATGTGGTGGGGCTGGCCGTAGGCCGAACCGGGCAGCAGGAAGGTCCGATAAGGCGGTCCCAGAAGCCGTCTCGCGAAATCGTCGCTGTCGATCCCGTCCGGCAGGCGCGCCAGTCCGATCAGTCCTGCGCACGGCGCGACCCAGTCTACGTCACGCGTCGCCATCCACGTCTCCAGCAGCGCGAGGTTCTCCAGCGCCTCGGACCGCGCGCGGTCCATCGCGGGGGCCAGCCGTTCGGGCCGGAGCGCCACCTCCGCAATCACCTCGCCCATGACGTTCATGATCTCGGACGCATTCTCGCGCAGGATCACGGCGTCCATCACAAGGCCCGGATCGGGGCATATCAGCCAACCCGTCCGCAGCCCCTGCAAGCCCAGCGCCTTGCTGACCGATCCGGTGGTGATCCCGCGCGCATACAGGCCCGCCACGGAAGGCGCGCGCGGCCCGTCCCATTCGAGCCCGGCATAGACCTCGTCCACCAACAGCCACGCCCCCACGGCGTCGGCGATGCGGACGACCTCCGCCATCTCTGCCGCGTCCAAAAGCGCGCCGGTGGGATTGTTGGGGTTGGTGAGGAAGATCAGCGTCGTGCCCGGCGTCACGGCCTCCGCCAGCCGGTCGAGCGGGAGGCGCCAGCGGTCTTCCTCGCGCCGGATCACATAGACGATCTCGGCGCCCTTCGCGCGGGCCAGAACCTCCGCCTGCGGCCAGCCCGGGGTTTCCAGCACGATCCGGTCACCGGGCATGACACGCTGCATGATGGCGAGGAAGTTCGCCTCCGCCGCACCGGCGGTGATCAGAACATCGCCGAGCGCCAGCCGCTCCAGCCCCGCCTGCCGCAGCACATGGGCGCGCAATTCCGGAAGACCGCGAAAATCCCGGCCGTTCCAGTCAAGCGACATTCCGGGGTCGAGAGCGGCCAGATAGTCCCCGAGCCTGGGCGAGGCGGACAGTGACAGCCCTACGACCGCCTCCGGCTCCGCATCGACGGTCTGGAGCAGATACTGGAACAGGGTGTGGATCTTGACTTTCACGGGCAGGCTCCGGTTCATGGCGGCATCAGGCAGGAAGGCCATGCAATGATCCGTCCCTTTGTTCTGAAAGGAAAGCCCAAGCGCCTCGCCATGCTCGACTACGGTCTGTTCGAGGTCCATGCCGGACCCCGGACCATCGGCATCTGCGGCACGCTGATCGAGACGGACGCCGACGAGCGGATCCTGATCGACACCGGCTTTCCCGCGAAATACGCCGACGATGCGGAGGCGGCCACTGCGGAGGATGCGCTGGGCGGGTTCGGGCGCGTCCTGTCCGTGACGCGGGAGACGATGCCGGACGCGCAACTGGCGCACCTCGGCCTTGCGCGGTCCGACATCACGCTGATGATCCAGAGCCATACCCACATCGACCATGTCGGGCATATGGCAGGCTTTCCCGGCGTCCCGATCCTGATTGTGGCGGCGGAGCGTGCGTTGCCCCGGCCGCTCTACTGGTCCGGCAAACAGGCGATGGACTGGCCCGAGGCCGACTACCGCCTTGTGATCGAAGATGTAACGCTGGGTCCGGGGTTCGAAGTGCTGCTCTGCCCCGGCCACGCGCCCGGACAGCTCGCCTTCATGGTGCACCTGCCGGTGACAGGCTGGGTGCTCCTGACCTCCGACGCGATCAGCCGGGCGGCGGAGGTGGAGGAGCGGTTCAAAGGCTCCTGGGATGAGGATCAGGCGATCCACCACGGCGCGCGGCTGCTGGCACTGGCAAAGGAGCGGGACGCGACGATCATCTACGGCCACAGCCCGGAGCAGTGGCCCGGCCTGAAGAAGGCGCCGCACTGGTTCGATTAACGCACGTCACGGCCCTGGTTGAGCACGATCACGTTGCCGCTCGACACATCGCCCGCGGGGGAGATCAGGAAACCGACCCATGCCGCGATCTGGGCGGGCTGCATCGCGTGGCCGTGCGGCATGGCGGCAATCGCGCGCTCCAGCACCTCCGCCGTGAGCACGCCGAAGAGCGGCGTCTCCGTCATTGCGGGCGCGATCGAGTTGACCGAGATCCGGTCGCGCGCATAGCGGCGGGCGAGGTCCTTGGTCAGCGTGTCCATTGCCGCCTTGGAGGCGCGGTAGTGCGGCGGGTCGAACACGTCGAAATTGTAGGCGCCGTTGGAGGAGATGTTGACGATCTTGCGCACCCCCTCGCGCCCCGCCATCAGCTTCACCGCCGCCTGACAGCAATGGAACGCGGAGGAGAAGTTGAGCGCCATCTGCCGGTCCAGCTCCGCCGCGGGGATGTCGGGGAAATCCGACATGAGGCAAGTGCCCGCGTTGTTGACCAGCGCATCGACCCCGCCATGCCGCGCCCCGATCGTCGCAAAAGCCGCCGCGATCGCGTCCGGGTCCGTCAGGTCGGCGACAATACCCTCGAACCCGGCGGACCCCATCCCCGCAAGCCCCGCCTCGTTCACATCCAGACCCACGACATGCAGATCGTCCGCACGCAATCTTTCCACGATTGCCCGCCCCATGCCGCCCGCAGCCCCCGTGACCACCGCGATCCTGCCCATTGCCACCTCCACCGTGCCGATTAATCATTGGATTTTCCGGCCCGGAAACGATAGGCCAAGGGCATCTGGATACATCACCTGCCCAGTCGGGAACATAGCCCGGCGGCGCACACTGACAGGGGACCATCGTATGAACCGTTTTCTCGCATCCGTTCTGTGTGCGGCCGGCCTTTTCGCCACGCCGCTTGCCGCCGAAACCCTTGCCGTGGGCGCCTACCCGGCCAACCCGCCGTGGGAGTTCAAGAACGAGAAGAGCGAGTTCGAGGGCTTCGAGGTCGATCTCGTGAAGGAAATCGCCAAGCGGATGGGCGACGACCTGTCGATCACAGACCTCGGATTTCAGGCGCTGTTCGCGGCGACATCCTCGGGCCGGATCGACATGGCGATCTCGACCATCACCATCACGCCGGAGCGTCTGGCCAACCAAGCCTTCACGCAAGGCTACTATGACAGTGACCTCGGCCTCGTCACCAACGGCGAGGCGATGAGCCTTGCCGACCTGAAGGGCAAGCCGGTCGGTGCGCTCGCCGCCTCCACCGGAGAAAAGTGGATCGGCGAGAATGGGACCAAGCTCGGTTTTGGCGAGGTGAAGTCCTATCCGGACCAGCAGGGGCTGCTGCTCGATGCGGCCAACGGGCGGATCGCAGGCGCCATCGGCGACATCCTCGGCTTCGAATATGCGGCACAGCAGATGCCTGCGCTGAAGATCGCAGAGCGCATCAAGACCGGCGACCAATATGCCATCATGATGCCCAAGGGATCGAAGAAGCTGGAAGCGGTCAACGATGCCATCACCAAGATCAAGGAAGACGGCACGCTGGCCAAGATCTACGAGACGTGGCTGAAGGTCGCCCCGACCAAGGGAACCTCCACCCTCACCGTGCTGCCGATTCCCGTTTCG
>JBBSVE010000126.1:0-8627 GCA_038233815.1 Rhodobacterales bacterium
GCGCTCGTGCGCCAGCGCCGCCTGATCCATCAGGCTGGCGGCGAGGGCGGTCTTTTCGGGCGGCACCGGATGACCGCCGTTTGCCCGGCGCAAGGCCACGACCGCCAGCGTGCCCAGCGAAGTCCTGAGCGGGCGGAACTGCCAGTCGCTGGCGGTGAGCGTGCCGGTGCCGACCCCGGTCGCCTCGCCCCGTTCCAGCGCCCATTCGGCCGCCGCCCGGTCGATCCCTGTCAGGGGCCGGTCATTCTTCACGGCGGCAAGAATGGCGATCCCGTCCTCGTCACGCCCCAAAACCATCGCTTCGACGCCGAGTAGAGTGGCGAGGCTCGTCGCCACGGCGCGCGCGGTTTCCGCCGGCGCCGACAGCGCGCTCAGTTCGGCCGCGAACCGGGCGAGGGCCGCGTTCTCCCGCGCGCTGCGCGCACTCATCGCGGCGGACACCTTGACGCGCGCGGCAAGCTGGCTCGTGACCAGCCCCACGGCGATCAGGACCACCATCGTCACCACATTGCGCGGATCGTAGATTGTGAGCGTCAGGGTCGGCGGCAAGAAGAAGAAGTTGTAGACCAGCCCCGCCGTCAGGGCTGCCATGAAGCTCGGACCCACTCCGAACAGTGTGGCGGCGAGAATGACGGGCACGATGAAGGGAAGGTCCACTGCCTCGAACCCGATCCATCGTTCGAGGATCTTCGCGAATACTGCACAAAGCGCTACAAAGGCGAGCGAGGCGAGATAGCCGCGCGCCGCCTCCGGGCGATAGCCTGCGCGCACGCGGCGCGGTCCGGTTGCGGCCTGCTCCATCGGGATGACATGGACCGCGACGCCGGTCGTCGTCTCCAGGAGATCATGCACGACCGAGCCGTGGCGCCACTGGAAGAGCCGTGAGCGCCGTGACTTGCCGATCACGACCTGGGTCGCGCGGATCTCGCGGATCTGGGCCAGAAGGGCGGCCTGCACGCGGTCGCCCGGAACGGTGACGAGGATTGCGCCAAGCTCGGTCGCGAGCGCCAGCGTCTCGCCCAGCGACCGGCGCTGCGCATCGTCGAAGCCCTGCTCGCGCACCGTCTCCACATGCACCGCCGTCAGTGTCCCCCGCAGCGCGTCCGACAGCCGCTTGGCCGCGCGGATCAGCGCACGCGACCCGGGATCCTCGCTCACCGCCACGACCACGCGTTCGCCGGCCGCCCAGACCCCCGGCACGGCACCCGCGCGCAGCTGGTCGAGCATCTGCTGATCGACCGCCTGTGCCGCCCGCCGGAGTGCCAGCTCGCGCAATGCCGAGAGATTCGTGCGCGAGAAGAAGTGGTCGAGCGCGCGGCCCGCCTCCTCCGGCATGTAGACCTTGCCGTCCTTCAAACGCGCGATCAGGTCGTCGGGCGGCAGATCCACCACCTCGATCTCGGCGTCCTCGAACACCCGGTCGGGCACCGTCTCGCGCACCCGGACATGGGTGAAGCTGCCGACCACGTCGTTCAGGCTTTCCAGATGCTGGACGTTCACCGTGGTCATCACGTCGATGCCCGCATCGAGCAGCTCCTCGATATCTTGCCAGCGCTTGGGGTGGCGGGAGCCGGGCGCATTGGTGTGGGCGAGCTCGTCCACCAGCACCAGTTCGGGGTGACGCTCCAGGATCGCGTCGAGATCCATCTCCGTCAGGGTCTGGCTGCGGTAGGGGATCGTGCGGCGCGCAATGACGGAGAGCGGGGCCACCAGCGCCTCCGTCTCGCGGCGGCCATGCGTCTCCACGACGCCGATCGCGACATCGCGGCCCTCGGCCTGCTTCTCGGCGCCCTCGCGCAGCATTTCGTAGGTCTTGCCCACCCCCGGCGCCGCGCCGAGGAAGATCTTCAGCCGCCCCCGCGCCTCGCGCGCCGCTTCCCGCAGCAGCGCGTCGGGAGAGGGACGGGGATCGTCGTCGTCAGTCATGCAAGGTCCATTCGGCGCATCGGCCCCCGATCATAGCCCATCGAGCGCCAGATTGACCTCAAGAACATTCACGATCCGACCGTCGGTCAGCGGTCCTCCCGGACGAAGCGCGCGGTCCTCGACCAGACGCGCAACCACGGTCGGATCGAGGCCCCGTGCGGCGGCAATCCGGGGCACCTGATAGAGCGCGCCCGCCAGCGAGATGTGCGGATCGAGCCCCGCGCCCGACGCCGTCGCAAGGTCGGGGGGGAGCGGCCGGGCGGGCGTGGCGCCGTAGCGCGTGACCATCTCCGCCCCGCGCAGGGCGATCTTCGGGCTGGTGGGCGACAGGTTCGACCCCCCCGCCGCGGCCGCATTGTAATCGACCGCGGAGGGGCGCGGCCAGAGATACTCCGGCCGCGTAAAGCCCTGTGCGATCTGGCGGCTGCCGATGACGGTGCCGTTAGCGCGCAGGATCAGAGATCCGTCCGCCGTGCCCGGCGTCACGGCTTGCGCGACGCCCCAGATGACAGCCGTGTAGCCCACGACGCAGACCGCCATCGTGGCCGCCACGACACGCAGCGAGGAGGTGAAGTTGCCCATGGATCCGGTCCTTTCAGGGTCAGTGCGGCATTGACAGTTGCTCGGCCACTGGCCCGAGCACGCCCGCGGGAAAAAAGGTGAGCGCGCCGAAGATCACGATGGTGATCGTCAGCATCGTGGCGAAAGTGGCATCCTCCACCCCCAGCGTGCCCGCACTCTCTGCCGAGCGGCGCTTGGCCATGAGCGAGCCCGCGATGGCGAGCGGCAGGATGATCGGGATGAAGCGCGCGGCCAGCATCACAAGACCGGTGGCCACGTTCCAGGGCACGGTATTGTCGCCCAGACCCTCGAATCCCGAGCCATTGTTGGCGCTGGCAGAGGTAAATTCGTAAAGGATTTCCGAAAATCCATGCGGGCCTGCATTGAGCACCGTATCCGCCCCCCACGGCGTCGCGGCAAAGAGCGCCGTGCCGCCGAGGATCATCGCGGCATGCGCAAAGAGCGCGAGGATGGCGAGCTTGACCTCGCGCGCCTCGATCCTGTGGCCGAGGTATTCCGGCGTCCGCCCCACCATCATGCCCGCCACGAAGACCGCGACCACGATGTAGAGAAACATGTTGATCATGCCCACGCCGTTGCCGCCGAAGGTGGAGTTGAGCCACATCCCCAGCATCGGCATCAGCCCCGTCATCGGGTTGAGGCTGTCGTGCATGGCGCCGACGGACCCGTTCGACGTGGCCGTGGTCAGCACGGCCCAGAGCGGCCCGCCGGTCGCCCCGAAGCGCATCTCCTTGCCCTCGAGATTGCCCGCGGCCTCGATCGGCAGGCCGGCGAAGGCCGCTGTGGGTGCGCGCTCGAACCCCACGGACCCTGCGATTGTCAGCAGAAGGAAGGTGGCCATCACCCCGAAGATCACGGCCCCGTGGCGCGGGCGCCCGATGATCCGGCCGAACATCCAGACGCAGGACATGGGGATGAGGATGATCGCCCCCATCTCCACCGCGTTCGACCAGAAGCTCACGTTCTCCAGCGGATGGGTCGAGTTCGGGCCAAAGAAGCCGCCGCCATTGGTGCCAAGCTGCTTGATCGCGACGAAGGCCGCGACGGGTCCGCGCGCAATGGTCTGGACGGCCCCCTCCAGCGTCAGGGCCTGTGCGGCGCCCTGGAAGGTCATCGGCAAGCCGAGGAGCACGAGGACCACGGCGAAGACCAGCGCCACGGGCAGCAGGATCAGAAAGCTCGCGCGCTGAACGTCGATCAGGAAGTTTCCCATATCCGCCCGCCCCGCGATCCCCCGCGCCAGCGCCGCCAGCGCCGCAATCCCCGTCGCCGCAGACACGAACTGCAGCCACATTAGGGCGGCAAGCTGGCTCAGGTAGCTCATCGACACTTCGCCAGAGTAGTGTTGCAGGTTGGTGTTGGTGGTGAAGGATGCCGTCGTGTTAAAGATCAGATCGAGGCTCAGCGCGCCCTTGCCGTCGGGGTTCATCGGCAGGTGCTGCTGAAGGGCGAGGATCGCGAAGCACAGCGCGAACATGCACAGGTTAAATACCAGCATTGAGACGACATAGGCCTTCCAGCCCTGTCCGCCCCGCGCGCCAGAGATACGCTCGAAGGCGCGTGTGAGGCGGGGTGCCGCGTCCCCCGGCTCCATGGCTGCGGCCATGTAGCGGCCGAGCGGGACCGACAGTAGGGCCGTGATGCCGAGAACGGCGGCGACGAGGAAAAGAGCGTCCATGGGTGATGGTCCTTGAGGATGGCTCGGCGGCAGGCTCAGGCGAGCCCGAGGCCCGACACGGCGAGGTCGATCAGCTTGATGCCCACGAAGGGCGAGACGATGCCGCCAACCCCGTAGATGCCTAGGTTACGCAGCAGTTGCCGGCCGGCAGGCTGGGGCCGGTAGGCGACCCCGCGCAGGGCCAGCGGCACCAGGAGCGGAATGATCAGCGCGTTGAAGATCACCGCCGACAGGATTGCGCTTTCGGGGCTGGCGAGCCGCATGACGTTGAGCGTGTCCAGCCCGGGATAGAGCACCACGAAGATCGCGGGCAGGATCGCGAAATACTTCGCCACGTCGTTCGAAATCGAGAAGGTCGTCAGCGCGCCGCGCGTCATCAGGAGCTGTTTGCCCAGACCCACGATCTCGATCAGCTTCGTGGGGTTGTTGTCGAGGTCGACCATGTTGCCCGCCTCGCGCGCGGCCTGCGTGCCGGTGTTCATCGCCACGCCCACGTCGGCCTGTGCGAGCGCCGGCGCGTCATTGGTCCCGTCGCCGCACATCGCAACGAGGCGGCCGCCCTGCTGTTCCTTGCGGATCAGGGCGAGCTTGTCCTCCGGCGTCGCCTCGGCAAGGAAGTCGTCCACACCGGCCTCGGCGGCGATCGCGGCGGCGGTCAGCGGGTTATCCCCGGTGATCATCACGGTGCGGATCCCCATCCGGCGCAGTTCGGCGAACCGCTCCCGGACCCCGGACTTGACGATATCCTTGAGGTGGACCGCGCCAAGAAGCCGAATGCCGTCCGCCACCGCAAGAGGCGTGCCCCCCTCGCGCGCGATGCGGTCGGTGATCCGGCGCAGGGCCGTGACCGCCTGCGGATCGTGGTCATGGAGCTTCAGGAGCGCGTCCACCGCGCCCTTACGGATTGACCGGTCGCCCGTGTCGATCCCTGATACACGGGTCTGCGCCGTGAAGGCCACGACCGCGGCTCCCGCGGTCGTGGTCGTGCGAAACCCTTCCTCGCGCGCCAGCGCCACGATGGACCGGCCCTCGGGCGTCTCGTCGGCAAGGCTCGCCAGCAGCGCCGCCTCGATCAGGTCGGACTGTGCGATGCCGGGAAGGGCCACGAACTCGGACGCCTGACGATCCCCGAGCGTGATCGTCCCGGTCTTGTCGAGAAGCAGTACGTCGATATCGCCCGCAGCCTCCACCGCGCGACCCGATTTGGCCAGCACGTTAAAGCGCACCAGCCGGTCCATGCCCGCAATGCCAATGGCCGACAGAAGCGCCGAGATCGTCGTCGGGATCAGCGCCACGAACAGCGCCACCAGCACCGGCACCGCAATGGACCCGCCCGCATAGGCGGCAAACGCCGGAAGCGTCGCGATCACCACCAGAAAGATCAGCGTGAGCCCCGTCAGCAGGATCGTCAGCGCGATCTCGTTGGGCGTCTTGGCCCGCGACGAGCCTTCCACCAGCGCGATCATCCGGTCGAGGAACCCCTGCCCCGGCTCTACCGTGACGCGCACCTTGATCCAGTCAGAGATCACCCGCGTGCCCGCTGTCACGGCCGACCGGTCGCCCCCCGCCTCCCGGATCACCGGGGCGGATTCGCCCGTGATGGCGGCCTCGTTGACGCTGGCCACGCCCTCGATCACCTCCCCGTCGGCGGGGATGAGGGCGCCGGTCTCCACCATCACCACGTCGCCCGCGGCGAGCGCGCTCGCGGCCACGGTCTCGCGCGTGTCACCGGTGAGGCGCACGCCGGTCAGTTCCGCCTTGGTGGAGCGAAGGGCGGCCGCCTGCGCCTTGCCGCGTCCTTCGGCCAGCGCCTCGGCGAAATTGCCGAAGAGGACCGTGAGCCAGAGCCAGAAGACCAGCTGCCCCTGGAAGCCCGCGTCACCCGCACCCGTCACGAGCGCGCGCACGAAAAGGATCGTCGCGAACGCCGCCACGACGCCCGTGGCGAACATCACCGGATTGCGCCAGAGGACGCGCGGATCGAGCTTTGCCAGCGCACCGCGCACCGCAGCGGCGGCGAGATCGGTCGTGAACAACGACGTGGCGACCCTGCGTTCCATGCCCTGCCCCTCAGAACCGTTCGGGTCGCGCGAGCACGACCAACAGATAAACGCAGAGCCCGCCCGCGATGATCGCGCCGAGGATGAGATCGAACGTCATGGGTCACTCCGTCCCTGCGCTATCCAGGGTGGACAACGGCATGTGCAACAAATGACGGAGCCGCCATAAGATCTCCGGAGGGATTTCCACTCATACGCGTAAGAATTCCATAAAGATCCTGCTGCGCAGGGTCCGCTTCCCAGGCGCGTGACGACGATGATGCAAAGGCCGGAACCGGTATTGCCCGGCTGACATTGGTGGCGGGGCGCGGGCAGATCGCCGGCATTAACGGGAGATGACGATGCCTGCATGGTTCGTTGATCACGAGGCCGCGGTTGCCATTATCCTTGCCTTGCTTCTGTTCGTGGCCTTTGCCGCGGAGCGCTATCCACCGGATGTGACGGCGGCGGCGGGGGCCGCTCTCTTCGTGATCCTTGGGCTGGCCCCGGTCGATGGCGTCATGAAGGTGTTCGGCAATGCCGCCCCGATCACCATTGCGGCGATGTTCGTGCTCTCGGGCGCGCTGGTGCGGACCGGTGTGATCGATGCGCTGGCCGATGCGGTCGTGGCACGCGCGAAGACGTCGCCCGTTCTGGGTCTCGCTGCCTTCTTCGGCGTCACAATCGCGGCGTCGGCCTTTGTGAACAACACGCCACTGGTGCTGGTGCTGATCCCGATCGTGATCCGCCTTGCGGGCGCGCTGAACCTTGCCCCGACAAAACTGCTGATCCCGCTTTCGTATGCGGCCATCGTGGGGGGAACCTGCACGCTGATCGGCACGTCGACGAACCTGCTCGTGGACGGCGTGGCGCGCGATAATGGTCTGGCGCCCTTCGGCATCTTCGAGATTGCACCCGTAGGCATTGTGGCGGCGCTGGCCGGCATGGGGTTTATGCTCCTTGCCGGCAACCGTCTTTTGCCATCGCGCAGCGAGGCGGGACTGGCCACAAGCCCCGAGGTCACGTTCCTGACCGAGGTGACCGTGACGGACACCTCGCCCTTCATCGGGCAGACGCTCGGCGACGTCGCCGATCTGAACCGTCCGCACATCAAGGTCACCGGTCTGCGCCGGGGCCTGAAGATCCTCAGGGCGGACCTGAAGGAGGTCGAACTGAAGAAGGGCGATGCACTCATCCTGCTCACCACGCCGTCCGAGGTTCTGACGCTGCATGAAACACCGGGGCTGAGCGCGGGGCTGAACCGGGAGAGGTCGGAGCAGCACGCCGCTGCGACCATTCTTGCCGAGGCCATCGTCGCACCGTCCCGCGGATTGACCGGGCAACCGCTGGCAAAGCTGGGGCTGGAGCGGCGCTACGGGATCCGGGTCGTCGGGGTCAGCCGGCACCGCCACATCGCCGGTCCCGATCTTCCCGGCACGATGCTGAGGGCCGCCGACCGCCTCCTGCTCGACGGACCGCCCGAGGCCTTCGAGGCGCTGTCGCAGAGCGGCGATCTGGTGGCGGTCTCGGGACCCTCGGGCCGCTCCTATCGCCGCCGGCAGGCCCCGATGGCCTTGGCAGCCATCGTCGCGGTGGTGGCGCTGGCCGCGTTCGACATCCTGCCCATCGGCATCCTCGCGCTACTGGCGGTGGCGGCCATTCTGGTGCTTCGGTGCATCGACAGCGATGAGGCGTGGGGCTCCATCGATGCATCGATCCTCGTGCTGATCTTCTCCATGCTCATCATCGGGTCCGGACTGGAGGCCACCGGTGCCGTCGAGGCGATCGTCGGGTTCATTGCTCCCTGGCTCGGCGGCCTGCCGCCGATCCTCGCCCTCGCGGCGGTCTATGCGCTGACCTCGGTTCTGACCGAACTCGTCACCAACAACGCGGTAGCGGTCATCCTCACCCCGATCGCGATCGGTCTGGCATCCTCTCTGGGTCTCGATCCGCGCGGTTTTGTGGTGGCGGTCATGCTCGGCGCTTCGGCGAGCTTTGCCACTCCCATCGGCTACCAGACCAACACACTGGTCTATGGCGCGGGCGCCTACCGCTTCACCGACTTCATGCGTGTCGGTATTCCAATGAACATCGTCGTCGGCATCGCCTCGATCCTCGCAATCTGGGTGTTCTTTCCCATCGTGCGGTGATCCGCCGCCAGGCTGCGTTGACGTGACCCCTTGTTTCTCCTCCAAACGTTGCTGGAATCCGGACCGAAGCAAAGGGACTGGATATGAAGCGAAGCAGGTTCAACGAAGAGCAGATTATCGGCATGCTGCGGGAGAACGACGCCGGTGCGACGGTAGCCGATCTGTGCCGGAAGCACGGAATGTCATCAGCGACGTTCTACGCGTGGAAGGCCAAGTTCGGCGGTATGGATGTGTCGGATGCGCGGCGCCTGA
>JBBSVE010000127.1:0-8624 GCA_038233815.1 Rhodobacterales bacterium
ATGGGTCGGAACGTACCCCAGCAGAGATTTTCGGATGGTCTGCGACCTGGCAGGTTTTGATCCTGATTTTGTGCATGATCAGTTCAGGAAAACCGCAGAACGCAAACTTTCTTTGCATCAACGTTCGCAGTTGCCGAACCAGTCTGCTCTCCGAGATGAGCATGCCTCGATCAGCCGAACTACGAAGGAACGCAGATGCGCGTGACACCCGCAACAAACCTTCAAAAACCCCCTTGGTTTTGAACGGAGGTTTTGGCAGCGACAAGCGGGATGTTTTGGGCCTGTGCCAAAACCGAGGGTTTTTTGAAGAGTCCTGAAGGTGCATTGTGTTGGCTTTGCTGCCGTTCGTTTGAAGCGGCTTATGTCGGGCTAAAGCGCAGAACGCTGCTGTCATTAGTCCTGACACCGCATCCCGCCGCGTCTGTAATATAAGGTTCATCGAAATGTAGCGCGAGTGACACAAAACAAGTCTAGCCCTCGGCCAACCAAAACCTTGGGGACATTATGAAGCCTATTCAAAAATCCGCCCGCGCATTCGTCGTTGCCACGGCGCTGCTTACCTTCGGCGCTGCTGCAACCGCGCAAGAGGACAGCCGTCCCAACCTAACGATCGCCGTTGCCGGCCTGCCGCCCACTCTGGAACCTGCGAAGGAGCTCTCCAACGTAGGTACGCGAATTACCTATTCCGTCTATGACACGCTCATCCGCCGCAACTTCCTCTCCGAAGAAGGTGGCGGCGGCTCCGAGTTGACCCCCGGGCTCGCAGAGAGCTGGGAGCGGGTGGATGACCGCACCCTTGAAGTCCGTCTCCGCTCCGGCGTGACCTTCCATAATGGCTCCGGGCTGACGGCCCAGGACGTGGCCTTCACCTTCTCTCCCGAGCGTCTGACCGGCCCCGACACCCTTCTGCCTGAAGGTGCCGGCTACTTCTCAACGCTCAAGAGCGTCGAGGCGGTCGGTCCGCTGACTGTGCGCTTCGTAACCACTGAGCCCGATCCGCTCCTGGAGCAGCGTCTCGCCTCCTGGGCGTCCTGGATCGTGAATGCCGAGGATTGGCGCGAGAAGGCCGAGGAAACCGGCGGCCTGCCGCGCTTTCCGGTCGGCACGGGCCCCTACATGCTGGACGAATTCCAGGCTGATCAGGAAATCCGTTTGGAGGCGTTCGACAACTATTATGGCGGTCGTCCCACGGCCCAGAGCGTGACGTACCGCGCGGTGCCCGAGGATGCTGCGCGCATCTCCGGCCTCGTCAGCGGTGAATTCGACATCGTCACCAATATCGCGCCCGACCAGATCGCCCAGATTGACTCCTACGACGACATCGAGACTCGCAGCGTCACCCTCGCGAACTCCCACGTGCTGGTCTACAATACCAACCACCCGGTTCTGGCGGACAAGCGCATCCGTCAGGCGCTGAATCTTGCCATCGACCGAGACCTGCTTAACGCCGCGCTGTGGAGCGGTGAGGCGACGGTGCCGAACAGTCATCAGTATCCTGAATACGGCGACATGTACGACGCCAGCCGGGACGACCTGCGGTATGATCCCGACGCGGCAAAGGCGCTTCTCGAAGAGGCAGGCTATGACGGCACCGAGATCGTGTACGCCACCCAACCGTCCTACTACCTCAATGCCCTTCCCGCCGCTCAGGCGCTGGTCGAGATGTGGAAGGCGGTGGGACTGAACGTCAGCCTGAATGTTACCGAGGATCTGAACAATTTGCGCGGCGACGATCTGATGATTCGCAACTGGTCTAACTCCACGCGCTACCCCGATCCGCTCGGCGCGCTCTGGCTGGCCTGGGGCCCTCCTGGCGGCCCGCAGCAAACATGGATGACATGGTCCAACGAGGAGTTCAACGCCGCCGGCCGCGAACTTGAGGTAACCACGGTGCTGGAAGAGCGGCAGGCGCTCGCCACCGAGATGCTGGACATCTGGGCGGACGACGCGCCGGGCACGATCCTCTACCAGCCGCTGGAGACCTACGGTGTCCGCAAATCGCTGAAATGGCAGCCTTATACGTTCTACTACATGGATCTGCGCCCCGATAACCTTGGGGTCGAATGACCTCGCCCGGGACCCTTACATTGGACGGGAGCGCTATTGGCGCTTCCGTTCGTCTTGCAGGCAAGACCGAGCCCGCAAGCATCGGAGAGCCCGCGCTCAACGTCACGGATCTTTCCGTGCGGCGGGGGTCCGTCGCTCTGGTGGAGAGCACCTCTCTGTCCGTGGCGAAGGGGGAGACGCTTTGCCTCGTCGGTGAGAGCGGCTGCGGCAAAAGTCTTACCTGTACCGCTATAATGGGCCTCATTGATGCGCCTCTGGCGGCCGAAGGCTCGATCCGGCTCTTGGGCCGGGAGATCGCCGGCCTACCGGAGCGTCGATTGAACGGGGTTCGTGGGCGGGACGTCGCGATGATCTTTCAGGATCCGATGGCGGCGCTGAATCCGATCCAGCGCGTCGGTGCTCAAGTCGCTGAGATTCTGGCCGTCCACGGCGCGACGACCTCCGCCGCCGAGCGGTCCCGCGCAGTGCTGGCTCTCTTCGAGCGTGTCGGGTTGCCGGATCCCGCGCGACAGGCCCGCGCCTATCCACACCAACTTTCGGGCGGGATGTGCCAGCGCGTGATGATCGCCATGGCGATTGCCTGCCGTCCGAAGGTGCTGATCGCAGACGAGCCCACTACAGCGCTCGACGTCACCATCCAGGCGCAGATTCTGCGCCTTCTGCGCGAGCTTCAGGACGAAACCGGCATGGCGATAGTCTTCGTCACCCATGACCTCGGCGTTGTGGCCGAGATCGCGGACCGCGTCGCCGTGATGTATTCGGGCCGTGTCGTCGAGGAGGCGGGTGTCGACGAGATATTTGACGCGCCCCGCCATCCCTATACCCGTGCGCTCATGGCCTGCCGCGTCGGCACCGGCCAGCCCGGAACGGCTTTGCCAGCGATTACCGGAATCGTGCCAGCGCCTTCCGCTCGGCCTAATGGCTGCGCCTTTGCGCCCCGCTGCGATCATGCCAGGCCGCTCTGTCTCGTTCAGCCTGAGCTAACGGAACGGGGGAAGTCCGGAGCCCGGGTCGCCTGCAACCTCCCGGAGGAAGCGCAATGAACGATCCGATCCTGCAAATGATCGGCGTGACGCGGCGCTATGAGACTGGTGGCGGTTTCTTCTCCAAGCCGACCGTCACTACCGCCGTCGATGATATCAGCCTGACCGTCGCCGCCGGTGAGGTCTGCGCCATCGTCGGTGAGAGCGGCAGCGGCAAGTCAACCCTCGCGCGCCTCGCTGCCGGGATCGACAGCCCTCATGCAGGGCAGGTGCTGTTTCGCGGCACGCCTTATGCCAAGTCGGGAAGCGCGCCTTGGCGGCGCGAGCGCGCCGTAGTCCAGTTCGTCTTCCAGAACCCCTCCAGCGCCCTCGATCCACGCGCTACGATCGCCAGCCAGATCGGCGAGATGCTGACCACCCACGAACGCTGCGACGCGGCCGCGCGGAAGGCGCGTATCGACGAGATATTGGACCGTGTCGGGCTCAGTGGCATGGGTCGCCGCGTGCCGCAGCAGATGTCCGGCGGGCAGTTGCAGCGCGCCGTCATCGCCCGTGCCCTTATTGTACGGCCAGAGCTGCTCATTTGCGACGAGGCGGTGAGTGCGCTCGACGTCTCGGTGCAGGCGCAAATCCTCAACCTGCTGATGTCGCTTAAGGACGAGTTCGGGCTGACAATGATCTTCGTCACTCACGATCTCGGTGTGGCCCGACACGTGGGAAACCGGATCGCTGTGATGCAGAAGGGTCGGATCGTGGAGAACCGGCGCACCAGCCACCTCTTCGATAGGCCGCGCCACGTCTATACCCGCACCCTCCTTGCCGCGATCCCGGCGGCCACGCCAGCTGCCCGCCGCACACGGGATGCCGCTGCGGCGGAGGCAGCGGCATGATGCGCATCGTCGCTCATCGCGGCCATTCGGCCCGCTACAAGGAAAACTCGGTTGCCGCCTGGCGCGGAGCGGTAAAAGCTGGGACGGATTTAGTCGAAATCGACGTCCGGTTCACGGCGGACGGTCATGCGGTCTGCAGTCACGACCCGGATCTTTCGCGACTTGCGAGCGATCCGCGCCTTATCTCGGAGCTGGAGCTCGGTGACCTGGCGGAGCTTCGGGATGCGCATCCGGGGCTAGTGCCGGATCTCGGAGACGCCTTCGTGGAAATTGCAGCCGGCACAGGTCTCTTGTTCGACGTCAAGGATGAGCTCCCTCGGGCGCTTGATCTCCTTGCGGCGGTTCTGGAGCAAGCGGCCCGGCCCAATTGCGTCCTTGGTCTACACTCGCTTCAGGCCGTCCGGCGCATGGCCGGGGTCGCCCCGATCCTCGCCCTCTCACCGCGCGGGTCTGACAGCGACGCCTCCGTCGCTGCGGGCGCGGACATAATTCGTCTTTGGGAGGCGGACGTGCCGTGCTCTGGCGCCCCAATCGACGCCGTGCCGGTCTGGGTCACCGCAGGCGGCGAGGAAACCGGGCGCGCGGTCGGAGATATTGACGCGTCAGACCTCCGCCGCCTTGCTGAGCGGTGCGTCGCCGGCGTGCTCGTCAACGATCCGGAGGCCGCACGCGTGGCCCTGACCCCTTTACCCTCGGGACTGACATGATGACCGATACCTGCCTTATCGTGACCTTCGACGGGTTGCGCCGGGACCGTGCGACAGCGGACCTGATGCCTAACCTCGCCCACTTCCTCGGCGAGGGAACCGATTGCGTGAATGCCCGCTCAGTTTTCCCCAGCGAAACCCGCGTGGCGGTAACCAGCACCGTCACCGGCTGCAACCCCGCTGCGCATGGTTTGGTCGCGAACCAATTCTTGCACCCTGTGGTGCCCGACCGGATATTCCAGACCGCCAGCAATGCGGACCTCTCTGCCGCCGCCGCGGCGGGCCAGCTCATTGATCGCTGCTCGCTCGGGGAACGTCTGTCGGAGGTGGGGCGCAGCATGGCCATCGTCAGCACGGCGAGTGCCGGAGCGACCCGGATGATGAGCCATCGCGCCCATGCGTTGGGGCATCCTGTCTTCTCCGTCCATGGCGCACCGGTAGGTACCGCGGTGCTGCAACAGATGGCGGAGCAGCGCCTGGGACCGGTGCCGGAGGCAGGCACGCCCAACAGCGCCCGCGTGAATCATGCGGTCGATGTGCTGACCGAGATCGTCTATCCTGAGCACCATCCCGACCTCGCCATCCTCTGGCTCTCAGACCCAGACATCACCTCGCATGGCTACGGGGTCACAGCGCCTGAAACTGAGGAGGCGCAAAAGGCTTGCGATGCGGCCTTCGGGCGGCTCCTGAAGTGGTGGCAAACGGGGAATGGTCCCGCGAACATCGTCGTGATGTCTGACCACGGTCAGATCACCGGCAGTGCCCGCGTGGATCCGGTGGCGGAATGTCCGGACTGGGAAGGGCGGCTTGTGCCCGGTGCGCTCTGTGGTCTCTGGCTCCACGACCCGAGTGCGGGCGAGGTGCAAGACGCTGTGGATCGGCTGAGGGATGCGCCCTGGGCCGGTTTGATCTTCGCGGACGGACCTGACGGCGGAAGGATCAACGGTGCCATGCCATGGTCCGCCGTCCAGCAGGGACACGCCCGCACCCCCACCATCGGCGTCACACTGCGTGCCGCACCTGAAGGGGCGGACGGGATGGAAAGCACGCTCTTTGCCGCTGGCATCGAACCCGGCGGTGGCATTCATGGCGGTCTGACGCGGGGCGAGCTTTCCACGGTCCTTGCAGCGCGGGGACCGGCCTTCCGGCAGGGGCATCGTTCCGAAGTACCGTGTTGGTTGCCTGATATCGCCCCTACAATCCTGTCCGTGATGGGGCTCCCCGTGACCGGAACGACCGGGCGCGTGTTGACGGAGATCCTCGCTGCCGATGGAGCCGCCCCCGACTGGCACCACCATATCGAGACCGTGGAGCATCGCGGTCAGGTCCAGCATCTCGCTTGGTGGCTAGTCGGTGCGTCCCGCGTCGTGGACTGCGGCTGGATGGAGGAGGCAGACGAGGCCGCCCCGCAGTACCTCACCAAGGAGGCGGGCGCATGAGCGGGCCGTTTCTCTTACGCAAGTTCGCCCGCTGCCTACTGACGCTGCTGCTGGCGGTCACCTTCGTTTTCGTCGTCCTGCGCCTGTCAGGCGATCCGGTACAGCGGATGCTGGCCGATGACGTGCCGGCGCGAGTGATCGAGTCCTACCGCACGATGTGGGGCCTCGACCGGCCCCTGCCGGAGCAATACCTGCGCTATATCTCGCAGGTTGTGCAGGGGGATTTCGGCGTTTCCTTCCGGGACGACCGGCCCGTCGCCGCGATCATCGCCGAGCGCATTCCGGCAACGCTCAACCTCGGCCTCCTTGCGTTCGGAATCACGCTTTTGATTGGCATTCCGGGCGGCATCGTCGCGGCGATGAACCGGGGTCGGCTGGTGGACCGGGTGGTCATGGGGTTCACCATTCTCGGCCACAGCCTGCCGAACTTTTTCCTCGGCATCCTGCTAATCCTCTACTTTTCGATGACGCTTCGGCTTCTGCCGAGCTCTGGCATCGGTACATGGCAACACATGGTGATGCCTGCCATCACGCTCGGCACATCGTTCGCCGGAACCGTGGCGCGCTTCACGCGCACTGCCATGCTGGAGGTGTTAAACCAACCCTACATGCGGACCGCGCGCGCCAAGGGACTTGGCCGTCCCGCCCGCGTCTGGCGTCATGCCCTGCCGAATGCGGCGATCCCGATAGTGACCGTAATCGGCCTGCGCCTAGGCGCACTCGTCGGCGGGGCAACTGTCGTGGAGACGGTGTTCGGCTATCCAGGCATCGGTTCTCTTCTGGTCAACGCGGTGGCACAACGCGATCTGGCTGTGGTACAGGGGGTGGTCCTGCTGATCGCTTTCACGATGGTGCTCACGAACTTGATAATCGACCTTGCTTATGGCTGGCTCGATCCGCGGATTACAACGTCAGGTAAGGAGACGAAGGCATGAGCGCTCTGGACGCCCCCCCGGGCGAGCGCCGTTGGTTCTTCCGCCCGCGCCGCCGTGCTGCCAAGTCGCATCGACGTCCGTCGCTTGTGGTGATGATCTGCCTTCTCTGGCTGGCGCTCGTCGTATTCACCGCAATATTTGCCGGCTGGCTGGCACCCTTCGGCTATACTGAGCAGAGTCTCCTAAACCGGCTCAAGCCCCCGGCTTTCTTTGGCGGTCCGGCGGAACACCTTCTAGGCACGGACGGGCTCGGGCGAGACGTGCTCAGCCGCCTGTTCTTCGCCCTTCGGACAAGTATCCTCGTAGCACTTCTGGGCACCGGGATCGGTGCCGTCACTGGCACGGTTCTTGGCATCCTTGCAGCGCACTTCCGGGGCTGGGTGGACGATATCGTTATGGTGCTGGTGGATTTTCAGGCTAGCGTGCCGTTCCTCATCGTCGCCCTCGCGGTTCTCGCATTCTTCGGCAACAGCTTCGTGCTCTTCGTCTGCATCGTCGGATTGTTCGGGTGGGAAACCTATGCAAGGCTGGTGCGCGGTCTGGTCCTGTCGGTGTCGGGGGAAGGCTATGCCTTCGCGATTGGCACCCTCGGCGTCCATCCCGCGCGAATCTACCTGCGCCATTTGCTGCCCAACATCGCCGGCGTTCTGGTAGTGCAGCTGACGCTGAATTTCCCGGAAATCATCCTGCTAGAAACCTCGCTCTCCTTCCTTGGTCTCGGCATCCAGCCACCCGGAACAAGCCTCGGCCTCGCCTTGGGGGAAGGGCGCAACTACATCGCGACCGCTTGGTGGATCGGCCTACCCGCGGGGGTGGTGATCTTCCTGACAACACTGTCGATCAGCCTCGTCGGGGACTGGGTGCGCGATGCACTCGATCCCTCGCTCGCGCAGTCGGAGTAACGCGATGGAGCGTTTCGATCTGCCGGATGTAGCGGGCGTGATCTCCGACCTCGACGGTGTGGTGTATCGCGGGACAGAGCCGATTCCCAGCGCCGTGGCGCGGTTTCGCTCCTGGTGGGAGCAGGGCGTGCCCTATTGTTTCGTCACAAACAACTCGACCCGTAGCCCCGAAGAGGTGGCCGCCAAGCTCACCGCGATGGGCGTGCCCGCCGAGGCGGACCAGGTCGTCACAAGTGCCGTAATAACGGCAAAGGTGATGGCGCGGCGCTGGCCCGAGGGCGGCACCGCCTTCGTCATCGGCGCGCGGGCTCTGGTGGAGGCGGTTGCGAAAGCGGGATTTAGTGTGGCGACGGATCGGGCGGACGCCGTCGTGGTGGGCCTCGACCGAGACTTCACCTACGCGAAGCTCGACCGGGCGATGCAGCTGATCCGGGGCGGTGCCGAACTGATCGCGACCAATCCCGACCGTATACTTCCTAAGGGAGACCGCTTTGAGCCGGGCAACGGTGCCATTGTCGCCGCGATCGCGGCGGCTGGTGGCAAAGCCCCGCTGGTTGTCGGAAAGCCCGAGCGACATTTGGTGGACGAGGCGCTCGCGCGGCTGGCGATCCCGCCCGGGCGGGCGATCCTCATCGGCGACCAGCTTGCGACAGATATTGCCGCGGCGCGGGCGGCGGGTGTCTACGCGATCCTCGTGGAAA
>JBBSVE010000128.1:0-8610 GCA_038233815.1 Rhodobacterales bacterium
GTGATGCCGCTGATGCGGGCGTTGGGGGCGGAGATCGGCTGACGGCGCCCGGGCCCGCCGTCGGAGCCTCCGGCGGGGATATTTCAGAGACAGAAAAAGGTGTCAGGGGAGGGGGCGTTCGCCGATCCGCTCCACCACCATGACGAGGTAGCCGTCGGGGTCCTGGACCAGGAACTCGCGCTGGCCGCCGAGGCGGTCGCCCCAGTCGCGCCATTTTTCACGCAGGGCGACGTAGGGGGTGCCGTCCGCGTCGAGGAGGCGGTCGTGGATGGCATCGACGTCAGCCACGTAGATCTGGATGACCGCGCCGCGACCGTAAGGCGGGTCCATCGGGCCGGTCTCCCAGTCGCCGTCACGCTCGTAGATCATCACCTGTGCGCCGTCAGGGTGGGCGAGGCAGGCGAACTTCTGTGCCGGACGCTCGAACGCCGTGGCAAAGCCGAGGATGTCGGTCCAGAAGGCGAGACTGCGGGGATAGTTCGTGACCATCAGCTCGGCCATCAGGTCGGCCCAATTGTCGGGGGGGGATCCGTTGCTCATGGTATCATCGCCCTGTTTGACTTGGGGGCAAGCCTGCGCGAAGAAGCCCCGGGCATGCAAGGGCGACGGAGGGTCTGTCCGATGATCTTCACCGTGGCGATCGACGGGCCGGCGGCGGCGGGCAAGGGGACGATCGGGCGCGCAGTCGCGGCGCGATTCGGGTTCGCTTATCTGGACACGGGGCTGCTTTACCGGGCCGTCGGGGCCATCGGGGGTGATCCCGTGGCGGCGGCGCGCGGGCTTTCGTCCGGCGATCTTGGGCGCGCGGATCTGCGGTCGATGGAGGCGGGGCAGGCGGCGAGCCGGGTGGCCGCGATGCCGGAGGTGCGGGCGGCGCTGGTGGACTTTCAGCGTGCGTTTGCCGGGCGGGAGAGCGGTGCGGTGCTCGACGGGCGCGACATTGGCACGGTGATCTGCCCCGGGGCGGACGTGAAGCTCCATGTCACGGCGAGCGCCGAGGTGCGGGCCCATCGGCGTTGGCTGGAACTGGGCGGGGACGAGGCGCAGGTGCTGGCGGAGTTGCACGAACGCGATGCGCGCGACCGGGGGCGCGAGGCCGCGCCGCTGACGATTGCGCCGGATGCGCTGCTCCTCGACACGTCCGTCCTGTCGGTGGCGGAGGCTACGGCGCGGGCGGTGGAGGCGGTGGAGGCGGTTTTCCGATAGGGGGCGCCTCCGGTCCGGCTTGCCAGTGCCGTGGTTGTCCGATATAGGCCCACATCCCGACCGTGTCGCCATTCCGTGACGCCCGGGACACGTTCCGGCCAAAGACCTGCGGACCCAACCGCAAGGCCCGTCAAAACCGTCACAAAGGAAATCAGAACCGCATGTCCGCCAAAGCATCCATGGAAGAATTCGAAGCGCTCCTCGAGGAGTCGCTTGAGATCGATACGCCGCAGGAAGGCTCCGTCGTCAAGGGACGCGTGATCGCCATCGAGGCCGGCCAGGCCATCATCGACGTCGGCTACAAGATGGAAGGCCGCATCGATCTGAAGGAATTCGAGGAGCCCGGCTCGGACGCCGACATCAACGTGGGCGACGAGGTCGAGGTTTATCTTGACCGGGTCGAGAACTCGCGCGGCGAGGCGCAGATCAGCCGCGAGAAAGCCAAGCGCGAAGAGGCGTGGGACCGGCTCGAGAAGGCCTATGCCTCAGAGGAGCGCATCGAGGGTGCGATCTTCGGTCGCGTCAAGGGCGGCTTCACGGTTGACCTCGGCGGTGCCGTGGCGTTCCTGCCCGGTTCCCAAGTCGATGTGCGTCCGGTGCGCGATGCGGGGCCGCTGATGGGTCTGAAGCAGCCGTTCCAGATCCTGAAAATGGACCGCCGCCGCGGCAACATCGTGGTGTCGCGCCGTGCGATCCTTGAGGAATCCCGTGCCGAGCAGCGCGCCGAAGTCATCGGCAACCTGACCGAAGGCCAGTCCATCGACGGCGTGGTGAAGAATATCACCGAATACGGCGCCTTCGTCGATCTGGGCGGTGTGGACGGTCTGCTGCACGTCACCGATATGGCGTGGCGCCGCGTGAACCATCCGTCCGAGATCCTCGCCATCGGCGAGACGGTCAAGGTTCAGGTCATCAAGATCAACAAGGAAACGCACCGCATCAGCCTCGGCATGAAGCAGTTGCAGTCCGATCCATGGGATGCGGTGGAAACCAGCTACGAGATCAACTCGGTGCACAAGGGCCGGGTCACCAACATCACCGACTACGGCGCCTTTGTGGAGCTGGAGCCGGGGGTCGAGGGGCTCGTCCACGTCTCCGAGATGAGCTGGACCAAGAAGAACGTGCATCCCGGCAAGATCGTCTCCACCTCGCAGGAAGTGGATGTGATGGTGCTGGAGATCGATCCGGCCAAGCGCCGCGTGTCGCTGGGTCTGAAGCAGACCATGCGCAATCCGTGGGAGGTCTTTGCCGAGACCCATGCCGTCGGGACGCAGATTGAGGGCGAGGTCAAGAACATCACCGAATTCGGTCTGTTCGTGGGGCTCGACAACGACATCGACGGGATGGTCCATCTGTCCGACATCTCGTGGGACCAGCGCGGCGAGGATGCGATCGCGAATTTCCGCAAGGGAGATACGGTCCATGCCGCCGTTACCGAGGTCGATGTGGAAAAGGAGCGTATCTCGCTTTCCATGAAGGCGCTGGGCGATGACACCTTCACCGACGCGGTGGACGGGGTGAAGCGCGGGTCGATCATCACCGTCGAGGTGACGGCGATCGAGGATGGCGGCGTCGAGGTCGATTACAACGGTATGAAGAGCTTCATCCGCCGGTCCGACCTGTCCCGCGACCGGGCCGAGCAGCGCCCCGAACGGTTCGGCGTGGGCGACAAGATCGACGCGCGCGTCACCAACGTGGACAGCAAGACCCGGCGTCTGGGTCTGTCGATCAAGGCGCGCGAGATCGCCGAAGAGAAGGAGGCCGTGGAACAGTATGGCTCCTCCGATTCGGGTGCGAGCCTCGGGGATATCCTCGGTGCGGCGCTGAAGGGCGACCGGACCTGATATTTTCGTTGCCGTGATGCGACAGGGCCCCGCAGACATGCGGGGCCCTTTGCCGTTGTCGCGCAATGTCCTGCCCGTGAAGGGTTTTCCTGTTTGTCAGCCGGGTTTTTTTCCCTATAGTCCGACCTGCGGGGGCACGGTCATGCCGCGCGAAGGGGGACATGTCCAATGATCCGGTCCGAACTGATCCAGAAGATCGCTGACGAGAATCCGCACCTGACCCAGCGTCATGTCGAACGTATCGTGGCCACGGTCTTCGACGCGATCATCGACGCCCTTGCAGGCGGCGACCGGGTCGAATTGCGCGGGTTCGGGGCGTTTTCCGTCAAGGACCGCGAGGCGCGCGTCGGGCGCAATCCCCGCACCGGCGAAGCGGTGGACGTCGAAGACAAGCGCGTGCCGTTCTTCAAGACCGGCAAGCTGCTGCGCGACCGACTGAACGGAAGGTAATCCCATGCTCCGCGCCCTGCGCATTGCTATTCTCGCCCTCGTGGCCATCATCCTTCTCGCGGTGGCGCTCGCCAATCGCGAGCCGGTGCCGCTCCATCTTCTGACGCCGGATATCGCGGCCTTCGTCGGGGTGTCCTGGACCGCGACGCTGCCGCTCTATCTGGTGATCTTCGGCGGTATCGTCGCGGGGCTGGTGCTCGGCTTTCTCTGGGAATGGCTGCGGGAGCGGAAATATCGGGCGAAGGCCAGCAACCGAAAGCGCGAAATTGCCCGGCTGGAGCGTGAACTGGCGGACCTTCGCGCCATGTCCCCGGCGGTGGACGACGACGTGATCGCGTTGCTGGACCGGCCTGCCCGGGCCGTCTGACATGCCGGGCGACGTGCGCGTGAAATATTGCGGTCTGCGCAGCCCCGCCGATATGGCGGCGGCCGTGACGGCCGGTGCGGCCTATGTGGGCTTTGTCCTCTACCCTCCCTCGCCGCGGTTCGTCACGATGGACGAGGCGCGGCTCCTGGCCTTCGCCGCGCCGACGGGCCTCGCGCGGGTGGCGCTGGTGGTCGATGCCGACGACGCGCTTTACGACGATCTGATCGAGCATGTGCCGGTCGACATGCTGCAACTCCACGGTCACGAATCGCCCGCCCGTGTGGCGGAGATCCGCGACCGCTACGGCCTTCCCGTGATGAAGGCCCTCGGCGTGGCGGGGGAGGGGGATCTGGCCGGACTGCTGGATCATTCGCTGGCCGCTGATCAGCTTTTGATCGACGCGAAGCCGCCAGCCGGCGCGGCGCTTCCGGGGGGCAATGGCACGACGTTCGACTGGCGGCTGCTGGCCGGGCGGCGCTGGCTCCGGCCGTGGATGCTGGCGGGGGGCCTCACGGCGGCGAACGTGGCGGAGGCGATCCGGCTGACCGGCGCGCAACAGGTCGACGTGTCATCAGGCATCGAATCGGCGCCGGGGGTCAAGGATACGGGCCGGATCGCGGACTTCGCAGCGGCCGTGCGCGCGTGATCCCCGTCTTTCGCGACGCGGTGGAAGCGGACGTGCCCGCCATCATGGTGCTTTTGCGCGACGACCCGCTCGGTCGGTTGCGGGAGGCGGAAGATCCGGCCCCATGCCTCGCCGCCTTCCGCGCGATGCAGGGGGAGGCGGCCAACAACCTCGTCGTGGGGGAGGTCGGGGGCCGGATCGTCGCGACCTACCAGATCACCTTCATCTGGGGACTCAGCCTCTCCGCCACGCGGCGTGCGCAGGTCGAATCGGTTCGCGTGGCGTCCGACCTTCGCTCCGGCGGGCTTGGCGCTGCGCTGATGGCCGATGCGGAGGCGCGCGCGAAAGCAGCCGGGTGCCGCCTCGTCCAGCTGACCTCCAACGCCACCCGGACCCGCGCGCGGGCGTTCTATGAAAGGCTTGGCTATGAGCCCTCGCACATCGGCTTCAAGAAGGCGCTGTGATCCGCCCCGGTTCCCATTGCCGCCGCCCTGCGCTAGAGGGGGCGGATCGTGTCACGAGGGGGCAGGGCGATGGATGACGGCGTGAACAGCTATAGGACCGGCCCGGACGAAGAGGGCCGTTTCGGCACGTTCGGCGGCCGATTCGTGTCGGAAACGCTGATGCCGCTTATCCTCGATCTGGAGGCGCGCTATGAACATGCCAAGACCGACCCCGAGTTCTGGGCGGAGATGGACTATCTCTGGACCCATTATGTAGGGCGTCCCTCGCCGCTCTACTATGCCGAGCGGTTGACGAAGCATCTGGGGGGCGCCAAGATCTACCTCAAGCGCGACGAGCTGAACCACACCGGCGCGCACAAGATCAACAATGTTCTGGGGCAGATCATCCTCGCCCGCCGGATGGGCAAGACGCGGATCATCGCGGAGACGGGCGCCGGGCAGCACGGGGTCGCGACGGCCACCGTCTGTGCAAAATTCGGGCTGCAATGCGTGGTCTACATGGGCGCGCACGATGTGGAGCGGCAGGCGCCCAACGTGTTCCGCATGCGGCTTCTGGGGGCGGAGGTGATCCCCGTCACCTCGGGGCGCGGCACGCTGAAGGACGCGATGAACGACGCAATGCGCGACTGGGTGACGAACGTGCGCGACACGTTCTACTGCATCGGCACGGTCGCCGGGCCGCATCCCTATCCCGCGATGGTGCGCGATTTCCAGTCGATCATCGGCAAGGAGGTCCGCTGGCAACTGCCCCTGCAGGAGGGCGAGGGTCGTCTGCCCGATACAATTATCGCGGCGATCGGCGGCGGCTCCAACGCGATGGGGCTGTTCCATCCGTTCCTCGACGACCCGGAGGTCGCGATCGTCGGGGTGGAGGCGGGCGGCAAGGGTGTCGACGACCGCGTGCAGCACTGCGCCAGCCTCACCGGGGGGCGGCCGGGCGTGCTCCACGGCAACCGCACCTATCTGTTGCAGGACGACGACGGGCAGATCCTCGAGGGGTTCTCCATCAGCGCGGGTCTCGACTATCCCGGGATCGGGCCGGAACATGCGTGGCTGCACGATACGAAGCGGGCGAAATATGTCTCCATCACCGATGCCGAGGCGCTGGAGGCATTCCAGCTCTCCTGCGCGCTGGAGGGGATCATCCCGGCGCTGGAGCCGAGCCATGCGCTGGCCCATGTTATGAAGATCGCGCCGGACCTGCCCCACGACCATATCATCGTGATGAACATGTGCGGGCGGGGCGACAAGGACATCTATACGGTGGCCAAACACCTCGGCTTCGAGATGACGCTCTGAGGTCAAAACCGCAGCGCTAAAGGGCGTGGGCCTGCAAGACCGCCAGCGGGACCACATCCAGCGTGCGCAGGTGGGTCGCGGCGAGGTTGACCGCGGGCGCCGCACCTTCCTCGTGCGCCTGAAGGAAGCGTCCCGCGCAAAGGCACCAGCGGTCGCCGGGCTTCAGTCCCGCGAAGCCGTATTCCGGGCGCGGGGTCGACAGGTCGTTGCCGAGATATTTCGACAGCGCCAGAAACTCCGCCGTCATGACTGCGCAGACGGTGTGGAGGCCCTGATCCTCCGGCCCGGTGTCGCAGCAGCCGTTGCGGTAGAACCCGGTGACGGGTGCAGTCGAACACGGCTCCAGAACATCTCCGAGGACGTTGCGCGATGGGTCTTTCATGGTCAGCCTCCAGCCCGTATCCCGATGATGATAGGGCGCGGGGGCCCGCGCGCAAAGGCGGATCAGCGCCGGAAGCGATCTGCGAGGGATTGGAGCGCGGAGCGGGGGGCGTCCGCGTCGCTGGCAGGAGCGTCCAAGGGCGCGGCGGGAGCCGCTCGGGCGGGCTTCGGCGGGCTCATCCGCAGCCCCACGGCGTTGGAGAAGCGCGCGCCGTCGCCTGCCGCCAGCGCCTCGGCCCCGTCGGACAGCCCGTCCAGCAGAGGCTCCAGCCACGCCGCATCGGATTTCGCGAAATCGTGCAGCACATAGCCCGCCACCGCGTCCTTGTGACCGGGATGCCCGATTCCGAGCCGCACGCGGGCGTAGCCCTCGCCGATATGGGCGTGGAGCGAGCGCAGGCCGTTGTGCCCGGCATGGCCGCCGCCCTGCTTCAGCCGCATCCGGCCGGGGGCGAGGTCCAGTTCGTCATGGAACACCCTCACGTCGCCGGGCGCGATCTTGCCCCACGCCACCGCCGCCTGCACCGACTCCCCCGACAGGTTCATGAAGGTCGCGGGCTTCAGGAGCGTCAGCTTTTCGCCCCCGAGCCGCCCTTCGGCCACCAGTCCGCGAAACGCAGGCTTCCAGGCCGAGAACCCGTGATCGGACGCGAACCGGTCCAGAACCATAAAGCCGATGTTATGACGGTTGCGGGCATAGGCCGCACCGGGGTTGCCAAGACCGACCCAGAGTTTCATCGCACCGCTCCCTTCCCGGTCCCCCCGGAATGACAGGACGCGGAAAGGCTGCCCCTTCCGCGTCCGTCCGTCCAACCCTGTCGGGCCGGACCTCAGTCTTCGGCCGCGTCTTCTTCCGTGTCGTCGCCCTCGTTATCGGCACCGCCGGACGACCGCAGCCCCGACGGGGCAGAGAGGTTGGCGATCACGAAGTTCCGGTCCACCGTAGGCTTGGCACCGTCGGGCAGCGTCACGTCCTCGATATGGATGACGTCGCCGATCTCCAGCCCCTTGAGGTCCACTGTGATGTGGTCCGGGATCTCGGCGGCCAGCACCTCGAGCTCGACCTCGTTGCGGACCACGACGAGCGTGCCGCCCTTCTTCAGGCCCGGCGCTTCCTCATGGTTGATGAACGTGACGTGGATGAAGAGGTTGATCCGGGTCGACCGGCGCAGGCGCATCAGGTCGACATGGATCGGCACATCGCGGACCACGTCGCGCTGGACGTGGCGGCAGATCACGCGGACGTCCTCCTCCCCCTCGACCTTGAGGTTGAAGAGCGTGCTGAGGAAGCGGCCCGCCTTCAGGTGCTTCAGCAGGTAGTTGTAGTTGAGGTTGAGCGGAAGCGGCTCCTTGCCGCCACCATATACGATACCGGGCACCAGCTCGTTCCTGCGAGCTTGCCGGGCGGCCCCCTTGCCTGTCCCCGTGCGTGCCTCGGCCTGAAGATCAGGGATCTCGCCAGCCATGTCTCTCTCCATTGTTGAGGTCCGCCGCCCTCCAAGGGTGTGCGGCGTGACCGGGGGCCAATAGCCGGAAACGGTTGCGAATGAAAGGTGCAAACGCCAAGCGAGGGGGGGAAAGCTCCGCGTCGCCTTGCCTGCGCGGGGGCGCCCCTGTAGGGCCAAGAGACCGAGCCTGACGGAGCCTCCGAGATGTCCGCGCCGCCGGTCCCACACAGCGCCGCAGGTTCGTCCGCGCTGCGCGCCGCACGCGGGCCGATTGCGGCTTTCGTCGCGATGGGCGTCTGCTGGGGCGCGTTCGCCGCCACGTTCCCCGATCTCAAGGCGATGCTGGACGCGACCCCGTTCGAGATGGGGCTGCTGGTGCTGGGCGCGCCGGTGGGGGCGGTCGCCGCGATGCTTGCCGCGGCGCGGACCGGGACCGCGCTGGGGCGGGCGGCGCTGCCGCTGGCGACGCTGCTTATGGCGCTGGCGTTCCTCGTGCCCGGAACGACGGCGTTCGGCGGGTCGGGGA
>JBBSVE010000129.1:0-8530 GCA_038233815.1 Rhodobacterales bacterium
CACGATCTTCTTCTACGTCGTCGTCTATTCGATGTGGCTCAAACGCTCCACGCCGCAGAATATCGTGATCGGCGGGGCGGCGGGCGCTTTCCCTCCGATGATCGGCTGGGCGGTGGCGACGGGGTCCGTGTCGGTCGAATCGGTCCTGATGTTCACACTGATCTTCATGTGGACGCCGCCCCATTTCTGGGCGCTGGCGCTGTTCATGAAGGAGGATTACCACAAGGCCGGCGTGCCGATGCTGACCGTGACGCACGGCCGGAAATCGACCCGCACCCATATCCTCGTCTACACGCTGTTGCTGGCGCCGGTGGCGATCGGCGCGGCCTTCACCTCGATCGGCGGGCCGGTCTATCTGGCCGCTGCGGTGATCCTGAACGCAGGCTTCATCCTCGGCGCCTGGCGGATCTGGCGGCGGGACGAGGCTGCGGCCGAGGCGGACGGCTACCGGGTGGAAAAGCAGGTGTTCCGTTTCTCGCTCTACTACCTGTTCCTGCTGTTTGGCGCGTTTCTCGCCGAAGCGGCGCTCCGGCCCTATGGATTTGGAGGATGGTGATGGCGTTCCGCCCCGACCATGAAATGCACAAGCGCCGGTTCGGGCGCAACCTTGGCGTCGGTCTTGCTCTGGCGCTTTTCATCGCGATCATCTTCGGGCTGACCGTGGTCAAGGTGACGGAGATCGGCAAGGTCGACGGATTCGAGAAAGCCATTCCGACGTCGGAGCCGATGAATGCACCGACGGCGGAAAGCGTGGCACGGGAGAAGGCGAAATGAGCGGGCGGCAGGGCATCACAGCGCAGAAGAAAACGGCACTCGTCCTCGTGGGCGTCGTCGCGGTGATGGTGTCGTTGTCGTTCGCGGCGATTCCGCTCTATAACATGTTCTGTAATGTTACAGGGTTCGCGGGCACGACGTCGGTGGCCGAAAAGCCGTCCTCCACCATTTCCGACAAGACGATCATCGTTCGCTTCGACGCGTCGAAGGATCGTGGAATGCCATGGGATTTTAAGCCCATGCAGCGCGAGATGACGATCCGGCTGGGGGAGACGGGTCTTGCGTTCTTTGAGGCCTACAACCCCACCGACCGGACCATCGGTGGCACGGCAAGCTACAACGTGACGCCCGACAAGGCTGGCGGTTACTTCACCAAGATTCAGTGTTTCTGCTTCACCGAACAGGTTCTCAAACCCGGTGAGCGGGCGGAGATGCCGGTGACCTTCTACGTCGACCCGGACATCCTCAACGATGCCGAGGGCAGCCATATCGAGGTCATCACGCTGTCCTACACGTTCCACGAGACGCCGCTGCCCGAAAGTGCGGCGTCGCTCGATCCGCCTGCCACGGTGCTTGCACCGGTCGAGGCGTCCGCTGTAAACTGAGCCGCAATCCGGCGAGCCATCGCTGCATGATCACGCCAAGACAAGACGAGGGACCGACAGCCATGGCGCACGCGAAGAACCACGACTACCATATCCTGCCACCCTCGATCTGGCCCCTCATGGGCGCTATCGGCGCCTTCGTCATGCTGTTCGGCGCGGTGCTCTGGATGCACGGTTCGGGTCCATGGATGGGCCTCATCGGCTTCGTCATGGTGCTCTACGTCATGTATGCGTGGTGGTCCGACGTGATCCACGAGGGGCAGGTGGGCGACCACACCCCGGTCGTGCGGATCGGCCTGCGCTACGGCTTCATCATGTTCATCATGTCGGAGGTGATGTTCTTCGCGGCGTGGTTCTGGAACTTCTTCAAGAACGCGCTCTATCCGCTCGGGCCGAACTACCCGGCGGTGGACGGCATCTGGCCGCCTGCGGGGATTGAGACGTTCGATCCGTGGCACCTGCCGCTGATCAACACGCTGACGCTTCTGTGTTCCGGCGCCGCCGCGACATGGGCGCACCATGCGCTGGTGCATGAAAACAACCGCAAGGACATGAAGGAGGGGCTTTTCATCGCGATCGGGCTCGGGCTTCTGTTCACGGTGTTCCAGGCCTATGAATACAGCCATGCGGCCTTCGGGTTTGCGGGCAACGTCTATGGCGCGTCCTTCTTCATGGCGACGGGCTTTCATGGCGCGCATGTCATCATCGGGACGATCTTCCTCGCCGTGTGTCTGGGCCGGGTCTATGCCGGACATTTCACGCCGACCGAGCATGTGGGGTTCGAAGCTGCCGCTTGGTATTGGCACTTTGTCGATGTGGTGTGGCTGTTCCTCTTCGCCTCGATCTACGTCTGGGGTCAGTAGCCTGACCCAGTCCGTCACGGGGGCGCGGTCCGCAAGGGTCGCGCCCGATGCATTTTCTCGAGGGACGTCCATGGCTCGCCGGATGATCGCCGCCCTGCTCTTCGGTCTTTTCGGCGTCGCGGTGCTCTGCGGGCTCGGGATCTGGCAGCTCGAGCGGTTGCAATGGAAGACCGGCGTGATTGCCGCCATCGACGCGCGTATCGGCGACACCCCGGTGGAGGTTCCGCAGCGCCCCGATCCAGTGACAGACCGCTACCTCTCGGTCGACGTGACCGGACGCTTTACGGGTGACGAGGTCTTCGTGCTGTCGAGCGTGCCGAATATCGGCGCCGGCTACCGCGTGATGGCGGTGCTGGAGACGCTGACGGGTCGGCGCCTGCTGGTGGACCGGGGCTTCATCCCCGACGCGGCGCGCGGCGTGCCGCATCAGGCGAAAAAGGCGGTGGTCACGGGCAACCTCCTCTGGCCACAGGAGATCGACAGCTTCACCCCCGCGCCCGATCCCGTGACCGGCATGTGGTTTGCCCGCGACGTGCCCGCCATTGCCGCGAAACTTCGGACCGAGCCGTTCCTGATCGTTGCGGCGTCGGAGACCGGGGACGGGATCGCGCCGATGCCGGTGGACAGTTCCGATATCCCGAACGACCATGAGATGTATGCGATCACCTGGTTTTCGCTGGCGCTGGTCTGGGCGGGGATGACAGGCCTGCTGCTCTGGCGTATCAGGCAGCGGACGGCCTGAGGGGCGGGAGGGGACATGCGCTACATCTCGACACGCGGCACCGCACCTGCCCTCGATTTCGCTGGCGCGATGATGACCGGCCTTGCCCGTGACGGTGGGCTTTATGTGCCCCAAACTGTTCCCGTGATCCCGGCGGAGGCGATCGGAGCCTTTGCGGGCCAGAGCTACGAAGAGGTCGCTTTCCGCGTCATGGCGCCCTTCGTTGGCGATACGTTCGCGGAGGCGGAGCTGCGCGCGTTGATCGGGCGCGCCTATGCGGGCTTCGGCCATCCCGCCCGCGCGCCGTTGCGGCAACTGGCACCGAACCATTTCCTGCTGGAGCTGTTCCACGGGCCGACGCTGGCCTTCAAGGACTTCGCCATGCAGATCATCGGTCAGATGATGCAGGCGGTTCTGGCCCGCACGGGGGAGCGGATCACCATCGTCGGCGCAACCTCCGGCGACACAGGGTCCGCGGCGATGGAGGCGTTCCGGGGTCTTTCCAACGTCGACCTCTTTGTCCTCTATCCGCACGGCCGCATCTCCGAGGTGCAGCGCCGCCAGATGACGACGCCCTCGGAGCCCAACGTCCACGCCATCGCCATCGACGGCCATTTCGACGACGCGCAGGCGCGGCTGAAGGACATGTTCAACCATTTCGCCTTTCGCGATGCGGTGCGGCTGGCGGGCGTGAACTCGATCAACTGGGCGCGGGTGCTGGCACAGGTGGTCTATTATTTCACCGCCGCCGTGAGCCTCGGCGCGCCGCACCGGCCGGTCAGCTTCACCGTGCCCACGGGCAATTTCGGCGATATCTACGCGGGCTGGATCGCCAAGCGCATGGGGCTGCCGATCGAGCGCCTCGTGATCGCCACGAACCAGAACGACATCCTCGACCGGGCTTTACGCACCGGAGACTACCGGATGGAAGGGGTGCTGCCCTCGATCAGCCCCTCGATGGACATTCAGGTGTCCTCGAACTTCGAACGCGCGCTGTTTGATGCCTACGGCCACGACGGGCGCGCCGTGACCGCCGTGATGGCGGAGCTTTCGTCGGGCGGCTTCACCATCTCGCAAGGCGCGCTCGAGGGCTTGCGAGAGACCTTCGCATCGGGTCGCGCGAGCGAGGCGGAGACGAAAGCCGCGATCCGCCGCTTCCATGCCGAGACGGGCGAGGTCCTTTGCCCCCACACCGCCATTGGCGTTCATGTCGCCGAGCCCTATCTCGGCACCGTGCCGATGATCACACTCGCCACCGCCCATCCCGCGAAGTTTCCCGACGCGGTGGAGGCGGCGACAGGCGCGCGCCCCGCACTGCCACACCGGCTCGCCGATCTTTTCGACCGACCCGAGCGTGTCACCCGCCTGCCCAACGACCTCGCCGCGCTGGAGGATCATATCCGCGCCACCATCCCTGAAAGGACGCCCGCTTGAGCCGCCTCACGACCCTGCCCAACGGTTTCCGCATCGTGACGGAAGCCATGCCCGGCCTCAAATCCGCATCCGTCGGTATCTGGATCACCGCCGGGGGCCGCCACGAGCGCGCCGAACAGAACGGCATCGCGCATTTCCTCGAACACATGGCCTTCAAAGGCACCGAACAGCGCACCAGCCTCCAGATCGCGGAGGCGATCGAGGACGTCGGCGGCTACATCAACGCCTATACCAGCCGCGAGATGACGGCCTATTACGCCCGCGTGCTGGAGGCGGACGTTCCCTTGGCGCTCGACGTGATCGGCGACATCGTGGCGAACCCGGCCTTCGACCCGGCCGAGGTGGAGACCGAGCGCGGGGTGATCCTGCAGGAGATCGGGCAATCGCTGGACACGCCCGACGACATCATCTTCGACTGGCTGCAGGAGGCGTCCTACCCCGACCAGCCCTTCGGGCGCACCATCCTCGGGCCGGAGGAACGGGTGGGCGCGTTCAGCGCCTCCGACCTGCGCGGCTTCGTGGCGGAGCATTACAGCCCCGACCGGATGATCCTGTCGGCGGCGGGTGCGGTCGATCACGACGCTATCGTGGCGCAGGCCGAGGCGATGTTTGGCGACCGCGCGCCGTCCAGCCCGCTGGCGCTGCATCCCGCGGCGTTCCGGGGATCGGAGCGGCGCGAGGTCAAGAAGCTGGAGCAGGCGCATTTCGCGCTGGCGTTCGATGCGCCGGGCTACCGGTCCCCCGACGTCTGGACCGCGCAGATCTATGCGATGGCGATGGGGGGCGGCATGTCCTCGCGCCTGTTCCAGAAGATCCGGGAGGAGCGGGGCCTCTGCTATTCGATCTTCGCGCAGTCGGGCGCTTATGAGGATGCGGGCCAGATCACAATCTATGCCGGCACATCGGACCGGGAAATCGGCGATCTGGCGACGCTGACGGTGGACGAGATGCGGCGTGCCGCGGGCGACATGACGGAAGCCGAGGTCGCGCGTGCCCGGACGCAGATGAAGGCCGGGATGCTGATGGGGCTGGAAAGCCCGTCGAGCCGGGCCGAACGGCTGGCGCGGCTCCTCTCGATCTGGGGCCGGGTGCCGGATCTCGACGAGGCGGTGTCGCATATCGACGCGGTGACGACCGCCGACGTGCGCCGCTACGGCGCAGAAGTCCTCGGCGCGGGAACGGCGCTGGCGCTCTACGGTCCGGTGAAGAAGGCACCGGGGCTGGAGGAGATCCGCGCAAGGCTCGCCGCCTGATGTTCGGCCTCGGCCGCCGCCCGAGGATCGAGACGGAACGCATGACCCTGCGCCTGCCGCAGCATTCCGACTACCGCGCCTGGTCCGACCTGCGCGGCGAGGGTGCGGCCTTCCTGAAGCCGTGGGAGCCGACCTGGTCCGACGATCATCTGAGCCGCCGTTCCTTTACCAACCGCGTCTACTGGTCGTCGCGCGCGGACCGGCAGGGCACCGCGCTGCCGATGATGATGTTCCGGCGCAGCGACGGCGCGCTGATCGGGGCGATCACGCTCGACAACATCCGGCGCGGGCCGTCGCAGGCGGCGACAGTGGGCTACTGGACGGGCCAGCCCCATGCCCGGCAGGGCTACATGCGCGAGGCGTTGACGGCGATCGTGCACCACGGGTTCAACGTGCTCGACCTCAGCCGGGTGGAGGCGGCTTGCCTGCCCGAAAACGTGGCCTCCCGCGCGGTGCTGGAAAAGACCGGCTTCAAGTATGAGGGGGTGGCGCAGAGCTATCTCCAGATTTCCGGTCGCTGGCGAAACCATGTGCTTTACGCCAACCTGCGGTCGGACCGGCGCGGCCGGACGGACCGGGGATGATGCGCGTCGCGTCGAGGGCCGGGCGATGCTGAACGATGCGACACCCGCGTTCCTGAAAGACCTGCGCGCCCGGCTGCCCGAGGGCACCCTGCGCGACGCGGAGCCGCGCCATCTGGCGGAGCCGCGCGGACGCTGGCAGGGGCGGGCGGGTGCCGTCGCAGCGCCGCGGTCCGTGGCGGAGGCGGCGGTGGTGATCGCGGCCTGCGCACAGGCGCGCGTGGGCGTCATCCCGATGGGCGGCGGCACGGGGCTCGTTGGCGGGCAGACCTTGCAGGACGGGGCCTTGCCGTTGATCCTGTCGCTGGAGCGGATGGCGGCGGTGCGGGCCATCCATCCGGCCGAGAATGTGCTGGTGGTGGAGGCTGGGGCGACGCTGGCCGCCGTCCAGGCGGCGGCGGAACCGGTGGGGCGGCTGTTTCCCCTGTCGCTCGCCTCCGAAGGCACGGCGCGGATCGGCGGCATCCTCGCCACCAACGCGGGCGGGGTGAACGTGCTGCGCTACGGCAACGCGCGCGATCTCTGTCTGGGGCTGGAGGCGGTGCTGCCGGACGGGTCGGTCTGGCACGGGCTGAAGCGGCTCCGCAAGGACAACACGGGCTACGATCTGCGCAACCTCCTGATCGGGGCGGAGGGCACACTGGGCGTCATCACGGCGGCGAGCCTGAAGCTCGCGCCGGTGCCGGCAGGGCAGGGGACGGCGGTCTTCGTGGTGGAAAGCCCGGCGGCGGCGCTGGCGCTGCTGGCGCTGGCGCAGGCGAGGCTCGGCGGGCTGGTGTCGGCGTTCGAGCTGATCGCGCGGACCGGGCTGCAGTTTCTGGCGGAGATGCTGCCAGACGTGCGCCAGCCCTTCACGGAGCCGCCCGAATGGATGGTGCTGGTGGATGTGGGCCTGCCCGAGGGACTCGACCCCGCTGCCGCTCTGGAGGCGCTGTTTGCCGCCGGGATGGAGGCGGGACTGGTGACGGACGGGGTCATCGCGCAGTCGGAGGCGCAGCGGACGGCGTTCTGGGCTGTGCGCGAATCGATCCCCGAGGCCAACCGCCGGATCGGTGCGGTATCGAGCCACGACATTTCGCTCCCGCTGGGGGAGGTTCCGGGGTTCATCGACGAGGCCGGCCCTGCGCTCGGGCGTCTGGGCGCGTGGCGGATCGACTGTTTCGGGCATGTGGGCGACGGAAACCTGCATTACAACGTTTTCCCCGCCCCGGGGCGCAGCCGGCAGGATCACGAGGATGCCCGCGAGGCGATCAAGCGGCTTGTCCATGACATGGTGGACGCGCGCGGCGGATCGGTCAGCGCCGAGCATGGCATCGGGCGGCTGAAGGTGGCGGATCTGGAGCGTTACGGCGATCCGGCGAAGCTCTCCGCGATGCGGGCGATCAAGGCTGCTCTCGATCCTGCTGGTATCATGAACCCGGGGGCGGTGCTGCGGATGGGGTGATCCTTGGGACCGTCCGGTCACGGGGTCCAGGTGAGGAAATTCGCGATCAGGCGAAGGCCCATGGACTGGCTTTTCTCCGGGTGGAACTGCGTGCCGATCACTGTGTCGCGGGCCACGATGGCGGTGATGTCGCCGCCGTAGTCGACATGGGCCAGCCGGTCGGCCGCATTGGTGACGCGGAACTGGTAGGAATGGACGAAATAGGCGTGATCGCCGCTGGCGATGCCCGCCAGAATCGGGTGAGGGCGGTCGATCGCAAGGTCGTTCCAGCCCATGTGGGGGATTTTCAGATTGGGGTCGGCGGGCGCGATCCGCGAGACCTCGCCTGCAATCCAGCCGAAGCCCGGGGTCGCTGCATGTTCAAGCCCACGGGTGGCGAGCATCTGCATGCCGACGCAAATGCCGAGGACCGGACGGGCGCGGGTGGTCACGGCTTCCTCGATCGCCTGGGCCAATCCACCGATGTCGTTCAGCGACTTGCGACAGGCGGGGAAAGCGCCATCGCCGGGGAGGACGATGCGGTCGGCGCGGGCGACATCCTCAGGTTGGCCCGACACGAGAACGGTGCCGCCGGACGCGGCGGCCATGCGGCGGAAGGCCTTTTCGGCGGAGTGGAGATTGCCGCTGTCATAGTCGACGAGGACGGTCAGCATCATCGGGCCCCGGCGCTGGGGGCCGGGGGCGGGAGCCTCCGGCGGGGATATTTGGGGACAGAAAAAGCGGTCAGAGCGCGCCTTTTGTGGAGGGGACGGTTGTGGGGGCGCGGGGGTCCGGCTCCACCGCCTCGCGCAGGGCACGGGCGGTGGCCTTGAAGGCGGCCTCAGCAATATGGTGGCTGTTGATGCCGTGGATCTG
>JBBSVE010000130.1:0-8506 GCA_038233815.1 Rhodobacterales bacterium
GCAGGAGTTTAGCTCAGTTGGTAGAGCATCGGTCTCCAAAACCGAGGGTCGTGGGTTCGAGTCCCCCAACTCCTGCCAGACATCCCCAGTCTGGCGCTGTGCGACAACCGGCTTGATCCGGCGGCGCTCACCGCGTATCCCGCACGAAACGAGCAGGTGATCCGATGGCCACGACCAATCCGTTCCAGTTTCTTCAACAGGTCCGAACCGAGGTGGGCAAGGTCATCTGGCCGACGCGGCGCGAGGTTGTGCTGACCACGGTGATGGTGTTCATCATGGCGGCCCTCGTGGCGACCTTTTTCTCGCTCGCCGACGTGCTGATCCGGGTGGGGCTTTCGGCGATCATCAACGGGGTCGGCTGAACCGTCTGACGGGCGTGGAACTCGGCCCTTGAACTCCGGGGGGCGAGGCTGTAGGTCCGGCCCCGAATGGGATGCTGTAACGTGCGGCGAGTCGAGTCGCGCGTTATTTTTTGTCCCGAAATGCCTTTTTTGCCGCGCAGACGATCCGTTGGCATGACAGGACAACCGAACGAAGGCCCGTGCGGATCGCGCGGCGAAGGGGTGGCTAAGGAATGGCGATGCGTTGGTATTCGGTGAGCGTCCTTTCGAACTACGAAAAGAAGATTGCCGACCAGATCAGGACCGCCGTGACCGAAGCGGGGCTGGAGGACGAGATCGAGGAAGTGCTCGTGCCGACCGAGGACGTGCTGGAGGTGCGGCGCGGCAAGAAGGTGACGAGCGAGCGCCGTTTCATGCCGGGCTACGTGCTGGTTCGGATGGAGATGTCGAACAAGGGCTACCACCTGATCTCCTCGATCAACCGCGTGACCGGGTTCCTCGGGCCGCAGGGCAAGCCGATGCCGATGCGGGACTCCGAGGTCAATTCGATCCTGAACCGCGTCGAGGAGGGGCAGGAAGCGCCCCGCAACCTCATCCGGTTCGAGATCGGCGAGAAGGTCAAGGTCACCGACGGCCCGTTCGAGGGCTTTGACGGCATGGTTGAGGATGTGGACGACGAGCACAGCCGCCTCAAGGTGACGGTGTCGATCTTCGGGCGAGCGACGCCCCTGGAACTGGAATTCACGCAGGTGTCGAAAGACAGCTGACGTACCCCGTGGGAGGCGAGCGCGACGCGTCGCGGCGGACCGGACCACTAAACCAAGCGCCCCCGGCGCGGTGAAAGGAGAGGCCTCATGGCCAAGAAGATCATCGGGCAGCTCAAGCTGCAAGTGAAGGCCGGTCAGGCCAATCCGTCCCCGCCGGTCGGGCCCGCGCTGGGTCAGCGCGGTCTCAACATCATGGCGTTTGTGAAGGAATTCAACGCCAAGACCGCCGACATGGAGGCGGGCGCGCCCACTCCGGTCATCATCACCTACTATCAGGACAAGTCTTTCAGCCTTGAGCTGAAGACCCCGCCCGCGTCGTTCCTTCTGAAGAAAGCGGCGGGTCTGCCGCCCGTGGGCAAGCGCAACCGGGCCAAAGGCTCGGTCCGTCCGGGACGCGACGTGGTCGGATCGGTGACCGTGGCGCAGGTGCGCGCAATCGCCGAGGCGAAAATGAAGGATCTGAGTGCGAAGGACGTGGAGGCTGCGATGCAGATCATCCTCGGCTCGGCCAAGTCCTGCGGTATCGAGGTGAAAGCATAATGGCGAAGTTCGGGAAACGCACGACGGCCGCGCGCGAGGCGTTCGGCGAGCAGGCGAACCTCTCGGTCGAGGAGGCCGTGAAGCTGGTCAAGGACAATTCCAAGGCCAAGTTCGACGAAACGGTGGAACTTGCGCTCAACCTCGGGGTCGATCCGCGTCACGCCGACCAGATGGTGCGTGGCGTGGTGAGCCTGCCCAACGGCACCGGCAAGACGGTGCGCGTGGCGGTGTTCGCGCGGGGCGCGAAAGCCGACGAGGCCACGGCGGCGGGGGCCGATATCGTCGGCGCCGAGGATCTGATGGAGACGATCCAGTCCGGCAAGATCGAGTTCGACCGCTGCATCGCCACACCGGACATGATGCCGCTGGTGGGCCGTCTGGGCAAGATCCTCGGGCCGCGCAACCTGATGCCGAACCCCAAGGTGGGCACGGTGACGATGGACGTGAAGACCGCCGTCGAGGCCGCGAAGGGCGGCGAAGTGCAGTTCAAGGTCGAGAAGGCGGGTGTCGTCCATGCTGGCGTTGGCAAGGTGTCTTTCGATGCGGGCAAGCTGTCGGAGAACATCCGGGCTTTCGTCGATGCGGTGTCGCGGGCGCGACCGACAGGCGCGAAGGGGACTTACCTGAAGAAGGTGTCCGTCTCCTCCACCATGGGGCCGGGCGTCTCGGTGGACCTCGCCTCGGCTGCGGCGAAATAAAGAGATTTCCGCGCTTTCGGGCGCGGGATGGCAGGGGATCCTTCCCCTGTCCTGTCCGAGACGGCGGGTGGGCACGTTGCCCTTAATCTCCTGCCCGAGATGGGGAACGGGACTGCATTTCCGGGGGTGACCCCCGGGCGATCTGGCCTCGGGAACCACGGACCCGACGATCCTCACCCTGAGGGTCGAACATGAGCCGGGGGGAAACCCCCAAGACTTGGAGTAAACTGTGGATAGAGCCCAGAAAGAGAAAGTGGTCGAGGAACTCGGCCAGATCTTTGAAAGCTCTGGCGTCGTCGTGGTTGCCCACTACGCCGGGATCACGGTTGCACAGATGCAGGACCTCCGCGCAGAAATGCGCACCGCAGGAGGTTCTGTCCGCGTTGCCAAGAACAAGCTCGCCAAGATCGCCCTGGAAGGGAAGCCCGCCGCAAGGATGGGGGACCTGCTGACGGGCATGACCGTGATGGCCTATTCCGAGGACCCTGTCGCAGCAGCGAAGGTCGCGGACGCGTATGCCAAGAAGAATGAGAAGTTCATCATTCTTGGTGGCGCGATGGGCGACATGATCCTGGATCCGGCCGGTGTGAAATCCGTGGCCGCCCTGCCGTCGCGTGAGGAGCTTATCGCTTCGATCGCCGCGTGCATCGGCGCCCCGGGATCGAGCATTGCCGGAGCCATTGGCGCGCCTGCTTCCAACATCGCCGGCATTCTGTCCTCGATTGAGGACAAGCTTGCCGCCTGAGCAAACCCCGTATCCCCGCGTGGTTGTAATCGCCGCGTTGGAAACCCATCTTAAGGAAACATGAACATGGCCGATCTGAAAAAACTGGCGAAAGAGATTGTCGAGCTGACGCTTCTCGAGGCCCAGGAACTGAAAACCATCCTCAAGGACGAATACGGCATCGAGCCGGCCGCCGGTGGCGCCGTGATGTTGGCCGGTCCGGCCGGGGGTGCCGCGGCGCCCGCCGAGGAAGAGAAGACCGAGTTCGACGTGGTTCTGACCGAAGCCGGTCCGAACAAGATCAACGTCATCAAGGAAGTCCGCGCGATCACCGGTCTGGGGCTGAAGGAAGCCAAGGACCTGGTCGAAGCAGGCGGCAAGGTGAAGGAAGGCGTCAGCAAGGCCGACGCCGAGGGTTTCAAGACCAAGCTCGAAGCGGCAGGCGCCAAGGTCGAGCTGAAGTGAAGCGCGCGCCCTCGGGCGCCGACTGACATGAAGGGCTGGGTGCGGAGACTTCCGCGCCCGGCCATCTGCGTCGCAGGGCGTGGACACAGGCCCATCTCGGCGGGGATTTGACGTCCAAATCCCTCCCAAGGCGTGTCTCAGGTTCGGGAGCTTTCCGGTGGGACGGACAGCACGAATAGAACCTCGAAACCCCGTTCGCCGTGCGGCGTGTGACCAATGCCCGATGGTCGCATGCCGGCGAAAGATGAAAGGTCCATGAACATGGCTCAGAGCTACGTCGGTCAGAAGCGCATCCGCCGGTATTTCGGCAAGATCCGCGAAGTGCTGGAGATGCCGAACCTGATCGAGGTTCAGAAATCCTCCTACGATCTGTTCCTGAAGTCGGGCGACGGGCCGAAGCCGTCCGATGGCGACGGCATCCAGGGCGTGTTCCAGTCGGTTTTTCCGATCAAGGACTTCAACGAGACGGCGGTTCTGGAGTTCGTAAAATACGATCTCGAAAAGCCGAAATACGACGTGGATGAGTGCCAGTCGCGCGACATGACCTATGCGGGCCCTCTGAAGGTGACGCTGCGCCTGATCGTGTTCGACGTCGACGAGGTGACAGGCGCACGGTCGGTCAAGGATATCAAGGAGCAGGATGTATTCATGGGCGACATGCCCCTGATGACGCACAACGGCACCTTTATCGTGAACGGCACCGAGCGCGTGATCGTGAGCCAGATGCACCGCTCCCCCGGCGTGTTCTTCGACCATGACAAGGGCAAGACCCACTCCTCGGGCAAGCTGCTGTTCGCCTGCCGGATCATTCCCTACCGCGGCTCTTGGCTCGACTTCGAGTTCGATGCCAAGGACGTGGTCTTCGCCCGGATCGACCGCCGCCGGAAACTGCCGGTGACGACGCTGCTCTATGCCATGGGCATGGGGCAGGAGGAGATCATGGACGCCTATTACAAGATGGTCACCTACACGCTCCAGAAGAACAAGGGCTGGGTCACCACCTTCTTCCCCGAGCGGGTGCGCGGCACACGGCCGGCCTATGACATCGTCGATGCCGCCACGGGCGAGGTCCTGTGCAAGGCGGGCGACAAGATGACGCCCCGCATGGTCAAGCAGATCATCGACGACGGCAAGGTCAAGGACCTGCTGCTGCCCTACGATCAGATCGTCGGCAAGTTTGTGGCCAAGGACATCATCAACGAGGAAACCGGCGAGATCTGGGTCGAGGCCGGTGACGAGCTGACGCTGGAGTTTGACAAGGAGGGCAACGCCAAGGGCGGGACGCTCAAGGTGCTGGTCGATCAGGGCATCACGGAGCTTCCGATCCTCGACATCGACAATGTGAACGTCGGTCCCTACATCCGCAACACCATGGCGGTGGACAAGAACATGGGCCGCGACACGGCCCTCATGGACATCTACCGCGTCATGCGACCGGGTGAGCCGCCAACCGTCGAAGCGGCGTCGAACCTCTTCAACACGCTTTTCTTCGATAGCGAACGCTATGACCTCTCGGCCGTGGGTCGCGTGAAGATGAACATGCGCCTCAACCTCGACAAGCCGGACACGCAGCGCACGCTTGACCGCGCGGACATCATCGCCTGCATCAAGGCGCTGACCGAACTGCGCGACGGCAAGGGTGAGATCGACGACATCGACCACTTGGGCAACCGCCGGGTGCGCTCGGTAGGCGAGCTGATGGAGAACCAGTATCGCGTGGGTCTGCTGCGCATGGAGCGGGCGATCAAGGAGCGGATGTCCTCGGTCGAGATCGACACGATCATGCCGCAGGACCTCATCAACGCGAAGCCCGCGGCGGCGGCGGTGCGGGAGTTCTTCGGCTCCAGCCAGCTTTCGCAGTTCATGGACCAGACGAACCCATTGTCCGAGGTGACGCACAAGCGGCGTCTTTCGGCGCTGGGGCCGGGCGGTCTGACGCGCGAACGCGCGGGCTTTGAGGTGCGCGACGTGCACCCGACGCACTACGGTCGCATGTGCCCGATCGAGACGCCGGAGGGGCAGAACATCGGCCTCATCAACTCCCTCGCCACGTTCGCGCGGGTGAACAAGTATGGCTTCATCGAGACGCCCTACCGCAAGGTGGTGGACGGTCAGGTGACCGATGACGTGGTCTACATGTCCGCGACCGAGGAGATGCGGCACACGGTGGCGCAGGCCAACGCCAATCTCGATGCCGACGGGCGCTTCGTGGATGACCTCATCTCCACCCGCAAGGCGGGCGAGTTCATGCTGAACCCGGTGGAGGCGGTGGACCTCATCGACGTGTCGCCGAAACAGCTGGTGTCGGTGGCGGCCTCGCTGATCCCGTTCCTTGAGAATGACGACGCGAACCGGGCGCTGATGGGCTCCAACATGATGCGTCAGGCGGTGCCGCTGGTGAAATCCGACGCGCCGTTCGTGGGCACGGGGATCGAAGGCATCGTGGCCCGGGATAGCGGGGCTGCGATCATGGCACGGCGTGCGGGCATCATCGATCAGGTCGATGCGGCACGGATTGTCGTTCGCGCAACCGAGATGATGGAGCCGGGCGAGCCGGGCGTCGACATCTACCGTCTGCGCAAGTTCAAACGGTCGAACCAGTCGTCGTGCATCAACCAGCGCCCGCTGGTGAAGGTGGGCGACCGGGTCGTGCGTGGCGAGGTGGTGGCCGACGGTCCCTGCACCGACATGGGCGAACTGGCCGTGGGCCGGAACGTCATCGTCGCCTTCATGCCGTGGAACGGCTACAACTACGAGGACTCGATCCTGATCTCGGAGCGGATCCTCAGGGACGACGTCTTCACCTCGATCCATATCGACGAATACGAGGTCGCGGCCCGCGACACCAAGCTCGGGCCGGAGGAGATCACGCGCGACATCCCGAACGTCGGCGAGGAGGCGCTGCGCAATCTCGACGAGGCGGGCATCGTCTATATCGGCGCGGAAGTGCAGCCGGGCGATATCCTTGTGGGCAAGATCACCCCCAAGGGCGAAAGCCCGATGACGCCGGAGGAGAAGCTGCTGCGCGCGATCTTCGGCGAAAAGGCGTCGGACGTGCGCGACACGTCGCTGCGCCTGCCGCCCGGTGCGTTCGGCACGATCGTCGAGGTCCGGGTCTTCAACCGGCACGGCGTCGACAAGGACGAACGCGCGCTCCAGATCGAGCGGGAAGAGGTCGAGCGCCTCGCCCGTGACCGGGACGACGAGTTGACGATCCTCGAGCGCAATATCTACTCGCGTCTCAAGACGCTCGTTTCCGGCAAGACCGCCGTGAAGGGGCCGAAGGGGGTCAAGGCCGGCTCGAAGATCGACGACGATCTGCTGGGCACGCTCAGCCGCGGCCAGTGGTGGCAGCTGGCGCTTGGCGAGGATGCGGAGGCCAAGGAGGTCGAGGCGCTGCATGACCAGTTCGAGGCGCAAAAACGCGCGCTCGACATGCGGTTCGACGACAAGGTGGAAAAGGTCCGTCGCGGCGACGATCTGCCCCCCGGCGTGATGAAGATGGTCAAGGTGTTCGTCGCGGTGAAGCGCAAGCTGCAGGCGGGCGACAAGATGGCCGGGCGTCACGGCAACAAGGGTGTCGTGTCCCGCGCCGTGCCGATGGAGGATATGCCGTTCCTCGCCGATGGCACGACGGTGGACATCTGTCTCAATCCGCTCGGCGTGCCCAGCCGGATGAACGTGGGCCAGATCCTCGAGTGCCACATGGGCTGGGCTGCGCGTGGCTTCGGTCTGAAGATCGACGAGGCGCTGAAGGACTACCGCCGCTCAGGCGATATGACGCCTGTGAAGGATGCGCTCAAACTGGCTTACGGTGACGAGACCTATGCGGATGCGTTCGAGGGCCGGGACGAGGAGGATATCCTCGAGCTGGCGGGCAACGTAACGCTCGGTGTGCCGATCGCGACGCCGGTGTTCGACGGCGCCAAGGAGGCTGACATCAACGATGCGCTGAAACGCGCAGGGTTCGATCAGTCGGGTCAATCCATCGTCTTCGACGGCCGCTCGGGCGAGCAGTTCGCGCGTCCGGTGACCGTGGGGGTCAAGTATCTGCTGAAACTTCACCACCTCGTCGACGACAAGCTGCACGCGCGTTCCACCGGGCCTTACAGCCTCGTCACGCAGCAGCCGCTGGGCGGCAAGGCGCAGTTCGGCGGTCAGCGTCTGGGCGAGATGGAGGTCTGGGCGCTCGAAGCCTACGGGGCCGCCTATACGCTGCAGGAGATGCTGACGGTGAAGTCGGACGACGTCGCGGGCCGCACCAAGGTCTACGAGAGCATCGTGAAGGGTGAGGACAATTTCGAGGCCGGCGTCCCGGAATCGTTCAACGTGCTCGTCAAGGAGGTCCGCGGTCTGGGCCTCAACATGGAACTCCTGGATGCGGAGGAGGAGTGAGCGTCTGACGGGTTCGTCCCGGCCAGCGCAGGGCGGCTGAAACGCCGCCCGCTCCTTCCCCGCACCCCTAACCTTTCAAGGATCAGGACATGAACCAGGAACTCAGCACCAACCCGTTCAACCCGGTTGCCCCCGTCAAGACCTTCGACGAGATCAAGATCTCTCTGGCCAGCCCGGAGCGCATTCTTTCGTGGTCCTACGGCGAGATCAAGAAGCCGGAGACGATCAACTACCGGACCTTCAAGCCGGAGCGTGACGGTCTTTTCTGCGCGCGGATCTTCGGGCCGATCAAGGATTACGAGTGCCTCTGCGGCAAATACAAGCGCATGAAGTATCGCGGCGTCGTCTGCGAGAAGTGCGGCGTTGAAGTCACGCTCCAGAAGGTGCGGCGCGAGCGGATGGGGCATATCGAGCTTGCTTCCCCCGTGGCCCACATCTGGTTCCTGAAGTCGCTGCCCTCGCGCATCGGCCTTATGCTGGACACGACGCTTCGCGATCTGGAGCGGATCCTCTATTTCGAGAATTACGTCGTGATCGAGCCGGGTTTGACCGACCTCACCTACGGCCAGCTGATGA
>JBBSVE010000131.1:0-8433 GCA_038233815.1 Rhodobacterales bacterium
ATCAGCATCGCCCAGACCTGAAAGGTCAGCATCGGCAGATAGGTTCCGGGTGCCACGAAGCCGGTGAAATGTCCCTGCACCGCACCGGCCAGCGCCATGATTGCCCCCCCCAGCGCGAACGCCTGCATCCGCAGCCGGACCGGCGACTTGCCCAGCGCCTCCGCCGCCACGTCATCCTCGCGCACTGCGCGGAGCGCGCGGCCCCAAGGCGAGCGTTGAAGATGCTGGAGCAGCGCGTAGATCCCCGCCACCAGTGCGGCCACGAGTGCCAGGTTCGCCCCGTTGAATGCGAGCGCCCGGCCCTGCAACGCGCCGAACGCGCGTGGCACGAAGGCCATGCCGAAGGTGCCTCCGGTAACGCTCTCGGCGTCGCGGAATACGAGGCCCAGCACCACCGCGACCCCGAAGGTGGTGATGGCGAGGTAGTCCGATCGCATCCGGATCGTCAGCGCCCCCACCGCCGCCGACAGGATCGCGCCCACGACCGCCGCGCCGAGCCAGCCCACCGCGATGGGCAGCCCGAACCCGCCCAGCAGCGCCGGGCTCGGCGGTGTGGTGAGGATCGCCGAGGCATAGGCCCCGACCCCCACGAACCCCGCAACCCCGACGTTGAAGAGCCCGGTCTGCCCCCATTGCACGTTGAGGCCGAGGCAGATGATCGCATAGCTCAGCGCCGTGGTGAGGAAAAAGCTGGCGTAGGACAGCGTCTCGATCATCGCGCGCGCGGCCCGAAACGGCCCGATGGCCGCACCGCGAGCACGAGGACGAGCACCGCAAAAGACACCGCCGCGCGCCATTCGGCGCCCACGATCTGCACCGCAAAGGCCTCCGACAGCCCGATCACCAGCCCGCCGATCATCGCACCCGGCACCGACCCGATCCCGCCGAGGATGGCGGCCGCGAACAAGGGCAGCAGCAGATCGAACCCCATCGTCGGGCGGATCTGGACCAGCAGGCCCGACGTCACCCCGGCAAGCGCCGCCATCGCCGCCCCGATGGCCCAGACGGTCCGCACAACGCGGGCCACGTCGACGCCGTAGATCCCGGCAAGGGCCGGATTCTCCGCCACCGCGCGCATTGCCCGCCCGGCCGCCGTGCGCGCGATCAGCAGATGCAGCCCCAGCACCGCCAGCGCGGTCAGTCCCAGCGCCAGCATCTGGTCGGGCGTCGCGCGCAGGCCCGGCCCGATCGGCTGCGCCATCTGGAGCGTGCGGGTGAAATAGGCCGGGCGCGACGAGAAGATGAACTCCAGCGCGGCGCGAAGCGCGATCGATGCGCCGAACGAAGCCATCACGAGGATGATCGCATCCGCGCCCCTCCGCCTCAGCCGGGAGAACAGGATGCGGTCGAGCACCAGCGCCAGTGCCACGGTCAGAAGGGCACCGCCCGCGAAGGCCAGCACCAGCGACGCGCCGAAGCTGAACGGGCCGAGCGGGGCGGCAAGCCCCGGCAGCCCCGCAAGACCGCCCAGAAGCGCCAGCGTGAAATAAGCCCCCCATGCAATGAAATCGCCGTGGGTGAAGTTCGCGAACCGCAGGATGGAATAGGTGAGCGTCAGCCCGATGGCACCCAGCCCGATGGCCGATCCGGCGATCAGCCCGTCCACCAGCCCCTGCGGGTTCATGTCCGGCCCCGCGCGGTCATGCAGCGGCCCCGTGCCCCAGAAAGAGCCGCCCCAGTCGGTCCCTGTCCAGCGCCGCCACCGGCCCGTCATGCGCCACGCGCCCGTCGACCAGCACCACCGCCCGGGAGGCGAGCGTCAGTGCCGCGCGGACGTTCTGCTCTACCACCAGCAGCGTGACGCCGGTGTCCGCGATCCGGCGGAGCGTGGCGAACACCTCCGCCACCAGCTTTGGCGACAGGCCCGCCGACGGCTCGTCGAGAATGAGAAGCGAGGGCCGCGCCAGCAACGCCCGCGCGGCGGCAAGCATCTGGCGCTGACCGCCCGAGAGCGCGCCCGCCAGCCGGTTCGGCCGCGCGCCCAGATCGGGAAACATCGCGAACGTCTCCCCGATCCGCGCCGCTCGGTCGCTGCGCGTCAGACGGTCCGACGCGACCTCGAGGTTCTCCCGGATCGTGAGCCGCGTGAACACGTTCTCCGTCTGCGGCACGAAGCCGAGGCCCATGCGGCACAGCCGGTACGACGGCGCGCCCGTCACGTCCAGCCCGTCGATCCGCACCCGCCCCGCCAGCACGGGAACGAGCCCCGCAACCGCCTTCACCAGCGTCGATTTTCCAGCGCCGTTGGGGCCGAGGATGGCGACCGTCTCGCCCGCTGCGACGCTCAGGTCGACGCCCTTCACGATCGGCAGGTCGGGCGCATAGCCCGCCTGGAGGCCGCTGAGCGCGAGTGCCGTCACGCGGGCGCGCCTTCGAGATAGACGCCGATCACGTCGGGCCGCCGCACCACCTCGGCCGGCGTGCCGTGGGCCAGCGCACGGCCCGCCGCCATAACGATGACCCGGGGGCAAAGCCGGGCGATCAGGTCCATGTTGTGTTCGATCAGCAGGATCGCCACGCCGCCTGCGTTGATCGCGGCGATCCGGTCGATGATGAGGTCGAGGAGCGCGGGATTAACGCCGGCGCCCGGCTCGTCCAGCAGGATGACGCGCGGCTCCGCCATCATCACGCGGCCAAGCTCCAGCAGTTTGCGCTGACCGCCCGACAGCTCCCCGGCGGGCCGGTCGGCGAGCGGGGCGAGCGACAGGAAGGCGGCGATCTCGCGCGCCCGCGCCGTGATCGCGCGCTCATGCCGGCCGACCCGGCGCGGGGACAGGAGCGCGCGGATCATGCTTTCGCCGGGCTGGTCCTGTGCTGCGGTCAGCAGATTCTCCAGCACCGTCATGCGCGCGAAAGGGCGTGGGATCTGGAACGTCCGGCCCAGCCCCGCGCCGCACCGCGCCCGCGCGGGCAGGGGTGTGAGATCGCGGCCCCCGAGGTGGATCGTCCCGGCATCGGGCGCCACAGAGCCCGAGAGCAGATCGAAGAGCGTCGATTTCCCGGCCCCGTTCGGCCCGATCACGCCAAGGATGCCGCCCGCCTCCAGCCCGAGGGTCAGCTCGTCCACCGCCCGCACGCCGCCAAAGGACCGGACCAGCCCCCGCGCCTCAAGGATCGGGGCCGAGAGACCCTGTTGCGCCACCGCTTCCGCCCCCCCCCGCGCTTCCCAAGTTGATGACTGATCAAGTCCGTTTACAGGACCATTCCGCCCTCCTAATGTAAAGTGGATGCAGGGGGGCAGATGGCGATGGACGGACGGGGCGGCCTCAGACCGGTGGGGCGCGAGACGGTGCAGGACCGGATCTACCGGCAGCTCCGCGACGCGCTGATCCGCGGCGCGTTCGACGCGGGCGAAGGCTTCGTCGTGGCCGATATGGCAGAGCGCATGGACACAAGCTCGATGCCCGTGCGCGAGGCGCTGGCCCGATTGGTGTCAGAGCGCGCGCTGGAGGCCTGCGCCAACCGCCGCGTCCGCGTGCCCCTCCTGACCCGCGCGCGTGCGGACGATCTGGCGCAGGCGCGGGTGCTGATCGAGGGCAGTCTCGTGCGGAAGGCGATGCCGCATCTGGGGCCGGACGATTTCGCGACCCTTCTGGATCTGACCGACGACTATGAGCGCGCGGACGGCCCGGCCACCTGCGCGCATCTGAACCATGCATTCCACTTCCACCTCTACGACCGCGCGGGCTCGGACGTCCTGCTCCCGATGGTGGAAAGCCTGTGGATGCAGGTCGGCCCCTACCTTCGGGCATCGGCGCGGCTCTTTTCCCCGGTGGGTGAGGCGGCGGCGACGTTCCATCATCGCAACCTCGTCGCAGCTCTTCGGTCGGGCCACGTGGATCGGGCAGTGTTCGAACTCACGGCCGACATCCAGCAGACGTTCCGCATTCTTGCGCGCGCTCCCGTCGCCGACTGGCCTGCGCGGTCGGCCGCATGAGCATGTTCGAGCTTTGGGACCTCCGGGTCGAGGTGGTGGCGCCGGAGGGGGCGACGCTCTGGTGCGGAGCCGCGCCGGGCGATCATTTCGAGCTCAGGGGCGAGATGCTTTACCTGCCGCCGGGGCAGGGGATCTCGATCTACTCGCTGGCCTCGGTTCTGCCGCTGCTTGCGGCCAAGCAACGCGCGCTCGATCCTGCCGACTGGATGGCCACGGACGCGGAGATCGCGTGCCCGGACCCGAACTGCTCCTCGCGCCTGCGAATCACGCGGACGGGCAAGCGACGGTTCGACCATGGCGAGACGACGGCCGTTCCGATCGGGGCGAGCGGCTGATGGAGATGGTGGACCTCGCACCCGGGCACCGGATTTCGCGCGTCATAAAGGGCGGATGGCAGCTTGCGGGCGGTCACGGCGCGGTTGATGCGCGCGCCAGCATCGACGATATGGTGGCCTTTGCGGATGCGGGCATCACGACCTTCGATTGCGCTGACATCTATACCGGGGTCGAGGATCTGATAGGCGCGTTCCGGCGGTCCTACCTGCAAAGTCATGGGCAAGCGGCGCTGGACCGCATCCGCGTGCACACGAAGTTCGTCCCCGATCTGGGCCGCCTCGCCAGCATCACCCGCGCGGAGGTGGCCCAAGCGGTGGAGACGTCGCTCCGCAGGCTCGGGCTCGAGCGGCTGCATCTGTTGCAATTCCACTGGTGGGACTATGAGGTCGACCGGCAGGTGGAGGTGGCAGGCTGGCTCTTCGATCTGCGGCGCGAGGGCAAGATCGCGCATCTGGGCGGCACCAATTTCGACACCGACCAGATGCGGCGGCTGCTCGACGCGGGCGTGCCGCTCGTTTCCATGCAGGTGCAATATTCGCTGATCGACGACCGGCCCGCGCGGGCGATGGCGGCGGCGGGGGTGCCGCTTTTGTGCTACGGCTCGGTGGCGGGGGGGCTGATCTCCGAACGCTGGCTGGGCGTGCCGGAACCTGCAGCACCGTTCGAGAATCGCTCGCTCGCCAAATACCTGCTGATCGTGGCGGAGTTCGGCGGCTGGGCGCTGTTTCAGGATCTGCTGGTGGCGCTCGACCGGGTGGCGCGGCGTCACGGGTCCGACGTGGCCTCGGTCGCGGGGCGCATCGTGCTGGACCGGCCCGGGGTCGCCGCGCTGATCGTGGGCGCGCGCCACCGGGGCCATATCGCGCGCAACGCGGGCCTGCCGGACCTGACGCTGACCGACGCCGACCGCGCGGAGGTGGCGGCCGTGCTCGCCCGCGCCACGCCAGTGCCCGGAGATGTCTATGCGCTGGAACGCGACCGGACCGGCGCGCACGGGTCGGTGATGAAATACGACCTCAACGCTGCGGGGCACTGATGGACCTGCTCGCCGCCGCAGAGGAGGAGGTCGTGGAGCGCCACCGCTTTTTCGTGCGCTGGTTCACGGGAAGCGCCCGGCAGGCCGAGATGGTCCGCACGACCTGTCTTTTCGCACCTGACTTCCGCCTGATCGGCCCCGACGGGTCGGAGGCGGACGGACCCATGACGATGAACTATCTTGCCGGCCAGAAAGGCGTCAGGCCTGCGGATTTCGCCATCCGCATCGATATTCAGGATTCGCGCATGATCGGCACGCTGTCGGCACTGGTGCTCTATGACGAGCATCAGTCCGGCCACGGTCCGGCAACGACGCGCCGGTCCTCGGCGATCTTCAGCGCCGCCCCGGACATGCCGGAGGGCGTGCTCTGGCGGCATCTGCAGGAGACGTGGATCGCCTGAGGCCCCACCTCGAACACACCGGGACGGAACCGTCCCCCCCACCAAGGAGAGCAGCGATGACACGGCACCTGACCCTGATGGCGACCCTGCTGACGACGGCTGTGATCGGCGGGGGAGCCCACGCCTGCGACGTGACGGTGGGCATGGTGATGGAGCTGACCGGCCCCGCCGGCGCCTACGGTCAGGCGGGTGCGAAGGCGGTGGACATGGCGTTCCGCGACCTCAATGCGGCGGGCGGCGTGAAGGGCTGCGATCTGGTCACGGACACGCGCGACAGCCAGAGCCAGGGCAACGTCGCGGTGGATCAGGCCAACCAGCTCGTCAGCGTGAAGCATGTGCCGGTCATCATCGGGGGCATCATCTCCTCCGTGTCGATCCCGATCCTGACCTCGGTCACGGGGCCGTCGAAGGTGGTCCAGGTCTCCCCCGCCTCGTCGTCGCCGACGCTGACGGAGCTGGCGAAGGACGGCAAGACGGGCGGCTATTTCTTCCGCACCATCACGTCGGACGCGCTCCAAGGAATTGCAGCGGCCAAATACGCGATGGACAGCGGGCTCACGCGCATCGCTATCATCAGCGTGAACAACGATTTCGGTGTCAATCTGGAGCGGGAGTTCGACAAGGCCTACCGCGCGCTCGGCGGCACGATCACCACGGTCACCTCCTACAACGAGAGCCAGCCCGACTATTCGGCGGAGGTGACGGCGGCGATGGCGCAAAAGCCCGACGCGCTCTACCTCATCAGCTATCCCGTGGACGGGGCCACCATCGCGCGGACATGGATCAGTCAGGGCGGCCCGCAAAAGTTCCTTCTGAACGACGGCATGAACTCCACCGATTTCATCGACGCAGTGGGCGCGCAGTATCTGGAGGGCGCCTACGGCACCTCATCGGGGACGGACGAGACGGCGTCCACCAAATATTTCTACGACAATTTTGCAGAGTTCTCGGGCGGGATCGAGCCGTCCGCGCCCGCCGCCGACCGCTCCTATGACGCAGGCGCCATCGTGGGGCTGGCGATGGCGCTTGCGGACGGGCCGTCCTCCGCCCAGATCCGCGAGGCAATCCCGAAGGTTGTCGATCCGGCGGGGGAGCCTGTCTTTGCCGGGACGGAGGAGTTCAGGAAGGCGCTGAAACTGATCGGGGAGGGCAAACCGATCCGCTATGAGGGCGTGATCGGACCGGTGGCGTTCGACAAATACGGCGACATTTCCGGTCCGTTCAGGCTCTGGCAGATCGAGGGTGGCAAGGTCGTGACGAAGGGTCAGATGTCGGCCGACGCGGTGGCCAAGGTCCGCGCGGGGCTCTGAGCTCAGCGCCGAAAGATCACCGGAAACCAGTCCTCGCGCAGACGGGCGCCGGGGCTCATGCCGTGGCCCGGAAAAGGTGGCGAGGTCGGCCCCGGCCGCGCCCCATAGCGCGCGTCATCCCCCACGAGCCGGAGCGAGAAGGCGCGCCTGCGGCTCGCTGCATCATTGCCGCGCGCGCCGTGGAGCGTGCGGAAATGGAACGCCACCGCATCGCCCGGCTCCATCTCCCATTCAAGCACCGTCATCCCCTCGGCGTCCGGGTCCGGCACCGGCATGTAGGCGGCATCGTCGGCATAAAAGCTCGTCTCCGCCAGCCAGCGCGTCGGGAGCACCGGCTTTTCCCACAGATGCGAGCCCGCAACGCAGCGGAGCGAGGCCGCCCGCACGGGGTCCATCGGCGACCAGAAGCTGACCGATTGCTGCCCATCGACGAAATAGTAGGGCGCATCCTGATGCCAGGGCGTGGGTTTCGAGGTTCCGGGCTCCTTCACCAGCACATGTTCGTGGAAGATCTGCACGCGGTCCGACCCCATCAGATCGGCCGCCACCGCTGCTGCGGGGCTTTCCGTGATGGCGTCGGAGAACTCGGGGATGCGGGTCCAGTTGCAATAGTCGTCAAAGAAGCGCCCGCCCTCGCCGGGTTTCAGATTCTCGGCGGCGGACGGGCCGGGGCTGGCCATGTTCGCCTCGATCCCCTGGCGGATCAGGTCGACCTGATCGCGAAAGAGCCCGCGGATCAGGACCGCGCCGTCCCGCGCATAGGCTTCGATGTCGGCGTCGGAAAGCAGGGGGTGGGGCATCGCATCCTCCCGTGGGGTCGCCTTCAGGATGGCGGGGAGAGCCTGCCCTGCCAAGCGGAATCGCGCACCGCGCAGCTATGGCTTTCGGTCCGGGCGCGCGCTAGAATTTGCCGGACGAGGGCGGGGAACGGCAGATGACATCTCACGGCATGGATCCCGGACCCACCGGCGCACCGCTTCGCCAGCACCGCGCCGATCGGTAGCGTCAATGCCGCTCCGCCACTCCTCTCCTCTGCGCGCCAGCTATGATGTCGTCATCGTGGGCGGCGCGATGATGGGCTCATCAGTCGCGTGGTTTCTGGCAAACGATCCCGATTTCGACGGCTCCGTGCTGGTGGTGGAGCGTGATCCCACCTACGTCGCATGTTCCTCGACGCACACCAATTCCTGCATCCGGCAACAATTCTCCGAACCGGTGAACGTGAAGATCAGCCAATTCGGAGCGGACTACATCCTTAATTTCCGCGAGCGGATGGGGGGCGAGGCGCGGGTGCCGCAGCCGCGCCTGCACAGCTTCGGTTACATGTATCTCGCCGATACGCCCGCTTTCGCTGCGACGCTGAAGGCGGCGCAGGCGGTGCAGGCGGCGTACGGGGCCGGTACGCGGCATATG
>JBBSVE010000132.1:0-8419 GCA_038233815.1 Rhodobacterales bacterium
ATCGCGGGCAAGACCGGCACCACGAACGAAAGCCGCGACACCTGGTTCATCGGCTTTTCGTCGAACATCGTGGCGGGCTGCTATATCGGTTACGATCAGCCGCGCCCGATGCCCGGCTCCTACGGTGCCAACACCTGCGGCCCGGTGTTCCAGACCTTCATGGAAACAGCGATCCGGAAATATGGCGGCACCAAATTCAAGGTTCCCCCGGGCGGCCGTTTCGTCAATATCGACCGTTTCAACGGCGGCGTCCTGCCCGAAGGCGCGCGTGGCGATAATGTCGTCGCCGAATATTTCCGCGATGGCGAAGATCCGTTCGTGGGTTACGGCATGTTTGTCGATGGCGGTTTCGGAATGGGGTCCAATCTGCCGATGTTTGCGGATGGCGAGAATGCGGGCGAAAGCGAAACCGGCGGCGGTGTCATCACGTCGTCGGGCCAGCGTCGGGTGATCCCCAACCGCGCCAATTTCGGCACCGTCAGCTCGGGCGGGCTCTACTAGCCCCGCGCCTTGCTGCCACCCCTTTGCCGCGCTATGACGCGGGCCGTCACATGTTGAGGATCCACCATGCGCGCCGAGACCCAGACCCATGTGGAAACGATCCGCAAATCCCTGATACTTCTGGGTCAGCGGATGGATCTGGACACCGCCCCGCACCGACTGGAGGAGTTCGACGCCCTGATCGAGGATCCCGACCTCTGGAACGATCCCGCCAAGGCGCAGACGCTGATGCGGGAGCGGCAGGGCGTGATCGACGCGCTCTCCACCTATCGGTTGATCGACACCGGGCTCCGCGACAACGTGGAGTTGATCGAACTGGGTGAGGCCGAGGACGATGCCGAGATCGTGGCCGACGCCGAGGCGAGCCTGAAGGACCTCCTGACACTCGCCCGCGGCAAGGAGCTGGAGGCGCTGCTGGACGGTGAGGCCGACGGCAACGACACGTTTTTAGAGGTCAACGCAGGTGCCGGCGGCACGGAAAGCTGCGACTGGGCCGCGATGCTTGCGCGCATGTATGTCCGCTGGGCCGAGAAAAAAGGCTACAAGGTCGAGCTGCAGAGCATGTCCGATGGCGAAGAGGCGGGGATCAAATCCGCGTCCTACAAGATTTCCGGTCCCAACGCCTACGGCTGGCTAAAATCCGAAAGTGGCGTGCACAGGCTGGTCCGGATCAGCCCCTACGACAGTGCGGCGCGGCGGCACACCTCGTTCTCCTCGGTCTGGGTCTATCCGGTGGCCGACGACAATATCGAGATCGACATTCCCGACCGCGATATCCGCATCGACACTTACCGCTCGTCGGGCGCAGGCGGCCAGCACGTGAACACCACCGACTCGGCCGTGCGGATCACGCACCTGCCGACGAACATCGTGGTGACAAGCTCGATGAAGAGCCAGCACCAGAACCGCGAGGTGGCGATGAATGCCCTGCGCGCGCGGCTCTATCAGGTGGAGCTGGACCGGCGCTCGGCGGTGGTGAACGCGCAGCACGATGCCAAGGGCGATGCGGGCTGGGGCAACCAGATCCGGTCCTATGTGCTGCAACCCTACCAGATGGTGAAGGATTTGCGCACCGGGGTGGAGACGTCCGACACCGGAGGCGTGCTCGACGGCGACCTTGATCGATTCATGGCGGCGACGCTGGCAATGGATGTGTCGGGCAAGAGCCGTGCCGAGGCGAACGCCGACTGACGGCGCGCGAACGCAAAAGGCGCACCCTCTCGGATGCGCCTTTGCAAGTCCTGCTGGCGGTAACGATCAGGCCCCGGCGGTCTTTGCCATCGCCGGGTTTCCCTGCGCCTGCGGTGCGGAGGATGCGGACGCCGACGCTGCCGACGAGGTGAAGGTCGCCGTCGGACCCGCGGGCTGGACGGGAGCCCGACCGGAGGCGAGGGGATCCTCCTGACGCTGGACCGAACCCTCGAAATGGGCGCCGCTCTCAATCGCGATGGTCTTGTGGATTATGTCACCCTCGACCCGCGCGGTGGAGGTGAGGCGGACCTTCAGCCCGCGAACCCGGCCGACCACGCGGCCATTCACGACGATGTCGTCGGCCACAATCTCGCCCCGGATCGTCGCAGTTTCGCCGACGGTCAGAAGATGCGCGCGGATGTCGCCTTCCACCGTGCCCTCGACCTGAATGTCGCCCGTCGTGCGCAGGTTTCCGGTGATGGTCAGATCCGAGGACAGGACCGAAGCCGAAGGCTTTACCTTGGGCGCGCCACCCGTTTCGGAGGAGGGGCGCTGGCCCGTACCTTCGGGTGAACGGGTCCGTTCGCCTTCGCCCTTCGGTCCCGGCTCGTTGATCTTGCTTTTAGAAAACATTCTTTGCCGCCTTGATGAAGGTCATCGGGTCCACCGCCTTGCCCCCGATCCGAACCTCGTAGTGAAGATGATTGCCGGTCGACCGGCCCGTACTTCCAATAGCACCGATCCGATCCCCACGCGACACCTTTTGACCGACCTTCACGTCGATCTTGGATTGGTGTCCGTAGCGCGTCTCGATCCCGAAGGCATGGCGGATCTTGGTGAGCTTGCCGTAGCCGTTCTGCCATCCCGCATAGGTCACGACCCCGTCCGCCGGCGCATAGATCGGCGTGCCCGCGCCAGATGCGAAATCGGTGCCGGCGTGGAACCGCGTGCCAGCACCTTTGGGATCGCGCCGAGTGCCGAACGGGGAGGAGAAGCGGAACGCCGACTTCAGCGGCACCGCGAACGGCGCTTTCATCGCGGCGATCCGGTACATGTTCATATTGTCGAGACCCTGCAGGATCTCGTTGGCGCGCAGTTCATCCCCGCTCGGCTGTGAGTTCGAGGTGGAAAAGCTGATCGGCGACAGCGGCCCGCCCTGACCGGAATAGCCCTTGCGGACCGATTTGAGCAGCGCGTCCGGCGACATGCCCGCAGCGCGGAACATCTTGTTGAGCGGCTCCATCGAGATCGTCACCGCATCCTCGAGCTTGGAGAAGATCACGTCGTTGCGCTTCTCCAGCGTACGCTTCTCGCTCGCGATCTCATCCGCTTCCGTGCGTGCTGCAGCGGCGTCCCTTGCCATCTTGTCGCGCTCGGTCGCGGCGCCGGACAGGGCGGAGGCCATGATCTCCATTGTGGCCTTGGCCTCGCGCGCGCGGCTCTCTCCCGTCCGCGCCGATCCGGTCTGCTTGGTCAGGGCGGCGTTGAGCGACGCGGCCTCTCCGCGCGCCTCGTCGCGTTCCTGCATGGTGCGGCGCAGCGTGTCCTGCGTGACGCCTACGCCGGTCTCCATCTCGCGGCGACCCTCCTCGGAGGCGAGGAGCCGGGTCTGCATCGCGCTCACCTCATCGAGGGCGAGATTGAAACGCGCCTGCGCCCGCACCGCCTCCTCCACCCGCAGATCGCGGTCGGCGGAAAGCGTGGTCAGACGTTGTTCATAAAGGGCCTGCTGGCGTGCGGACTGTCCCGCGCCCGATCCGGCGGCGACCCCGTCCATCAGCAGGATCGAGCTGGCCACGATGGTCCAGCCTACGACGAGCGCCGTTCCGGCGGCCGCCACGGTCTGCGTCACCGGGGAAAGGCGGATGAATCGCGTGTCGGTGTCGGATTTGAGAAACAGACGTCGCTCAGGCAGATAGCGCCCCAAGGTTGCGTTGATCCGCCGCGAAAGTCTTGTCAGCACTGATCCGGTTCCGGTGTTGTTGATCCATCACAAGAAGCGATCGCCAGTGCCCCGCTACCCGACTGACGAATAGGGGGGTGGGCAGACCCGTGCAACCGGTTTGGGCCGCAGCGCGTGCCTGTCGGCGGGAACCCCGCAGGTTGAGCGAATTCTTGCCGATACCGGCCCCGTCGCCGTGGTTCATGCTCCGGCCTTCAGAGCCTCCAGCACGTCCTGCGCGTGGCCCTTGGCGGAGACCTTGCGCCAGACCTTCGCGATCCGACCGTCGCCGCCGATCAGGAAGGTTGCGCGCTCGATCCCCATGAAGACCTTGCCATACATCTGCTTTTCGCCCCAGACGCCGTAATCCTCGCAGACCGTGCCCGCCTCGTCCGAGGCGAGGGTTAGGTGCAGAGCGTGCTTTGCCGCGAACCTATCGTGCGAGGCGACCGAATCCTTTGACACACCGATGATAGCAGCGCCCGCCGCCTCGAATGCCGGGGCAAGGGTGGTGAAATCCTGCGCCTCCAGCGTGCAGCCCGAAGTGTCGTCCTTGGGATAGAAGTAGAGCACGACACGTCGTGGCCGCAGGGCCGAAAGCGTAATCTCGCCGCCCCCGTTGACGGGGAGGGTGAAATCCGGGGCCATGTCGCCGGGCTGGCAGGGGGTCATGGGAATGCTCCTTCGTTCCGGTGCAGTATGCGTCGATTCTATCCCGGCGGCGGTGGGAGATGAAGATGCGACGGTCGGGATCGGGGCCGGGCGGGGGTGCGCGGTCTTTAACCCTCGCACGCGAAGGGCGTTCCGGGATATTGTCGCGCGATGCACGGACCGCCCGGATCCCGCGAAACTGACAGGCCGGATCCGTCCGGGTCTGCGCCACGACGCGGGCTCCGGCGCGTTTTTCGGCCCCGCGCCCGGATCTCGCGGCCGCATCACACCAGCTACTGGCTCGTCCCGCTCCTCATCCTCCTTGGCCTCGGGCTAGCCTTCGCGGCGCTTTCGCTGTCTGGCACGCGGATCAGGCTGCCGGTCTGGGCGGTGGCCGAGGTCGAGGCGCGCATCAACGCCGGGTTGTCCGAGATCCGGCTCGGCAGCACGGGTCGGCCCTCGGTGGCGCTCGGCGGGGCGGAGGTGGTGGTGGACCATGACTGGGTGCCGCGCGTCCGGCTGGAGGATGTGCGCCTGATGGAGGGCGACGGGCGCACGCTCCTGACCCTGCCGGACCTGCGCCTCGCGTTCGACCCCGCTCAGATGGTGCGGGGTCGGGTGCGGTTGCAGAGCCTGCGCGTGACCGGTGCTGCGCTTGGGCTGACGCGGCTTGCCGACGGGCGGTTCGACATCGCGCTGGCCGGAGGCGCGCCGATGGTGGGGTTCGGCGGCATCGTGCGCGGGCTCGTCGACCTGTTCGATCAGCCCGCCCTGTCGTCGCTGCGCGAGATCGGGGCCGAGGGGCTCGTCCTTACAGTCCGCGACCAGCGCGCGGGGCGGATCTGGACGCTCAACGGCGGCACCGTCGCGCTGGCGAACGGGCCTGACCGGATCGCGGCGGAGGTGGGGGTCACGCTCGCGCCGGAGCCGGACGCGACCGCCGCTCGCCGCATCACCCCCGCCACGGCGATGGTGGGCCAACCGCCGGCGCGGGCGCATCTGAGCCTCACGGCCTCCAAAGCCGACGCGTCGGCGCGGCTGGAGATCGGGGTGGCGGACGTCACGGCGGCGGATATCGCGGCGCAGGCGGACGTGCTCGCGTTCCTGCGCGTGCTCGATGCGCGCGTCTCCGGCACCTTCACCTCGGCGCTCGATGGGGCAGGGCGGCTCTCCGCGTTGGATGCGGGCCTCTCGATCGGGGCCGGTGCGCTGCGCCCGGTGGCCAGTGCCTCGCCGGTGGCGTTCGATGCGGCGAAGGTTGCGTTTTCCTACGATCCCGTCCGCGAACGGATCGAGATGCGGGAGATGTCGGTGCAAAGCGCCTCCCTCCGCGTGACGGCGACCGGGCAAGCCTATCTTCCCGGCGCGGCGCAGGGCCTGCCGCGCGAGATGCTGGCCCAGATCAGCTTTTCCGATGTGCAGGCGGACCCGGAGGGGCTGTTCACCGAGCCTGCCCATTTCGACCGGGGCGCGCTCGACCTGCGACTCCGGCTTGATCCGTTCTCGGTCAGGATCGGGCAGTTGTCGCTGTCCGGCGGCAACAGCGCGCTGCATCTGAGCGGCGAGGCGGAGGCGGGTGCCAACGGCTGGCGCACCGCCATCGACGTGGGCCTCGACCGGATCACGCTGCACCGGCTGCTGGCGCTCTGGCCGCCGTCGGCCGTGCCGGGCACGCGCGACTGGGTGGCGGAGAACGTGCAGGAGGGCGACCTCTCCGACGTTCGTGCGGCGCTCAGGATCGTGCCGGGGCAGGAGCCGCGTTTCGCGCTCGGCTACGAGTTCGACGGGGCTGACGTGACCTTCCTGAAGTCGATGCCGCCGATCCGGCAGGGGGTGGGCTACAACACGATTCAGGGCCGGACTTACACGCTGGTCGTGAACCGCGGCCACGTCGATCCGCCAGAGGGCGGGCCCATCGACGTGGCGGGCTCGGTGCTTCAGGTCCGCGACATCACCGAAAAGCCCGCGCGGGCGGAGATCGACCTGCATACCGAAGGCAGCCTCACCGCGACGCTGTCGCTGCTGGACCAGCCGCCGTTCGAGTTCATCGGCAAGGCCAAGCTTCCGGTGACGCTGGGCGAGGGCAGCGCGCGGCTCCGCACCCGGCTCGTGATCCCGCTGAAGCCGGGGTTGCATGTCGCGGACGTGTCCTTCGAGACCAAAGGTGAGGTGCGCGACGTCACGTCGGACGAACTGATCCCGGGGCGGATGCTGGCGTCCGACCGGCTTTCCATCGCGGCCTCGGCGGAGGAGATCAGCATCGGCGGTCCCGGAACGCTCGACGGGGTGCCGTTCGACGGCATCTATCGGCAGCGGTTCGGACCCGAGGCCGACGGGCGGTCGGAGATCACGGGGACCGCGGAACTCTCCGCCTCGGCGGTAGAGAAGCTGCGGCTGGGCCTGCCGCAAGACCTCATCAGCGGCAAGGGGCAGGCCGACCTGACCGTGAGCCTCAGCCGCGACGCACCGCCCGCGTTGCGTCTGACCTCGACGCTTGCCGGGGTGGGGCTGTCAATCCCGGCGCTGGGGTGGTCGAAGCCCGCGTCCGCTACGGGGCGGCTAACGCTGGACGCCACGCTGGGCGGGCCGGCGCGGGTGCGCGACCTGACGCTCGATGCCGCCGGGCTGAAAGCGCGGGGGGAGATCACGCTGAAGGCGGACGGGACGCTGGACCGGGCTACGTTCGGGTCGGTGAAGCTTGGCGGCTGGCTCGACGCGCCGGTAACGCTTTCGGGGCGCGGGGCAGGGACCGCGCCGGGGGTGTCGGTCAACGGCGGATCGGTCGACCTGCGCCGGTTGCCGCGCGGGTCCGCAGGCAGTGGCGGCGGAGAGGTGGGGACGATCCCCGTCACGCTCGACCGGCTGACGGTGAGCGAGGGCATAGCACTCACCCGCTTTCGCGGCACGCTCCGGCCCGGCCGGTCGGGGCTCGCGGGGGATTTTACCGGCTCTCTCAACGGCAAGGTCGGGGTGGCGGGCGCGCTGGCCCCGTCGGCCGCCGGGACCGCGGTGCGGATACGCGCGAACGATGCGGGCCGCGTCTTCGCGGCGGCGGGGATATTTCCGGACGCGGGCGGCGGTTCGATGGATTTGTCGGTGGTCCCGCTTGGCCCGCCCGGCACCTATGACGGCACGCTGCGGGTGCAGAACGTCCGCATCCGGAACGCGCCCGCGCTGGCGGAACTGGTGAACGCGATCTCGGTCGTGGGGCTGCTCGACCAGTTGCAGGCCAGCGGCATCCTCTTTAGCGAGGTCGATGCCGATTTCCGCCTCACGCCGGACACGGTGCGGATCGTGCGCGGCTCGGCGGTGGGCGCGTCGCTCGGCGTGTCGGCGGCGGGGGTTGTGGGCGTGCAGACCGGCGCGCTGGCGCTGCAAGGGGTCGTGTCGCCGATCTATTTCCTGAACAGCATCGGCTCGGTCCTGACGCGGAAGGGCGAGGGGCTGTTCGGCTTCAACTACACCGTCGGCGGCACGGCAAAAAGCCCGTCCGTCTCCGTCAACCCGCTCTCCATCCTGACCCCGGGGATGTTCCGGGAGATCTTCCGCACCAGTCCTCCCGCCCGATGAAGGCCGCCATGACGCTCGATGATTTCGATTTTGCCCTGCCCGAACACCTGATCGCCACGCGCCCCGTGCGTCCGCGGCCTGCGGCCCGGTTGCTCGCCGTGACGCCGGACGCGTTCCGCGATCTCTCGGTCCGCGACCTGCCGGGGCTGCTGCGTCCGGGCGACCGGCTGATCCTCAACGACACGCGCGTGATCCCGGGACGGCTTTCGGGCACCCGAACCCGGCTGTCGGCGCAAGGCGAGGTTTCCGCCCGCATCGAGGTCACGCTGATGGAGCCTCAGGGCCCCGGCTGGCGTGCGCTGGCCAAACCTCTGCGCAAGGTCGAGGTGGGTGAGGTGATCCGCTTTTCGCCGACGTTCCACGCCGAGGTCAGGGCCAAGGGCGAAGGCGATCTGACGCTGGCCTTCTCGCTCGAGGGTTCGGCGTTCGATGCGGCGCTGGCGGAGGTGGGGCATATGCCGCTGCCGCCCTACATCGCCTCGAAGCGCGCGCCGGATGCGTCCGACGACACCGACTACCAGACCGTCTTCGCCCGCAATCCCGGCGCCGTCGCCGCCCCCACGG
>JBBSVE010000133.1:0-8277 GCA_038233815.1 Rhodobacterales bacterium
CCGACATGCGACAGCGGATCGGCGGCGAGGGTGTCTGTGAGTTGGGCGGCCGTGGCGACAAGCCCCTTGAGCGATAGCCAGCCGCCAACATTGCTGACGGTCTCTTCGAGGGAGGCCCGGTCCTCATGCGCTTCCAGAAGCGCCGCGCCCAATGTCTTGAAGGATTGCAGGGTGTCCTTCAGCGCCGATTTGGCATCGTCCATCCGGGCATCACATCGCGATTTCGCCTCGCGCCAGGTCTTGCCGACCATCCGATCATGGGTCTCGACCACGGTATCGGCAATGGCACTGCGCCATTCCAGCGCGCAAACCGCAAGGATGGCGAGGCGGCGATCACCCAAGATATCCCTCAGATCCCCCGCAAAGTAGCATTCTCCTTGCCTGCGCAGGCGGGCAACGCGGTGCGGTGGCACATCCGCAAGAATGCTCCGCTCCAGTTCCAAAGTCTGCAGGTATTCCAGTCGGTCCAGCAGGCGGTTCATGTCGGCCGAATTACGTCCGACCTCGAACTGACGCAGCCAGACAAACCGCGTGACCGAGCCGCCCGCATCTTCGGTCAGCAGGGCATCGAGCCGCGTTCGCATGTCATCGTTCAGCCGATCGGCAATCCGGGCGTCGACCCACCGTTCAGCATCGACAAGTGTATCTGCGCAAAGCCGCTCGATGACCGTAATTCCGGGCAGGATGGTCTGGGTCGCTCGGCACTGCTTGATAAAGCGCCGCGCCAGATCCTCGTTCGATCGGGCGGTTTCGGCGGCAGCCTCAAGCCAGGCTTTCAGGTCCCGGGCACCCCGCCCGGTGAACATCTTGTAACCGTAGATGTCGCGCAAATGAACGAGGTGCCTTCGGCGCGTGACGTCTGTCTCAGCATAGCAACATAGGTCGTCGGCTCTCTCGCCAAGTTGCGCGGCGACGAACTTGGCGACTTCGATCGGGATTACTTCGCCCGGCGACAGCAGCCGTCCAGGATACCGAAAGGCGCAAAGCTGCAGGGCAAAGCCCAAGCGATTGTGCGACTGTCGCCGACGGCGGATCTGCTCAAGGTCTTCGTCAGCGAGCGTGTAGTGATGCAGAAGGGCCGCGTCATCTATCGGCAGGTCAAGCAAGGAAGAACGTTGGCGATCGGTAAGAACCTGGCGTCTGGGCATTGAGCGTGTCCCTTTTGATCTATACCCTGTTCAGTACAGACTCCGCACCAGCAAAATCAGTGGCTTGCAATCGCAAATTGTGAGGGGGTTCAATTGGGACAGCGCGCCGCCCTTTATGCCCGGGTCTCTACATCCGACCAATCCTGCGAACGTCAGCTGGATGACCTGACAGCCTTCGCCGAGCGCGGCGGATACGAGGTGGTCGGCATCTTCAAGGAAACCGCGTCGGGCACGGTCGCAAGCCGGGCCGCACGAAACCACATCATTGATCTCGCTCAGGCCCGGAAAATCGACGCCGTGCTGGTGACCGAGCTTTCGCGTTGGGGCCGATCCACCCAAGATCTGCTCGACACACTGCATAGGCTGGCAGGCTGGAAAGTATCCGTCATCGCCATGAGCGGCATGACCTTCGAACTCGACACTCCGCACGGTCGCATGATGGCGACGCTCCTTGCTGGCATCGCCCAATTCGAGCGCGATCTGTTAAGCGAGAGGGTAAAGTCGGGCCTTGCCGCCGCCCGTGCGCGGGGAAAGAAGCTCGGACGTCAGCCAGGACAGCGCCCCACGGCCGACAAGGTCGCCGAAAAAGTCGTCGCAGCCGTCGCGGAAGGACGATCTTACCGCTGGATCGCCCGAGATCTCGCCATCAGCAAGAATACAGTGCTCGAAATCATGAAACGCTACCGGAAAAGCGCCTTGGGATACGATCCTGCCCTCTCCGGCACTAGACCCCAGGACGAGGCCCTTGCCCTCACGGCGCTGGCGGACCGTGCGGAGGAAAAGCGCAGACGCGGGTATCAGGAGTAGGCTCTGAGATGATGTATCTTGTATGAGAGTGCGTTGGCTGTCCGACACGGCCCCGTCTTGATAACATGTGTTAAACAGAGTCATGGCCGAGTCATTGACATAGTGCGCCTGGATGATCAGCAGAGGCATAGAAGCTATTTTTCAGAATGCCCTCGCCTGCCCCTCGCTGGCGTGTTCGTGGTGCCGGCCAGCCGCCTGCGGGTGCCCTCACTACGCGGATGTAGAGGCCTCACGACCCCCGCGCCAAGTGACCGACATGATTATCCCGTAATGAGAAACAAAGCGGATCCTTTACGGAGAGTAGTTCATGCAATCTGAAGGCCCGCAGGATTTGTATCAGGTGCAAGGTCACTTGCCTGACTGGAGCGGCCCCCTCTTCATCGTAGGACCGTCTCGCACAGGCTCCGTGCTCCTTAGAGACATCCTCAACGGTCTGCCGAATGTAAGCCTTTTCAATGAGACCCATTATTTCGATGATTTCCGCCCGCGGATCGCTGGGCTTCAAAGTGCCGGACCGTCAGGCGCGGCCGAAGCCGCTTGTCGAAGTTATCATGACGCCCTGACCTTGGATGGATATGCCGACCTTGTCCGCCAGATGCTTGGTTCCACGTCTCATCCTTCACCGTCGGGACATTCACCAGCAGATGAGGCGACAACTGCCTGCGATCAGATCTTTATGGAGTGCTGCAAGCGCCACGCGGGCCGCACAGGGGCGCGGATTTGGGGTGAGAAAACTCCTCGGCACGTCTACAGGATTGACGAGATTCTCGTGGCTTTTCCTGACGCACGATTTATCTGCACAGTCCGCGACAGCCGTGCAGTTATCGCATCGTATCGTGATTGGTCCCGCGTCGCATCGCAGGACGCCTCCGATGCCGAACGCCAAAGGCGCATCAACTCCTATCATCCTGTGATCGCGGCCATGATGTGGCGTTCGGCAATCAACGCCGCATGTCGGGCGAATGCCCGATACGGCGATGAAACTGTCCGGTTTGTCCAGTTCGAAACGCTTGTCGGCGATCCTCGAAACACCGTTATGGAAATCGCAGCTTGGCTGGGTGTGCCCTACGATGAACGGTGCCTTTTGGTCGCGATGCAGAACAGCTCGGTTTTTGACAAGGATCCCGCATCCGGTATCGACACAAGGCCAATAGACCGCTGGACAACCGCTTTGAGTGCGGACGAGATTGGAGTTATTGAGTTTTCAAGCGGCGAGCTTCTAGAAATGTTCGGTTATTCACGGCGAGTCAACTCTGTTCCTTGGGTTGCGCTTGGCCGCGCCGGGCTATCTCTTCCGCGTGCGGTTCTACGTGCTGCACGCGCCAATCGAACGCGGGTTTCCTCCATGCGAGATTTCATTGGCCATAGGATTCGTGAGATTTTCTGAAACTGGGGCCTGTCTATTTTCGTTCTATACAAATTTTAACACGCGTTATTTGGCTGGGCTGGGTTCCTTGATGCTCTCGCCTTTCAACGCGGCGATGGCCTTCAGCTTCTGGTGTTCTTGGGTCTGACAAATGCTTTTTTCCGTACACGAATACTTGCACGACCATGAAGAGGGCAGGGAACCGCACCAGCCTGAAATGGTCCCGAAAAGGAGCACTGACCTAAGCTATGCCGTGCGGCCTTGAGCTCTGAAAAGATTTCGAAACAAGAGCCGCATGTTCTGGAATCGGAAGTCGCAAGCCGGTTCGGCGTGTATCTTTGATTATCTGGCGGTCGCAGGCGAACACCGCTGTGCGAACGAGGCGCGCGGTGCCGTGGATACCTACCGCTCCGGTGACCAGCCCTCGACCTGCGACGTGCGAAGCAGACCTGCGGCCAGACGGGCGGCGACGAAGGCCAGCGCCCCCCCTCGTTCAGGGCCATGCAGCAGCCGGAACACTAAGATCCGACGCTGGTCGGGGTGGACCGGAAGGCGCAGCCCCATCGCCCGCAGCTGCTGCTCACCGCACCGCCACCGGGCGCGTCGCCGCACCCAGCTCGCGAAGTCGGCGGGGGCCGGGCTGGTGGCGCGCGTTGAGGACACGCGTTGAGAGCGCCCGGGCGGGACGCTGGCGGCGACGAAGATGTCGTCACCCAGAACGTTCGGCCATTGCCCCCAGCCTGCGCGCCCTGCGGCGGACAGCCCCACCACGCCGAGGATCGCGCTTTGCCCGCCCGCCGGAAGGGCCAGCCAGCATCGCGCGATCGCGGCTGAGACGCGTGTGGCCCCACGACAGTCGAAGGCATGGCCCGGCCCCACGAGATCTGCACGACCGTCCTCCAGGGGCGCGCAAAGCCGCTGGAGATCGCCCGCATCAAGCGAGGTGTCAGCATCAATGTAGACCCGCGGGAAAAGGCCCGCGAAGTGATCGTCGCCCGCCTGAAGCGCCTGCGTTTTTCCCCGCGCTGCAATCTCGATCATTCCGGCGTCGGGCATGCCCGCCAGAAGCTCGCGCAGCACATCGGTACTGCTGTCGGTACATCCGTTGCACACCCAAAGCACCTGCGCCCCGACCTCGCGGGCAGAGGCAAGGAGCGCTGGCACGGTCTGCGGCAGGACAAGCGCTTCATTGCAAACCGGCACCACGATGCTGACACGCGGCGGCCCCGGCACGGCTATTCCTTTGGATTGGTGAACAGGAAACCTGCGCTGGCGATCCAGAGCGCGACAGCCACCGCAGGCAAAGCGAGATGCGGGAACGGTTGGTGTAGTCCAGCGAGACAAATCATCGCCGCACCGAGGCCCAGAAATACGCCCTTCGTCGAGATCAGCCACCGCGTCCCAAGCCACCGCGCCGGTCGGTTGGCCGGCAGCCAACGCTCCCATCCCGACACATTTCCGTCCGCCAGCATCAGATACTGCTTGATCTGGGCGGTCCGGATGCCGTGATGACACCACTGCAACGCCAGCGCGAACACCGCGCAGTTCAGCGCGGCGGCGGACAGCCAGATCCCGACATTGGCGGCAAGGGAGGCCGCCACTAGACCCGCGAACAGCGCCACCGCCACCATCAGAAGCAGGTTTTGCAGCGCAATGCGCAGCAAAAGCTCATTGCGCAGCGATATCAGCTCATAGGACTTGAAGACCCCGCCACCAATGCTCACCAGGCCATCCTTTTCCAGATCTTCCATCGCCGCATCAGCCTGTCGGCCCAGACGCTCGGCGTTCTGCGATGGCGGTCGCCATACCAAGGCATCAGCCGAAGCCCGTCGCTGGCCCTGTCATTGTAGTAGTTCGGCACCGGATGGAAATTGCGCATCTTCAGATGAAAGGTGTCGCTGGCCGCCGCCGCCTGAGGCGGCACGATCCAGCGCCAGTCTGCAGCCACCCTGCGTCCTGCGGCCTGCTCACGGTTGTGAAACGTCATGAACTGGTGCGAGGCGGTGTGATGGTCGATCATCGTCACACCCGCCGTTTTGAAGGAGTGCAGCACAGCGCGGTTCAGCTCCGTCAGTGCCGTGTCGCGCCAGAGCGTCGCATCGGGTGCGGCGGGGTTCAGCCCGAAGGCCGAGGCCGCCTCGGCCAGAAGATCATAGCGGCGCGCATCGGCAAAGTTCCGGGACGCAATTTCAGTGCCCATGTAGAAGCCGTTGAACGGTGCGCAGGGATATTCGATGCCCCCGATTGTCATCAGCATCCCACTGACCACGGGGACGGAATACCAGCGCAGTTCCAAGGCGGCAAACGCAGGTCGGTCGGGATGTACGATTGGCACTTCGCTCACGGTGTCGGGCGGAAGATCGACCCTGTGACGGCGATCCTTCAGATCGCGGATGAACCAGGGCAGCAAATCGAACCGCCCTGGCGCGTCGTTCGGCGCCCAACCCATTGACCGGGCAATCCGCGTGGCCTCCATGTTCTGCCGGTCTCCCCACAACGTGCCGTCGGGCAGACTGTGGCAGGCATACTGCGTGATCTGCGCGCTTTCGATCCAGGCGGGGAGGGCCGTGCCGCGCACCGCCGAGAATACAGAGATTACCGACCGGATCCGCCCATCCGCATGGCTTTCGCGCAGATGATCGTGCATCCGCGCCGCCATGTCCCCGACCTCCGTCAGATGGCGGCAGTCCACCACGTCGAGGCTTTCCCACAGCAGGCGGCCAATGCAGCGGCCATGGTTGCGCCAGGCCAGACGCGCGCCATAGGCCAGCTCCTCCGGCGTATGCTCATAATATCCATCGCGCGAGAGGCCGCACCGCACGTCGGCCCACCGCTTGCGGCGCAGATCTGGTCCCGCGTCCGTCGCATCGTGAAAGGCGGCAAGGAAGGCCCGTGCCTCCTCGCGCCGCTCCATCGCGGAAATCCTGCGCAATCTGCGGTCGAGCGGACTGCCCGTCGTCGTGTCGCCGAATGCAATCCTCGCCAGCCGGGACAGCATTACATCAGGCCGTCGAACTGACGCGAGCCGCTGCGCAATGCGCGGCTGTTGATCGCGCGCACCACATCCAGCGCGCGCGCCTTCGCCCGCCGGTAGGCCCGGTCGCGCGGCACGCTCCGGACATAGAGGGCGCGTGCCCGCCGGCTTTGCAAGGTGGTCACGTTCAGGACGCCATCCTGGGCGTGATCCTGCATGGCCTGCCAGATCGGGGTGCCGGTGTGCAGCGTGAAATCATTGAACCGAACCCGGTCCAGCGCCTCGGCATGACGCTCCAGAAAGTCCGCCGTAAGGTCCATGTCCTGCGCGGTCTCCCCCGGAAAGCCCTTGAACATTGTGCAGCGCACCGACAGACTGGCCGCGTGGGCGTCGAGAATGAACTGGCTGTTACGCTCCACGCTACTGCCCTTGCGCATCGCATCGAGCAGGGTCTGGCTGCCGCTTTCCAGACCGAACGAGACCCGCCGCATCCCGGATGCCACCGCAAGGTCCAGATCGGCGCGCGCCACACCGTTGTCGGCCCTCTGGTCCACATGCACTGTGCCGATCCATTCGGCGCCCTGCACATAACGGCCAAGCCCCGCAGCAATCCCGCGGATCATTCCAGGCCAGGAGTTGAGCTTCAGGTCGAGAAACAGGAAGTTCGCCGTTCCATGCCGCCTGGCCTGCTCCTGCATCTCCAGCAGCACCGAGTCCACGCTGCGGGTGCGGAACGTTCGTCCCGAGGCCGAGATCACATCTGAGCAGAACAGGCACTTGTCCCACTGACATCCCCGCCCGGTCATCATCGGCACGATCCGCACCGGATACCTGTCCCAGGGAAAATCGGTGAAGTCGGGGATCGGCGTGTCATCGAGATTGCGCAGCGGCGGTGCCGCAAGCCCGCGGCGGCCGTCCGGCAGCACGGTTCCGGCATGGCGCGTCAGATCTCCGCCCGCGATCAGCGTGTCGAGCATCTCCGGCAGCGAACGGTCCACCTCGGCCCCGACCACGGCGGAAAGGCCGGGCAGAAAGCGCCACTCCTCGGCCACCTCGCCCAGGTTGAACATTGGCCCGCCGAGCAGCACAGGAACGCCCCGCGCCGCAGCCAGTGCCGCAATCTCCTTCACGCTGTTGAAATGCTGGAGATAGGCGGACAGCAGGATCGCATCGGGCCGTCGCTCCAGCGCCTTCCCGACCTCGCGCAGCACGACCGGATGCGCACGTTCCAACCGCTCAACCCGCAGCGCACGAGCCAGATTGCGCAGACCCGTTGTCCCCGGCATGTCGGAAAGATGAACCCGGCGCTTGACGTGATCGATCAACGTCTCGCGCCGCTCTCGCTCCACTGCGGGCACATCATGGGCAAGGGGAGAGAGCACCTCGACCCGGATTCCACGATTGCGCAGAGCCGCGGTCATCAGACCTATGGCGAGGGTCGGAAAGCTCGCGAAATTGTTCAGATCGACGATCAGAACGCTTTTGGTCGCAGCAATTGCCGCAATCGGCGCGGACGCACCGGCAACACGGCGCGCAGGCGTCAGGCTGCGTGCAGGGCGGGACGTTCCACTCACATCGTCACCGTCCAGATACAATACGTTTGAGACCTCGCTGGGACCAATTTCTGTCTCTTGAAACATGCGGTCTGCGGGTCTGTTGAAGGACGATCATACGCGCTGGCGCGCGGAGGACGATAGACCTTGGGGCTGAATTTACATATTACTACGCAAGGTTGCATTACTAACTATGGACTACCTTTGGGGCGCGTAATTCCAAACCGCTTCTGCGCAGTCGAGGCAAAGAAGCCTTACGTCCGGGGGGGGCGGTATCCTGCGAGACCCAAGAGAGGTGGTTCCGGAAATCTGAACAGCCGGGATAAGTGGATTTTCCGCGCAACAGCAGCATGATGCTGCGAGCGAGGAGAAGACCATGGCAAGACGACCGCGCCGGAACCACAGCCCGGCTTTCAAGGCGAGAGTGGC
>JBBSVE010000134.1:0-8106 GCA_038233815.1 Rhodobacterales bacterium
CTGCAGCCCCGACACGATAACCCGGTCGCCGGGATTGAGCCCCTTGCTGACGATCCAGTTCACGCCGCGGTCCTGCACCACGGTCAGCACGCGGCTTTCGACCTTGTTGTCCTGACCCACGACCATCGCCGTCGCCTGCCCCTTGCGGTCGCGCCCTACCGCCATCTGCGGCACCAGATAGGCCTCCGCCACCGAGGCCGTCGGCATCTCCACCTGCACATACATGCCGGGAAGCAGCAGCTTGGCCGGGTTCGGAAACTCCATCCTGAGCAGCACGACACCGGTCTGCTCATCCACCACCGGCTCGGCGGCGGTGAGCGTGCCGGTCTGGCCGAACGTGCTGCCGTCGGCCAGCGTCAGCGTTACCTTGCGATCCGGTCCGCGCGCCATTGCGGTCTGCTTGCGGCGAAAGTCGAGAAGCTCCGCCGCCGATTGCGTGACGTCGACATAAACCGGGTCTATATTGCGGATCACGGCCAGCGGATCGGCCTGGCTCGCCGTCACGAGCGCGCCTCGGCTGGTCAGCGACAGGCCGATCTCTCCCGTCAGGCGGGCGCGGATGATGGTGCGCTCCTGCTCGATCTGGGCCGTCTTCAGTTGCGCCTGGGCCGCCTGAAGGTTGGCTGTCGCCACAGCGCGGTCGGCGTCGGCCTGATCGGCGGCACTGTCGCTAGCGACATTGCGCGACAGAAGCTGGTCAACTCGCTTGGCGGTCTTCAAAGCGTTGGACAACTGCGCCTGCGCCTGCGCCACGGCCGCATCAGCCTGCGATACGGCGGCGTCATAGGTCGCGGGGTCGATCTTGTAGAGCGGATCGCCGGCCTTGACCGCACCGCCCTCCTGGAACAGCCGCTCGGTGATGATCCCCGACACCTGCGGGCGCACATCGGCCATGGCCGACGCCACCACGCGACCCGGCAGCGTGGTCGTGAGTTGCACATCCTGCGGCTGGAGCGTGCGAACCGTCACGGCCGGGGGCGGACGCTGACCGCCCTCTGCGCCACCGGGTCCTTTCGCCGCCTCCGCGCCGCCCTTCTTCGCGTCCTGCGCCAAGGCCGCCCCGGGCACGGACGCGAGGCTCAGCAACAGCAGCGCCGAGAGCGCACGGAGAAGAGGCCGGACTGTCATGGTCGTCGATTTCCTTCAGACGTGGAGAGAGTAGCGTTGCGATGTAGCCCGCGAGGGACCTACAACCACGACGCATCGTCGGAAAGCACGAATTTGCCGGCGTTGCGCCGATCCCCCCCACCGCACGCTGCCATCACGCGATCTCAAGGGTGCGCGGCCTAGCGTAACCCTCCCCGCCCCTGCCGGAGATCCCGCCATGACCGACACTTCGCCGCACCTGTCGCTGCCCTATCTGCAGCCCGCGCAGGCCCAGAAGCATGTGACCCACAACGAGGCGCTGCGTCTGCTCGACATCCTCGTGCAGTTGACCGTCGTGGCGCGTGACCTTGCAGCGCCGCCCGCAGGTGCTGTGGAAGGCGATTGCCATATCGTGGGTGCGGGGGCCACCGGCGCATGGGCCGGGCGGTCCGGCGCCATCGCGGTCCGCGAGGCCGGGCTCTGGCAGTTCATCACACCCCGCGAAGGCTGGCGCGCCCATGTGCTTGCCGAGACGCAGAGCGTGACGTTCGGGAGCGGTCTCTGGCTGGACGCAGGACCGCTCAAGGTGGAGCGGCTCGGCATCGGGGCCGATGCCGACGCCGTGAACCGTCTTGCGGTGGCCGCGCCCGCCACGCTCCTGACCCATGCGGGCGGCGGGCATCAGGTCAAGATCAACAAGGCTGGCAGCGCCGACACCGCGAGCCTTCTGTTCCAGAGCGGCTTTTCGGGGCGGGCGGAGATGGGGCTCGCGGGCAGCGACGGCTTCGGCGTGAAGGTCAGCGCAGACGGGGCGGGCTGGCTGCAGGCGATGAGCGTCGACCCGGCAACGGCACGGGTGAGCTTTCCCAACTGCGAGACCGGATCGAGCGTCAATGGCAGCTTCCGCCGCCTGCCCGACGGCACCCAGATCTGCGTGAGCCCGGTGCTGACCGGGCCGGTCTCCACCGCGAAAGGCGCGATCTTCCAGTCGGCGCCGTTCGTCTGGACCTATCCCGTGGCCTTCGTCGGCGTGCCGCAGGTCAGCAGCGCGGGCAGCAACGACGCCTCCGCCGTCGGCGTCAATGCAGGACAGGCGACCGCCTCGCAGGCCACGGGCGTCATGTGGTCCTTCGCATCCGGCACCGGGCGCAGCTTTTCCATGATGGCGGTCGGCCGCTGGTTCTGACCGTCCGGCCAACCTGACGCGTCCGGCGGTCTGCGCCGGACGCGTCCATTCCACGTCCGACCTCCTGCGCCCCGACTTTCCGCCGGTATCACCCGCCACCGGGAACCGAACGTCCCGCCTCGTGTTCTGACAGCAACGCAAACGGCCCGCCGCCCGACAGGGGCCCCGTGGTCGCTCCTGCGGTCTGACACGGATTTGGGGGTCATCATGATCATGGCAAACGATCGTTCGGCACTCGCCCCGTGACCGAAAAATCCGATATCCTTTCGCTGCACGAGGAGAGCGCCACCATTGGCGTCCGCGCGCAGGAAACCGGGCGGGTCCGCGTCGACATTTCCACTCGGCTCGAAGAAAGCCACGTCAGCCGCGATTTGATGAGCACCGAAGCCTCCGTCTGCCGCGTCCCCGTGGATCGCATGATCGGACCGGGGGAGGCTGTGCCTGTCACACGGACCGACGGCGACACCACTATCGTCCCCGTATTCGAGGAGGTGGCTGTGGTGGAACTGCGCCTCGTCCTGAAGGAAGAGCTGCACATCACGCAGACCCGCACAACGGAAACGGTCGATATTCCGCTCAGCCTGCGGCGTCAGACTGCCGACATCCACCGCAATCCCGTTCAGACCGATACAATTCATTCCAAACCGGAGGACTCACAATGACCGACATGAACACCAATCTCAGCGACAGCCGCCACGTCACGGCCTTTTTCGACTCCCGCGAGGATGCCGAAGCGGCCATTGACCGGATCGTCGCAAAGGGCATCGCGCGCGACGATATTCGCATGGTTGCGGGCCGTGACGACACCACCACCAAAGCAACCGAGGAGCGGGGCTTCTTTGAGGCTCTGGGCGATTTCTTCATGCCCGACGACGACCGCGCGGTCTATGCCGAGGGGCTGGAGCGTGGCGGCTATCTGGTTTCGCTCGACACCACGGCGGATATGCGCGACGACGTGCTCGACATCCTCGACGATGAGGGCACCGTGGATATGGATGCACGCGAGGAAAGCTGGCGCGCGGATGGCTGGACCAACGATGCGATGACGACGGGCGCGGCTGTCGGCGCCGATCCGGTCGGCGCGACGCCCGCCATGGGGCTCGGGACCGCGCCCGCCTACGCGGCCGACATGGGAGCGAAAGCGGAAATGGGCACGGCGACGCCGAACCGGGCAATGGACCGGGATAGCGGCCAGGATGACGGCCACATCGACGTGATGGAAGAGCGGCTGAAGGTCGGCAAACGCGAGGTCGACCACGGTCGCGTGCGTGTCCGCTCCTACGTTGTGGAGACGCCGGTGGAGGAGGAGGTTTCCCTCCACGGCGAAACGGTGCGGATCGACCGCCGGACCGTTGACCGCGCAATCGATGCCGGGGCCGACACGTTCGCCGACCGGACCATCGAGGCGGTCGAGACCTCCGAGGAGGCGGTCGTATCGAAGGAGGCCCGCGTGGTTGAGGAAATCTCGCTCACCAAGACGGGCGAGGACCGGACCGAGACCGTGAAGGACACTGTGCGTCACACCGAGGTGGAGGTCGAAGACCCGCGCGACACCAAGGCGGGCACCGACCGCTCGCTGGACGCGGACCGGACCAAGACCGACCGTCCGATCCGCTGATACCTGCGGACATGCCATGACCGGGACCCGAGCGGGGTTCCGGCCTTTTGCGTGGCGACAAGGGTCTCAGCGCGTCTCGGACCGCACCCCGTAGTCGGCGAAGCCCTTCGCCGTCTCCGCAAGCTCGGCCTCGCCCAGCACATGACCGCCGCCGATCGCCAGCACATGGTAATACTGGTGCGCCAGCGCCTCCAGTTCGAACGCGAGCCACGTCGCGCGGGTCAGGTCCGGTCCCGCCGTCGACATCCCGTGGTTGGCCATGAGGCACCCCGACCGCCCCTCCATCGCCGCCACCACCGCCTCCGACAGCGCCGAAGTGCCGTAGCAGGCGTAGTCCGCGACCCGGATGTCTGAACCACCGAACGCCGCCATCATGTAGTGGATTGCGGGGATCGGTTTGCGGGCAATGGCGAGGATGGTGGAAAACGGCGCATGGGTATGCACGATGGCCCCGATCTCGGGCCTCGCGCGCATCAGGTCGAGATGGAAGCGCCATTCGGTCGAGGGTTTGCGCGGCCCCTCCCAGTCGCCGTAGCGCCCCTCCAGCGGCATCCGGGCGATCATGTCCGGCTCCAGCGCACCGTAGGCCACGGCGGACGGCGTGATCAGCATCGTGTCACCGTCCCGCACCGACAGGTTGCCGGAGGAGCCGCGGTTCAGCCCGCCCGCATCCAGCTCCCGCGCGCGGGCAACGATGTCCGCCTTCAGCCTGTCGGTCATCACGCGGCACCCTTCGCCAGTTCGGGGAACATCGCGGCCAGCCCGCCAGAGGTCGCGGGAGCCACCCCGCGCTCGGTGATGAGCCCGGTGATGAGCCGCGCGGGCGTCACGTCGAAGGCGGGGTTCGCGGCGGGCGTATCCTCGGGCGAGATGCGGACCCGGCCCTGCCCGCCCCCGTCGAGCTTGCCATGGACGAACGTCACCTCGTCGCCCGACCGCTCCTCGATCGGAATGCCGGACAGCCCGTCCGCCACGCGCCAGTCGATCGTGGGGGACGGCAGCGCCACATAGAACGGCACGCCATTGTCATGCGCCGCCAGCGCCTTGAGATAGGTGCCGATCTTGTTGCACACGTCGCCGGTCCGGGTCGTGCGGTCAGTGCCGACGATCACCATATCGACCTCGCCACGCTGCATCAGGTGGCCGCCCGCATTGTCCACGATCAGATGATGCGGGATGCCGTGGCTCGCAAGTTCCCACGCGGTCAGATGCGCGCCCTGATTGCGGGGGCGCGTCTCGTCGACCCAGACATGGACCTCGATGCCCTTCTCCGCCGCCTGATAGATCGGCGAGGTCGCGGTGCCCCAGTCCACGGTTGCAAGCCAGCCCGCGTTGCAATGGGTCAGGATGTTGACCGCGCCGTTCTTCTTTTCCGCCATCGCCTCGATCAGCGCCAGCCCGTGCGCGCCGATGCGGCGGTTGATCTCCACATCCTCGTCGCAGATCGCCGCCGCCCGCGCCCATGCCGCCTCGCGCCGCGCACCGGGGGCGAGCGGGTCCAGAACGACCCGCATGTCGTCGAGCGCCCAGCGCAGGTTCACCGCCGTGGGGCGCGTGGCGAAAAGCGTGTCGTAGGCGGTGGCGAGGCCCGCGTCCGACGGGTCGATGAGCGTCTGGAGCGCCATGCCGTATGCCGCCGCAGCCCCGATCAACGGCGCGCCGCGCACAGCCATGTCGCGGATTGCGGTGGCGGCTTCGGCCATCTCGGTCAGATCCGCCACGACGAAATCGTGCGGCAGGCGGGTTTGGTCGATGATCCGGACGGTCTTGCCGTCCTCCGCCGCCCAGATGGTGCGGGTGGGTGTGCCGTCGACCTTCATGTCGGATCCTCCGTCTCGATGCGGATGGCCAGATCGCAGATCTGGCCGGGGGTGGTGAGGGTGTGGCGCAGCACGGCCACTTCGCGCCCCATTGCCAACGCGCGGGCCTCGGCCCGTGCACGCCGGGCGGGGTCGGGGATCGCCTCCATATCCTCGACATGGGCGAGGCCGAGGATGCGGCGATGCATCTCCACCCCGCAAAAGCCCAGCGCGTCGGTCCAGATGCCGCGCAGCACCCGCGCCAGCGCCTGCTCGGCGCCCAGCATGTCGCCCTGAGCCTCGAAAAGCCGTGTCTCGTGGAGGATGCCGGTCCGCTCGGTCCGCCAGAGATGGGTGAACTCGGCGGTGAAAGTGGACCATGTGTCCCGGATCACGTCGAGGAGCCACGCCCGCATTGCGTCCCGCCCGTGGGCGGCGTCCTCGTGGCCGGACTGTGCGAAATAGGCGAGCAGGTAGTTCGCCGTCAGCATTCCGGGGTCGAGCCCGAACGGCCCGTAGATCGCGAACTCCGGGTCGATCACCTGCGTATCCTCGTGCGTCACCATGATGGAGCCGGAATGCAGGTCGCCATGCACCAGCGTTTCCGCCTTCGTGACGAAGGCCTGCTTCATCGCCTGCGCCGCGACCTTCATGTCGCGGTCGGCGCGCAGGCGGGCGGCATGAGGCTCCAGCCCCGGCGTGCAGCGGTTCTGCGCGGCTTGCGTATAGGGGTCGGAGAACACCAGCGTCTCGGTGATGTCGGCAAGTGCCGTATTGGCCGCGAACAGCGCCAGATCGGCCTTGGCCTGCGCCCCTGAAAGCGACAGCGCGGAGCCGCGAAACAGCGTGCGCGCGACGAACAGCCCCATGTCGCGGGCGAGGTTCGGATGCATCGTCCCCGCCACCACGCTTTTCCTCAGGATCACATGCGGCGAAAGATAGCGCATCACCACCAGTGCCTGCGTCTCGTCGAAATGATGGACCTCCGGCACGCGCCCCGGATCGCGGGCAGCCTGCCGGGACAGCGCGTGATATTCGAAGAACGACCGGCTCAGCGGCAGCGGCCAGCTTTCCCCCACCAGCCGGACGTAAGGCAGCGCCTGCTTCACGATCAGCGCGCCTTGGGGCGCCTCCACGATGAAGACGAGGTTCAGGTTCCCGTCGCCCACCTCGCGCACCCGCCATGCCCCGGTATCCGTCCCAAGCCGGTCGGTGACGGCGCGCACATGCCCCAGCCGTGCGGGCAGCGTCTCGGCGGTGAAGGGTTCGTAATCCATATCGGGCCCTTTCAGATCAGGCGATACTGGCGGGCCTTGCCTTTGAGGAACGGCAGCCCCTCGCCCATGACGACCGCCGCACTTTCGGCCACCGGACGCCAGACCGAGAGGCCGAAGGCCAGTTCCGGCGGCATGTCGATGAAGCTCTCCATCGCGAGACCGCCCTTGAAGCCGGTGGCTTTGAGCGTGGCGAAGATCTCGTCCCACGCGCAGTTGCCCTGCCCCGGCGTGCCGCGATCGGACTCGGACAGGTGGATGTAGCGCAGATGCGTGCCGCCATCGATGATGCCGTTGCCCGCACCCTTCTCCTCGATGTTCATGTGGTAGGTGTCGAGGTGGAGGAACAGGTTTTCGGCCCCCACCTTCTCGATCATCGCGACGCCCTGGGCCGCGGTGTTGATGAGGTGGGTCTCGTAGCGGTTCACCGGCTCGATCCCGAAGTCGAGGCCAAGGCGTGCTGCGTGACGGCAGGCGGTCTCCAGCGCGCGGGCCACGTTGTCGAGTTCGCGCGTGGTCGGCGGCTGGCCGGTGCGCTGCCCGATCCCGCCGAAGGTCACGCCGGACAGCGCCACCGCCCCGATGGCCGCGGCGGCGTCGAGCGCGCGGGTCAGGTGCGCCACCGCTGCATCCGGGTCCTCGGACGGCCACGCCCCTTCCGGCAGGCCGAGCGAGCAGACGGCGGGCAGGCCTGCCGTCTCCAGCAACGCGCGGCTATGGGCCACGTCGACGCCTTCAGGGTTCAGAAGTGCTATCTCGATGAAATCCATCCCGTGGCTGACCGCCGCCGCCACGGCGCGCTCCGCCCCGTCGCGGTCCCATGCCATCGTCCACATGCTTGTGTGGACACCAAAACCCTTCATGCCGCCTCCTTCAGGTCCAGAACCGCCGCCGCAAGTCGTTGATCCGCAATCAGCCGGTCCACGATCCCCGACTGCAGCAAGGCCAGCGTCGCCCGCGCCTTGCCCTCGCCCGCCGCCAGCAGGGTGACGTCGGCGCGGGCCAGATCCTCCATCCCGATGGAGGGCGACCGGCGGTTGAGATCGGTATCGGCGAGCGTGCCGTCGGCGCGGAAGAACTTGCCCGTGCTGTCGGCCACCGCGCCCGCATCCGCCAGCGCCGCCTCGTCCGCAGGCGTGAGGA
>JBBSVE010000135.1:0-8101 GCA_038233815.1 Rhodobacterales bacterium
CGAACCGGCTGTCGCCGGTGCCCCGTGCGCCTCTTCTGTGCCTCGGGCCGGGCCGTATGGCCGCGAAGGTGCAGGCGGATGCCGTGACCGGGCTCGGCGGGCAGGCGGTCGTGGCGGAGGGGCTGGAACCGGACGCTCTGTTGCGCCTTACGGGCTTTTCCGGTGCGATATGGTGGGGGGGGGCGGAGGCGGGGCGTCCCTACGCCAAGGCGCTCGCTGCGCGCAAAGGACCGATCCTGCCGCTGATCGGGGGAATGCCCGATGCGGCCCATGTCATGCTGGAGCGGCATGTCTGCATCGACACCACGGCCAGCGGCGGCAACGCACAGCTTCTGGCGGAGATCGGCAGCAAGGCTGGCTGACCCCGTGGGGTCAGTCGCGGTCGTTCCGGATCACCTTGCGGAACGGCTCGTGCAGCGAGGCATTCGCGGCCAGAACCGCGCCGGAGGTCATCGGGCTCTCGCCCTCGCCGATCCCGCCCGCGAACCCGCCTGCCTCGCGCACGAGGATCAGGCCGGCGGCGACGTCCCACGGATGGACCTCCCGCTCCCAGTAGCCGTCAAAGCGACCCGCCGCGACATAGGCAAGGTCGAGCGCCGCCGCCCCCCAGCGACGCACGCCTGCCGTCACCGGCATCAACCGCGCCAGATCCTGCAGCACCGTCGGAAGGTTCGTCTGCCCGGCGAACGGCAGGCCGGTGGCGAAGATCGCGTCGCTCATCCGGGAGCGGCCCGAAACGCGCATCCGACTTTCGTTCATCCACGCGCCGCTGCCCTTTTCAGCCCAGAACATCTCATCCTTGGCGGCATCGAACACGACGCCCGCGACGACCTCGCCCTTATGCTCCAGTGCTATGGAAATGGCCCAGTGCGGCAGACCGTGGAGGAAGTTCGTCGTGCCGTCCAGGGGGTCCACGATCCAGCGGCGGGTTGGATCCTCGCCCGCCGTCTCGCCGCCCTCCTCGCCCAGAAACCCGTAGGTCGGACGGGCGCCGAGCAGTTCCTCGCGCAGCACGCGCTCGCTCTCCCGGTCGGCGCGGGTGACGAAATCGCCCGGACCCTTGGCGGAGACCTGAAGGTTCTCGACCTCGCGGAAATCCTTGACGAGCTGGCGTCCGACCTTGCGCGCGGTCTTCTTCATCAGGTTGAGGTTCGCACTGGTCGGCATCACGGGCTCCTCCGTTCAAGCGCCTGCCTATATGCGGGGGGGGGGCGGATGCCAAGGGGCCGGACAAGCAAACGGCCGGACCGCCATGCGATCCGGCCGTGGGTCATGGGTCCTAGTGATCAGCAGGCGGCAATGAACCGCGATCCGTCGGCACGGCGGTAATAGCACTGTCCGGAGGTCTGGGACGGACCCACAAGCGTCGAAGCCGCGATCCCGGCCGCGCCACCGAGAGCCGCGCCAAGCACGCGGTCGTTCTTGTTCGACACGGCAGCTCCCAGCGCCGCACCGGTCAGGGCACCGGCGGCCGTTGTCTGATCGCGGGTCTGACAGCCCAACAGGGCCATGGCGACAACCGGCAGGGCGAGCAGGAATTTCTTCATCGGAACGTCTCCATTGACCAATCGCATTGCGTCGGCAACGCCGTCCGATGCCTCCGGTTCCCATGTGGCGCGCTAGTGGGGCTCCAACCCGTCGGCCAGTTTTCGCACCAGCACGGCACGCAGGTCGTGCATTGCAAGCAGAAGGTCGTCACTGACCGAGGCCACCTGCGCGGGCGTCGCCCGGGTCTGGACCCACTGCGCGGCGAGGTTTAGCCGGTCCACGGTGCGCCTGATGTCGTCGATCTCCCGCTCTGCCAGCACCTGCGTCCGGCGGGCAATCCAAGCGGCGATCCCGGCCCGGTCCGCGGCGGTCAGCACGCGGTCACCGTGCGGTTTTGCCTCGCCGCTGCGCAGGTTGATCGTGGCGATCTGCTCGAACTCGGTGCGGCGCTGCCGGTCCTCCTTCTCGACCCGGAAGACCAGCGCCCCGTTGTCCCGGACGCGGAAATAGTAGTCCGGCAGATCGCCTGCCATCTAGCGCAGACCGGCGCAGAACCGCTGGATCCGCTCGCAGGCCTCGGTCAACGCCTCGTCGGAGGTGGCGTAGCTGACCCGGAAGTTGGGCGAGAGGCCGAAGGCCGCGCCGAACACCACCGCCACGCCCGTCTCCTCCAGCAATGCCGTCGCGAAGGTCTCGTCGTCGGGGATCGCAGTGCCCCCTTCGGAGGTCTTGCCGATGCAGCCGGAAATGTCGGGATAGACGTAGAAGGCCCCCTCCGGCCGGGGGCATTTGATCCCCTTTGCCTGATTGAGCATCGAGACCACGAGATCGCGCCGCCGCTGAAAGGTCTTCCGGTTCTCCGCCAGAAAATCCTGCGGCCCCGTCAGCCCTTCGAGCGCTGCATACTGGCTGATCGAAGAGGGGTTCGATGTGCTCTGGCTCTGGATCTTTGCCATCGCCTTGATAAGCGGCTCCGGCCCCGCCGCATAGCCGATCCGCCAGCCGGTCATCGCATAGGCCTTGGACACGCCGTTGCAGGTCAGTGTGCGGTCGTAAAGACCGGGTTCGACTTCCGCCGGGGTGCAGAATTTGAAATCGTCGAACACCAGATGCTCATACATGTCGTCCGACATCACCCAGACATGGGGATGGCGCATCAGCACGTCGGTCAGCGCCTTGAGTTCGGCATGGGTGTAGCCAGCCCCCGTCGGGTTGGACGGGCTGTTGAAGATGAACCATTTCGTCTTGTCGGTGATCGCCGCCTCGAGCTGGTAGGGCTGGAGCTTGAAGTCCGTCTCCATCCCCGCCGCGACAAAGACCGGCGTGCCGCCCGCGAGCAGCACCATGTCGGGATAGCTGACCCAGTAGGGTGCGGGAATGATGACCTCGTCGCCCGGATTGCAGGTCGCCATCAACGCGTTGTAAAGAATCTGCTTGCCACCGGTCCCGACACTGACCTGCGAGGGCTTGTAGTCCAGCCCGTTCTCCGCCTTGAACTTCGCGCAGATCGCTCGCTTCAGCTCGGGTATCCCGTCGACGGCGGTGTATTTGGTCTTGCCCTCATCGATCGCGCGCTTGGCCGCGTCCTTAACGTTCTGCGGTGTGTCGAAGTCCGGCTCTCCCGCGCCGAGGCCGATCACGTCCTTCCCCGCGGCCTTCAGCTCGTTGGCCTTGGTGGTCACGGCGATGGTGGGCGAGGGTTTGACGCGCGCGAGCGTATCGCTGAGAAAGGCCATCGGACAGGCTCCGTCTGGGCAGGCCGACCACGCATCCGCGGAATACGCAGCGGGCCCGGTTTGAAATCCGGCACCGCATCCTTTAGTGTTCGCGCGAACCGCCTTCAAGGCATATCCCCCAAGGACAGGACCGCATGACCCACACCGACCCCATGACCCACACCGACGGCACGACAGACTGGTATGGCCCCGAAACCGCGACCTTCGGCGACCGCCTGACCGGCGCGCGCGAGGCGTCCGGCCTCTCGCCGGAGGATTTTGCCCACCGGCTCGGCGTGCGGCTGAAGACGGTCCATGCATGGGAAGGCGATATCGTCGATCCGCGGGCGAACCGGCTGACGATGATGGCGGGGATGCTCGGCGTCTCGATCCGCTGGCTTCTGACCGGGGAGGGCGAGGGCATCGTGGCCCCTGACTCGCCGCCGAAGAAAGACCGGGCGATGCACACTGAACTCACGCTCCTGCGGACCCGGGCGGCGGCACTGGCGCGCGATCTGGGCCGGCTGGAAAAGCGGATGCTGGCGGACGCGGGCGAGTGATCCGGGTTCCGCCCGACGCGTCTGCGCGCCTGAAACGGATGACGATGCGGTCATGGCGGCGCGGCACGAAGGAGATGGACCTGATCCTCGGCCCCTATGCCGAGGCGCATCTGGGCGACATGCCGGAAGCGCGGCTCGACCTCTACGAGCGTCTGCTGGACGAGAACGATCAGGATCTCCTCCCCTGGGTTCTGGGCCAGACTGCGGCACCGCCGGACTTCGCGGCGCTGCTGGAGGAGATTGGACTGTTCGCGCGGGAGCGTCTCAGCGGGTCTGCCCGGTAGGCTGGCGGCAGGGGGCGCAAAAATCCTCGAATTCGTGTCGAATCTGGTGCGAGTTTACGGTATGTTCGCCTTTCGATGTGATCTTGTCCCTATCACCAGAAAGGACAGGATCATGGATATGACGACGGAAACGCTCTTGCTCGACGGCTCCGACAAGGCCCTGATGGCGAGCTATCTCGAAAGTCTGGCGCTTGTGGAGCGGCTGCACCGTCTGCTTCTCGACGTCATAAAGGACGAGTTCGAGCGTGTCGGCGTGCTGGAAATCAACCCCGTTCAGGCGCTGCTCCTGTTCAACGTGGGCGAGAACGAGGTCACCGCGGGGGAGCTGAAGACCCGCGGCTACTATCAGGGCTCCAATGTCAGCTACAATCTGAAAAAGCTGGTCGACCTGGGCTACATGCACCACCAGCGATCCGACATCGACCGCCGCTCGGTCCGGGTCCGGCTGACGGACAAGGGACTGCATGTCCGCACGCTTCTGAACGCGCTTTTCGCGCGCCATGCCGAAGGGTTCCAGAAGCGCGGGATCATCGGGGTGGAGGGGATGGAGGATATCAACCACTCCCTGAAGCGCATGGAGCGTTACTGGACCGACCAGATCCGTTACATTTATTGAGGCTCAGCGCCAGAGGGCCGCATGTCCCGCGGCCCAGCCCTGCGCCTTGGCGAGCAGGCGGTTCGCGCGTGACGCGGCGGGCACCGTGCCCGTCGCCAGCCGGTGGAGCACCACCTCCGCCGGGCAAGGCAGACGGGACACGGGATCGTAGTAGCGCGGATAGGCGATCAGGGCGGCATGGGCGAGGGCGGCAAGCGAGGGGCGCGCCGTCTCCGCCAGCCTCCGCCGGCGATCCGGGACGGGTCCGAGATCGCGCGTGAGAGACCAGCCGGCATAGAACGGCATGCCGAGGCAGGTCACGACCTTGCCGCGCAGCAGCGCCTCGAACCCGAGAAGCGAGGTCATGGTCCAGACCTCGTCCACCAGTGCGATCAGGGCGGCGGTGTCGACATCCGTCAGTGTGTGATCGGCCAGCCCCGACAGCCGGTCTGGCGGAACCGCGCCGGGTCGCAGACCGGCCGCCACGTCGGGATGCGGCTTCCAGATCAGGATCGCCGCCGGATTGGCGGCCCGCGTCGCCTGCAAAAGCGCCAGATTGGTCCGCACCGCCCCCGCGCCAAGGCGAACAGAGGCATCGTCCTCCACCTGACCCGGCACGAGGATCCGGCGGCCCGGCGCGAAGGCGGGCAGGGGCACCCCGGAGATGTTGTATTTCGTCACCCCCGCCGCGACGATGCCCGCGACCAGCGCCTCGGCTCGTGCGATGCCGCCCGGCGGCGGCCCGTCGGCGATCAGCCGCTCCAGCCGTGAGGGCCGGGCGGGGTCGTAGTGAATGCCCAGATCGTCGGTGACGAGGCTCAGCGGCGGCACCAGATCCGCGCCGAGCCCGCGCGACCGGAGAAACCCGTCCTCCACCCGTCGAACCATTGGCGCAGCGTCGCCGCGCAAAGGCAGTCCCTCCACCCCCCGCGCCGCCCATACCAGCAGATCCGCACCACGGGCCAACGCCAGGGCCAGCGCGACCTTCGGCGTATCGGCAAAGCGGACCGGGCGCGCGCCTCCGAACACCGCCTGAACCCGCCCGCGTTTCCAGAGCCGCATGCCGAGCGCCACATGCCCGCGCGCATCCTCCCGCCAGGCCCGCGCCTCTGCCTCGAGCTGGTCCAGCGCCTCCTCGAACGCGCAAAGCCGGTCGCGGCAGGGATCATACCAGATCGGGGCCAGGATCATCGCCGCCGCAAACAGCTGCTCCGCCGTGGCGATGCCGCGGGGCAGACGTGCCAGCCGGTCGTCGCTCAACCCCCAGCCGGCATAGAAGGGACGGCCGAAGACGACCGGCCGCCGCCCGGCGAGGATCGCCTCGAACCCCATCTGCGATGACAGGGTGTAGACCGCCGCCGCCCCCTCGATCAGCGCCCACGGAGAGATCTGCGCGGAGATCACCTCGGCCCCGTCCCTCGCCATCATCCCCGCGCGCAGGCCGAGTGCTGTTTCCGGGTGCGTCTTGACCACGATCCGCGCTCCGGGATACTCCGCCCGGGCTGCGGCCAGCATCGCGGGAAAAACGCCCGGCGCGGCGCCTGCGTGGCGCACCGAGGCGTCGCCCGCGACCTGATCCACGACCAGCACATAGCCCGGCTCCGGCAGGGCGCCGGGAAGGTGCATGTTGTATTTCGACAGATCCGACGCCCGGATCCGCGCGATCCCGATGCGGGCGCGCCGCAAGATGTCGGGATCCTGCACGCCGCCCACGATCAGCGCCTCGATCCGCGACGGCGCGTGGCCGTCGAAATGCACGCCCACCCCGTCGAGGATCAGCCCCAGACGCCCGCCGCCGAGCCGTCCGGGCTTCACGGACCGAAGGAACGCATCCTCGATGCGGACCAGCGGCACGCCCGCCTGACGCGCCACCCTCTCACCCCGCCACGCGTGCGGGCTGCGCCCCCAGACCGCGACCCCGTCGCCGGACGCGGGCCAGCCGAGTGTCAGATCGTGCCCCGCAAGCGTCAGGATGCGGCGCAGCCGCCGGTCGCGCAGAAAGCCCGCGTTGTAAGGGAACAGCCGTCGGGGCAGGGCCCCCTCCGCCATCGCGGGTCAGTTGCCGGTCACGGTCTTGGCCGCACTCGACAGATTGCCGAACGAGCCGAGCGTGCCCGTCACCGCCGACACCGCCTTCTGGGTGGAGACGAACGGCGCCTGCGTCACATAGACCGTATCGCCGTCCCGGACGAGGAAATCGCGCGCCTCGAAAAGCCCCGTCGGCTGGGTGAGGTCGAGGACATAGACCATGCGCTGCTCGCCCACGAGGTCGGACCGCCCCAGCACCTGATTGGCGATCGCCGCAGGCTCGTTGCGCAGGATGAACACGCCCGTCGGATCGGCGAGGTTGGTCTGCAGGCCGCCGACCTGGGCCAGCGCCTCGATCGCCGACAGGGTCTGGGTCTCGAACGGAATGCGGTTCTGTGCGCCGGTCGCCCCCAGCGCGGTAAAGGCGCGGCGGTCCTTTTCCACCGTGATCCGGTCGCCGGGGCGCAGCGCGATGTCGAGCGACGGGTTGTCGTAAAGATCCTGCAGCCAGATCCGTCCGGTCTGCTTGCCGCGCGTGACGCGCACGATGGCGACCGACGGCTCCAGCACCACGCCGCCCGCGCGGGCGAGCATCGTGGTCAGCGTCCGGGTCGGTTGCTCGATCGGATAGACCCCCTGTCCGCCGACCCCGCCGGAGACGGAGACGGTGGAGCCGGTGCCCGCGACGCGCTGCACCGTGACCTGCGGATCGGGCGTCTGGGTATCGAGCTGCCGCGTGATCGCCTGACGCAGACCGTCGGGGGTCTGGCCCGCCGCCCGGATCCGGCCCGCGTAAGGCACGAAGATATAGCCCTGACCGTCGACCTGAACCTCGTTCAGGACGGAAACGCGCTGCCCGGTGTTGCCCAGCAGCGGGTCGTCCTTCACGTTCTCGAACACGGTGAGCGACACGGTATCGCCTGCGGCCAGCGTGTCGGACCCGATCACATGCGCCTTGCGGAACGCGGACGAAAAGCCAAGCGCCGGCGTCACTGCGGTGGCGCGCGTGACGCGGTCGTCCACGGTCACCACGAAAGCGTCGCCCTGCTTCAAGACCGAGCCCGCGTAGATCTCACCCTTGCTCGGGCCGGACCGCGGCAAGCCGCATCCGGCGAGCGTCGCCACCAGCGTTCCGAGGGCCAGAACCCTGGCTCCCTTGGTCGTCCAGGATATCACCGCCCCGCGCTCCCCTTGTCGGATGCTGCCTCTGGGTATTCGCCGGGCGTCGGGCACCCGTTCCGCGCGAGATTACAGATGCGCCCCCCGAACGCCAGTCAAACGGACGCGCGCCCCTTCACCAGCGTCAACTGTTGCCGCGGTGCCGCGCTCCCCGAGGTCAGCGCCTCATAGGGGTCGTCGGCCGAGAGCATCATGTCCACCACCTGCCGGAGCAGCGCGCGCCGCCCGCGGGTGGAATAGAAGCCACCCGGA
>JBBSVE010000136.1:0-8019 GCA_038233815.1 Rhodobacterales bacterium
GGCTATCGGCCTGTCGTCCACGTGCCATGCAAGTCTTCCTGATGTCGGATACGGGGGGCCCGGCCCTCGAAGGGGCCGGGACCTGTCGTTCAGCTCTTTTTCACGTCGCCGAGGTTCTGTTTGTCCGCCTCGGATTTGGCCGCACCCACGACGCGCTGGCCCGATGCCTTTACCTTGTCGGCCACCGCGTCGGTGATCGACTGATCCCCCACGGCGTCCTTGGCGTCGTCCTTCACGTCGTTGGCCACGGCCTTCATCTCGTCCGTGGCGGCCTTCGCCACTTTCGCAAGCTTGGCCTTCTCGTCCTCGAAGATGCGGTCGGCTTCGTCGAACAGATGATCGCTCTGCTCGCCGAAATAGTCGTCTTCCATGTCGCTGCGGGGCAGGGCCGCACCGATGGCAGCACCGAAAGCCGCTGCCAGAGCGCCCGCGATCAGGGGCTGTTCCTGAAAGAGGTCCACCGCCCGGTCGCGACCTTGCCGCCCGTAGTCCATCGCAGCATCCCGCGCATCCATCGCACGCTCGCGCGCCGCAACGACCCGCTGGCGTGCATCGTCGGACAGGCTCTCCGTGCCCTCGTGCAGCCGATCCCGAAGGGAGGACGCCCGCTCCGACACGGTGGAGGCGAGGTCATGGGCCGTGTCCGACACCGATTGCCCGACGCCGCGCGCCGTATCGGCCACGTTTCCCGCTGCATTCTGCGCGGAACCTGCTGCCGAGGAGGCCGCACCGGACACACTGTCAGCAGCACCGCCGACCGCGCCCTTGACCTTTGCGCCAACGCCGTCGCTGCCCGAAGACCCATCGCTCGTCCGCGCCCACGAGGGAACGGACCGGCCCCCGGCTTCGTCGTTGCGCATCGGTCGGCCCGACAGGTCGCTGGCGGAATAGCTCCGCGTCCGGCCGCGCCATTGTGACGATCCGCTGCGGTCCGCATGATCGTCCTGACGGTCGCCCCCACCGGAATGGCCCTGCCCGCGGGCGGGATAATCCGTCCGCCCGCCCGGCGTTGCCGATTTGTCACCCAGCATCAGCCACGCAAGACCGATGCCGGTCAGCGCCAGCGCGATCGGATTGCGCTTCACCGCTTCGGAGACGGATTGGCCGATATCGCCGCCATGTTTCTGGAGCTGGTCCGTCACCTGACGCGCCATCGATTCCACCGAGAAGCGGTCCTGCAGGCTGTCGAGCGTGCTGGTCAGGCCCGCGCGTTCGCTCTCGATCTCGCGCTCGATCTCTTCAGGCGTGCGTTCATCATTTGTCATCGTAGACCTCCTTCACGGCTTGCGCGTCGCGCTTCACGTTCTTTGCGGTACGGGTCGGGGCGAGGCTCTGGAGCTTGAGATCGCTCAGCCCCTTGGTGGCCATCACGTAGGCCACGATGGCAAAGATCACCCCCACGATCAGCGCGGACCAGCTTGCGGCCAGACCGGCGCGGGTGAGCGCCGCGACCAGAGCTGCAGACAGCACGTTGAGCGCGGTCAGTGCCACGATGGCCCCCCCGGCGATCATGCCGATGGCGATGCCCGCACCTTTCAGGTTCTCGTTGATCTCGGCGCGCGCGAGGTCGACCTCGCCGCGCACGAGCGATCCGACATGCGCCATGGCGTCGCCCAAAAGGCCGCCTGCCGAGCGTGTCGCGTCGGGCCGGTTCGGATCGCTGCTCATGTCCGGTCCCCCTGCGACGGACGGTTGATTGCGGGGCTGGCCATTCCAGATCCCGACGTCCCGGTCTGCGGCGCACCCGTATTGGTCCTCGGGGTCTGCGAACCGTAGGGTTGAGCGCGCGTGCCATAAGGTTGCGCGCTCGTCCGGCCCTGATTGTCGTTGCGCTGATCGCCGGACGTGGAATTATGCGAAACGGAATGACCCGACGCCTTGGCGAACCGGGTGGCTGCAAAGCCGAGCAATGCGGCGCTGCCGAGAAACACCATCGGATTGCGCTTGGCGAAATCGTTGAGCGTGTGGACGATCTGCCCCAGATCCTTGTCGCGCATCGCCTCCGATGCGTCGGCGAGACCGTCGGCGATCTGGCTGAACGTCCGCTCCGAGGCCGAACCGCTGCTCATCTCCTTGGCCGCACTCCGCAAGGCAGAGGACACGGTCTTGACTTCGTCGGCCACCGCATCGCGCGCCTGATCGGCATAGCCCGACGCCTGCGCCGTTACCGTATCGGCGACATCCTTGGCTTGCGCCTTGAGATCCGTTGCCACATCGCCAGCGGCGTCCGCGACACCCTTGTCCGTGCCGGGTGTGCCCGTGCCTGGATTGTTCATGTCATCCTCCTGGGTTCCGAAAATTCTAGCATTGGCTACGACGCATCCTGAGCGACCGGATCAAAGATCCGACACACCGTGCAACGTCGCTGCACGTCACGAAGTCTAACCGTTTCACGGCAGTATCGTTCCCATTCGGCCCTTGATCGGCACGCCGCATCCCCAACCTGACCCGAAAGTCCCGGCGCGCGCAAAAACCGATAGGGAACCGACGGGATGCATCGCAGTTAAGGATCTGACGTGATCCGGCAGACCTTGTTCCCCCGTCATAACAGCACCGGCCACGCGGGAGTTCCATGTCACGCCTCACAGACCGCCCGTCTCCAGCCATAGCGTCTCAAGTCATGCCGTGCCCGGAATGACGCCAGCCGAGACATCTGCCGATGTCGGCGAACCGGCCAAACGCAAGGACATCCATACCCTCCTGCGAAAGACGAATCGGCTTCTCACCGGCATACTGATCGTCATGGGGTTCGGTGCGCTCTATGCCGGTGCTACGTTCTTCATGCCCGTCGTCCTCGCGGTTCTTCTGGCCATGACGCTGTCGCCCGTCGTCCGGTTCCTGCGCCGCCGGGGCATCGCGGAGGGGATCTCTGCCGTCGCCGTCATGCTGATCCTGACGCTTGGCATCGGGAGCGCGTTTGCGGCACTCGGCACGCCGTTCCTTGACCTCGTGAACGACGCCCCCCGCATGGCGAAGGAGGTGCATGAGAAGTTCGACCAGTTCCGCAAACCGATTTCCACAATCACCGACGCGGCCGAGCAGGTGGACGCGGCAACGGGCGGCGGCGGTCAGGTGCAGCAGGTCTCCGTCCAGCAGCCGGGTGTGCTGTCGCAGGTCGCGGGATCGGCCCTGTCGGTGGCAACGACGACCGCCATCGTGATCATCCTGACGCTGTTCCTGCTCGCCTCGGGGGAGCATATCTCCACCCAGATTGTAAAATCGTTCAACACTTTCGGGGACAAGAAACGCGCGCTGCGGACGGTGCGCGATATCGAGTCGGAGATCTCGCGCTATCTGCTGACGATCACCGTCATCAACGCGGGCCTCGGTATCGCGGTGGGACTGACGATGTGGGGTCTCGGAATGCCGACCCCGGTTCTCTGGGGGGTGTTGGCGGCGATCTTGAACTTCCTGCCCTACATCGGCTCTCTGGGCGGCATTGTGATCGTGGGCATCGTCTCGCTCGCCACCTTCCCTACGTTGGGCACGGCGATCCTGCCACCGCTCTGCTATTTCGCCTGCACGATGGTGGAGGGGCAGTTCGTCACCCCGATGGTCGTCGGTCGCAGGCTCCGCATCAACACGGTGGCGGTGTTTCTGGCGGTGGCCTTCTGGTCTTTCCTCTGGTCGATTCCCGGCGCGCTGATGGCGGTGCCGATCCTCGTCGTTCTGAAGGTGCTTTGCGACAACGTCTCGGGGCTGCACGGAATCGGGCGGTTCCTGTCGTCGGAGGCAATCGTCGAGGACGACCCCGATCCGGTTCCCGCAGAACACTAGCCTCACCGGTGCCGCCGGGTCGTAAAATTGCCGCAAAGCGACGCATCTGGTTGAATCGGGGTGCCATTGGCGCATGGACGCTGTTACCGACCCGCTTGAGCGTAGGCGCCGATGAGATCTGCGCATCCGCAAGGTCGATATGGAGAGTGCCGTGCCCACCCCCCGCGTGTCGTTCGAGTTCTTCCCGCCGAAGTCGCTCGACGCGTCCTTCCGGCTGTGGGAGACGCTGCGGATCCTCGCCCCGCTCAGCCCCGATTTCGTGTCCGTGACCTACGGCGCAGGCGGCTCGACGCGCGATCTGACGCAGGAGACGGTGGCCCTGATCCGGCGCCGCTTTGATATCGACGTGGCGGCCCATCTCACCTGCGTCGGTGCTGCGCGGAACCAGACGATGGCCGCGGCCAACGGCTTTGCCGACGCAGGTGTGACGGATATCGTGGCACTGCGCGGCGATGCGCCGGACGGGGCTGCGCGTTTCACGCCACATCCGGAGGGTTTCGCCTCCTCCGTGGCGCTGGTGGAGGCGCTGGCCGCGACCGGGCGCTTCAACATCCGCGTCGGCGCCTACCCTGAGCGTCACCCCGAAGCGGCGGACGCAATGGCAGACGTGGAGTGGCTTCGCCGCAAGGTGGAGGCGGGGGCGCGGTCGGCCATCACGCAATTCTTCTTCGACGCGGACCTGTTCCTGCGCTTTCGTGACCGCTGCGCGAAAGCGGGCATCGCGGCCCCGGTCATCGCCGGCATCCTGCCGATACAGAACTGGACCAGCGTCACGACGCTGGCCGCCAAATGTGGCGCATCCATCCCTTCGCCGCTCCGCGATGCGTTCGAGGCGGCGCGGGGGGAGGGGGAGACGCTGCGCGTGGCGACCGAGGCCTGCACCACGCTCTGCGCCCGGCTGGTGGAGGAGGGGGTGATGGACCTCCATTTCTACACCCTCAACAATGCCACCCTGACGCGCGCCGTCTGCCATGATCTCGGCGTCCGGTCGGTGGCCAAGATGCGGGACGTTGCCTGAGCGCACCCGGTGCGCCGCCGATTTCTCATCATCCCCCTTCGGCCGCGCGCCATTCCGGTCTATATTACAGCCGGACGGTCCCGGAGCACGCTTGTCCGGCCTGCACAGACAGAGGAATGCCACCATGCCCCGCGACACAGCCCCCGATCCCTGGGACATCATCACCCGCCATGCGCTGGGCTGCGAAGGCGCGCTTGTGTCGGACATGATCGCGGATGCGGGGCTGTCGGGTGCCGACCGCAAGCGTATCGCGGACGCGGGTGCGGAGCTTGTGCGCCGTATCCGGGCCTCGGCGAAACCGGGGTTGATGGAGGTCTTTCTCGCCGAATACGGGCTCTCCACTGACGAGGGCGTCGCACTCATGTGTCTGGCGGAGGCGCTGCTCCGCGTGCCCGACGCGCCCACGATGGATGCGCTGATCGAGGACAAGATAGCGCCTTCGGACTGGGGGCGTCATCTGGGCCGGTCGGCCTCCAGCCTCGTCAACGCCTCGACCTGGGCGCTGATGCTGACGGGGCGCGTGCTCGACGAGCGCGGTCCGGGCATCGCGGGCAGCCTGCGCGGTGCCGTCCGCCGTCTGGGGGAGCCTGTGATCCGCACCGCCGTCGCCCGCGCGATGAAGGAGATGGGCCGCCAGTTCGTGCTGGGCGAGGACATCTCCGCCGCGATGAAGCGCGCGCGGGAGCTGGAGGCCACGGGCTACACCTTGAGCTACGACATGCTGGGCGAGGCCGCGCGCACCGAGGCCGACGCGCTGCGCTACCAGCGCGCCTACAGCGATGCGATTCGCGCCATCGGCAAGGCCGCGACCTCGCACGACATCCGCGACAATCCCGGCATCTCGGTCAAGCTCTCCGCGCTGCATCCGCGCTACGAGGTGGCCAAGCGGGAGCGGGTGATGGCCGAACTGGTGCCCCGGGTCCGCGCGCTGGCGGGCCTCGCACGCGATGCGGGTCTCGGCTTCAACATCGATGCCGAGGAGGCCGACCGCCTGGCCCTGTCTCTCGACGTGATCGAAGCGGTGCTGTCGGACCGGGATCTGGAGGGCTGGGATGGGTTCGGCGTCGTCGTGCAGGCCTACGGGCGGCGCGCGGGCGCGGTGATCGACTGGCTCCACGCGATGGCGGAACGGCTGGACCGCCGGATCATGGTGCGGCTGGTTAAGGGCGCCTACTGGGACGCCGAGGTGAAGCGGGCGCAGGTGCTGGGCCTTGCCTCCTTCCCGGTCTATACCCGCAAGGAAGCGACCGACGTCAGCTACATCGCCAACGCGAAAAAGCTCCTGTCGATGACCGACCGGATCTATCCGCAATTCGCCACGCACAACGCGCACACCGTCGCGGCGATCCTCGACATGGCGGACGACCCGCGCGCATACGAGTTCCAGCGCCTGCACGGGATGGGCGAGCGGCTGCACGCCATCGTCCATGAGGATCACCATACGCGCTGCCGGATCTATGCCCCGGTCGGCGCGCACCGTGACCTGCTGGCCTATCTGGTGCGGCGTCTGCTGGAGAATGGGGCCAACTCCTCCTTCGTGAACCAGATCGTCGACGAGGCGGTGCCGCCGTCGGAGGTCGCCGCTTGCCCGCTGGACGCGATGGAGCGGATCGCACCGGCAGCGAACCCCCTGATCGCCACCGGACCCACGCTCTTTCCCGGGCGCGACAATTCGCATGGCTGGGATCTGACGGACGCGGGCGATCTGGCCGAGATCGAGGCCGCGCGCATGCCGTTCCGGGAGACGTCGTTCGAGGCGGGTCCGGTGATCGCAGGTGCCCTTTCGGATGCTACGGAGCGGGAGGTCTGCGATCCCGCGACGGGCGCGGCGCTGGGCCGGGTCACGGATGCGTCCGTGGCCGATGTGGAAACGGCGCTGACGGCCGCGCGTGTCTGGGATGCAACGGGGGATGAGCGGGCGCAGGTGCTGCTCCGTGCGGCCGCACTTTATGAGGCGAACTTCGGCCGCATCTTCGCGCTTCTGGCGCGCGAGGCGGGCAAGACGCTGCCCGATGCTGTGGGGGAGTTGCGCGAGGCGGTGGACTTCCTGCGCTACTACGCCAACCGGATCGAGGGGCTGGACGCCCCGGCGCGCGGCCTGTTCACCTGCATCTCGCCCTGGAACTTTCCGCTGGCCATCTTCACCGGGCAGTTCGCGGCGGCACTTGCCGCGGGGAACGCCGTGCTGGCCAAGCCTGCCGAGCAGACGCCGCTGATCGCGTCGCTCGCCGTCGGGCTGCTGCTGGAGGCCGGGGTGCCTGCGACGGCGCTGCAACTCCTGCCCGGCGACGGCGGGACGGTGGGGGCGGCGCTGACGTCCGACGCGCGCGTGGACGGCGTGTGCTTCACCGGCTCCACCGATACGGCGCAGGCGATCCGGCGCGCGATGGCTGCCCACCTCTCCCCCACAGCACCGCTGATCGCGGAGACGGGGGGCCTCAACGCGATGGTGGTGGACAGCACCGCACTGCCCGAACAGGCGGTGCGCGACGTTCTGGCTTCCGCCTTTCAGTCCGCAGGGCAACGCTGTTCGGCGCTGCGCTGCCTCTACCTGCAAAAGGACGTGGCATCGGGCGTGGAGGAGATGCTCTTCGGCGCAATGGACGATCTGGCGCCGGGCGATCCATGGGCGCTTGCTACCGACGTCGGCCCGGTGATCGACGCCGAAGCGCAGGCGGGCATTCGCGCCTATATCGAGAAAGCACGGGCCGAGGGGCGCATGCTGAAGGAAGGTCGCACCTCCGCGTCCGGCCATTTCATAGCACCGACCGTCATCCGCGTTACGGGTATCGCGGACATGGAGCGGGAGATCTTTGGCCCCGTCCTTCACATCGCGCACTGGAAGGCGGGGGAACTGAACGCCATCGTGGATGCGGTGAACGCCACCGGTTACGGCCTGACCTTCGGGCTCCACAGCCGGATCGACGACCGGGTGGAGCGTGTGGTGAGCCGGATTCATGCCGGGAACACATACGTCAACCGCAACCAGATCGGCGCGGTCGTGGGCAGCCAGCCGTTCGGCGGCGAGGGCCTTTCGGGGACCGGGCCGAAAGCGGGTGGGCCGGACTATCTGGGGCGGTTCTGCCGTGCGCCTGCGATGGACGTGACCGAGGGTGCCGACGCGCCGGTGCCGGAGGCGACGGTGGCCGCCGCCTTGCGCGCAAGCGCGCCCCCGGTGGCGGGTGCGGCTCACGACCTTCCCGGTCCGACGGGGGAGTCGAACC
>JBBSVE010000137.1:0-7952 GCA_038233815.1 Rhodobacterales bacterium
AACCTGCCGCTGCGCTGTTCGGGGAACTTCACGACCTCGAAACTGCCCGACGCGCAGGCGATGACCGAGGGCACCGTGTCGATGCTGGCGGCGGTCCATTGCGGGGCGAACTTCATCCTCCACGCGGCGGGGTTTCTGGACGGCCTCCTCGCCATGTCCTACGAGAAGTTCATGCTGGATGCGGACCTCTGCGGCGCGCTGCACAGCTATCTCGACGGGATCGTGGTGGATGACAATACTCTGGCGCTCGACGCATTCCGGGAGGTGGGCCCAGGCAACCATTTCTTCGGCTGCGCGCATACGATGGCGAATTACGAGACCGCGTTCTGGGACAGCGACCTCGCCGACAACGAACCGTTCGAGAAGTGGGAGGCGGCGGGGTCCACCGATGCCGCGACGCGTGCCAACAGGCTCTGGAAAAAGCGGCTGGCGGAGTTCGAGGCCCCGCCGCTCGACCCCGGCGTGCGCGCGGGGCTGGAGGCGTTCGTGGCCCGCAAGAAGGCCGGGATGGCCGATGCCTGGTATTGAGCGACGCGTGTCCGCGGGCGCGCCATGAAGGTCACGGGGTGTTGCGAGATTGCGGCCGATCCGCAGGCGGTCTGGGCCGCGATCCTCGACCCGGAGGTGCTGCGCGCCTGCGTGCCGGGGTGCGAGAGCGTGACCGGCACGCCCGAGGACGGGTTCACGGCGGTCGTCGTCCAGAAGGTCGGCCCGGTCCGCGCGACCTACCGTGGGGCCGTGGCCGTCGTCGCGATGGACCCGCCGCGGACCCTGCGGATCAACGGCGCGGGGAAGGGCTTCATCGGCTCCGCGACCGGGGCGGCGGACCTGACGCTGACGGCATCCTCCGGGGGCACGCAGCTCGACTACGAGGTGGAGGCCCATATCGGCGGCAGGCTGGAGCAGTTCGGCGCGCGCATCATCGAGGCGTTCGCGCAAAAGATGGCGGACGGGTTCTTCACCCGCCTGAAGGCCGCGGTGGACGGTGTGCCGGTAAAGCCCGCCCCGCGGAAAGGCTGGCTGCGCCGGGCATCGGACTGACCGTCAGACCTCGCTGGAGATCACGCCGGAGGTGCGGCGGGCGTGGAGGTAGGTCGCGCAACCGGTGAGCGCGGCATAATCATCCTCGATGATCCAGACGCCGAAGTTCTGCATGAAACCCGCGAACCGCCCCTTGTCGCGGAAGTGACGCTCGAACCCCATCGGGCCCAGATGGTCGGTGAAGGCCCGCGCGACCCCGCCGCAAAGGTAGACGCCCCCGAACGGCAGATGCACCAGCGCGAGATTGCCCGCCTCCGACCCCAGAAGCCGCACGAAGAGCCGGGCGGCCCGGTGCGGAAGGCCATCCTCGGCGTCGTCGGCGAGGGCGGTCATGATCTCCTCCGCGGAGCGTTCGCCGTGCGCCCCCGCCTCCGACGCTACGAAGGCATAGACCCGCTCCAGCCCGCGGCCCGATAGCACATCCTCCACCCCGGGGAACCCGTGCGAGGTTTCCACGAACTGTGCCAGCCGCAGATCCTCCGCCGACCGGACGGGCATGTTCGCGTGGCCGCATTCGGATGCCGCGACCACCCGGCCGCCGTCCGTCTCATGCACCGGGGCTGCGTTGAAGCCTGTCCCCACGCCGATCACCAGCTTTGCCGACGCGGTGAGCGCGTTGCCGCCCCGGACGATCTGGCGCAGGTTTGCGGGATCGATATGGCCCAGCGCGTGCCCCTGCGCCTGAAGGTCGTTCAGGATCGCCACCGTTTCCGCCCGCGTGGCGCGTCCCAGCGCCTCTCCGTCGATGGTCCAGTCGAGGTTGGTCATTGAGGCCACCCCGTCGCGCACCGGTCCCGCCACCGCCACGCAGACGCCGGCGCAATCGACGCCGCCCTCCTCGTCTAGATAGCGGCGCAGGATCGTCTCCAGCCCCGGAAACTCGGCATTGCGGTAGCGCCGGATCGAGTCCTGCCGGATCGCCTTGCCGTCCGCCAGCGCGACCCGCGTGTTGGTCCCGCCGATATCGGCCACGAGAGAGAAGCGGTCGGCCTCCATCAGAGCGTCCCCCGGCCCAAGGCGCGCGTCAGGGCATGGTAGGACGCCTTCGGTGTGCGCTCCAGCGTCTCGAAATCGACATGGACCAGTCCGAAACGCTTGTCGTAGCCCAGCGCCCATTCGTAATTGTCCATCAGCGACCAGATGTAGTAGCCCTTGACGGGCACCCCGTCCGCGATGGCGCCCTTCACGGCGTCGAGATGGCGCGCGAGATAGTCGATGCGGTCGCCGTCCCGCACCCCGTCCGCGCCGAGGATGTCCGCGCAGGCCATGCCGTTCTCGGTCACATAGAGCGGCAGGTCGCCGGTATAGTCCCGCGCCGTGCGGTGCAGGAAATGGCCCAGACCCTCGGGATAGATCTCCCACCCCACGTCGGTCTTGGGAAGCGGACCCGGCACCTCCTCGTGCGCGGGCCAGGGGCCGGCGGTCAGGCCGATCAGCTTGCGGGTGTAGTAGTTGATGCCGACCCAGTCGACCGGCGTGCCGATGGTCGCCATGTCGTCCTGCCAGCCGTCGGGCATGTGCGGGCCAAGCCCTTCGAGCACGTTCGCCGGATACTCGCCCTTGAACATGGCGGAGAGGAACCAGCGATTGTAATAGCCGTCATAAAGCGCCGCCGCCTTCGCCGCTTCGGGGCTGGCATCCGCGGGCTCGGCATATTCGAAGTTGCACACCGCACCGAGGTTCTTCATCCCCAGCGCCCGCATTGCCTGCGTCGTGCGCCCGTGCGCGAGGCCGACGTGGTGCATCGCGCGGGCGGTGGCACGGATGTCGCGCAGGCCCGGCGCGTGCTGGCCCAGAAAGTGCGACAGCCACGCCACGCACCAAGGCTCGTTGATCGGGGCCGCCGACCAGAGCCGGTCTCCGATCCGGCCCATCAGCACCTCGGCATAGTCCGCCATCCATTCAGCCACGTCGCGGTTGCGCCAGCCGCCCGCGTCCGACAGCGGCGAGGGCAGCTCCCAGTGATAGAGTGTGGCGGCAGGTTTTAGCCCCCGTTCCAGCAGCCCGTCGACGAGCCGGTCGTAGAAATCGAGCCCCTCTGCGTTGACCGTTCCGCGCCCCTCGGGAAGCACCCGCGCCCAAGAGCAGGAGAACCGGTAGACGTCGAGGCCTGCATCCCGGATCAGGTCGAGGTCCGCGTCCATCCGGTGATAATGGTCGCAGGCGACGGCGCCGTTTTCGGCCCGAACGACGTTGCCCGGCGTCGCCGCGAAATCGTCCCACTGGGTCCGGCCTGCACCGCCAAAGGAATGGCCCTCGATCTGGTAGCTCGACGTCGCGGTGCCGAACAGAAACCCGTCTGGGAAATCGGAGCGGGGGGGGAGGTCGGTCATGGTGTCTCTCTCGCTGGACGGGGTGCGGATGCTCGTCTGCCGCGTGCATTGACAGGTCAGGATCAATCGTCGAGTGTCGATCTTCCAAGGCTGTTTGATCCCGGATCGGCCGTCTTGTCGACCATAAAGGCCCCAAGGGCCGATCTTCATCGGGAGGATGACGATGTTTTCCAGACTGCTCGCCGGAGCCGCCATGTTCGCCGTCCTGTCCGGCACGGCCTATGCGCAGGATCTCAAGTTCAAGCCGGGCGATGATCCGAAGTTCCACTGGGACAGCTATGAGGCCTTCAAGAAGGACAACGACCTCAAGGGCCAGTCGCTTAAGATAGACGGCCCGTGGGGCGGTGTCGACAAGACCCTGTTCGAAAGCGTCATCGCCTATTTCGAGGCCGCGACCGGGGCGACGGTGGAATATACCGGCGGCGACGGGTTCGAGCAGCGCATCATGATCGACGTGGAGGCGGGCTCGCCCCCGAACCTCGCCGTGGTGCCGCAGCCGGGTCTGGGCGCGGATCTGGCCAAGCGCGGCAAGCTCGCACTCATGCCCGAAGGCACGGCGGACTGGGTGGAAAAGAACTATGCCGCCGGGCAGTCGTGGGTCGATCTCTCGACCTTCGCGGGACCGGACGGCACGAAGGGGCTCTATGGCTTCTTCTACAAGATCGACGTGAAATCGCTCGTTTGGTATGTCCCCGAGAACTTCGAGGATGCGGGCTACGAGGTTCCCACGACGATGGAGGATCTGAAGACCCTGACCGAGAAGATCGCGGCGGATGGCGGCACGCCCTGGTGCATCGGCCTCGGCTCGGGTCCGGCGACGGGCTGGCCCGCGACCGACTGGGTCGAGGACATGATGCTGCGGATCAACACGCCACAGGATTATGACGGCTGGGTAAACAACACGCTCAAGTTCGACGATCCCAAGGTGATCGCCGCGATCGAGGAGTTCGGCTGGTTTGCCAAGAACGACAAATATGTGGCGGGCGGGGCTGGCGCCGTAGGCTCCACCGACTTCCGCGACAGCCCCAAGGGGCTTTTTACCTCGCCGCCGCAATGCTACCTGCACCATCAGGCGTCGTTCATCCCGTCCTTCTTCCCCGAGGGCACCGAGGTCGGGCGCGATGTGGATTTCTTCTACATGCCGGCCTATGCGGGTAAGGATCTGGGCAAACCTGTGCTGGGTGCGGGCACGATGTTCGTCATCACCAAAGAAAGTCCGGTCGCGGACGCCTTCATCAAGTTCCTGGAAACTCCCATCGCGCACGAGGTCTGGATGGCGCAGACTGGCTTCCTCACCCCGTTCAAAGGCGTGAACCCCGACGCCTACGGCGATGCGACGCTGAAAAAGCAGGGCGGCATCCTGACCTCCGCCGACACGTTCCGCTTCGATGGCTCCGACCTGATGCCGGGTGCGATCGGTGCGGGCGCGTTCTGGACCGGGATGGTCGACTACGTGAGCGGGAAGAGCGCCAAGGAGGTCGCGACCTCCATCCAGCGCACCTGGGACAGCATCAAGTAAAGACGCCCGCCGCCCCGCCGGACTGATCCGGCGGGGCTTTTCCATGCAGCAACCACGGGGGGCGCCTTGGAACAGTTCGCATTGGCCGGCGTCACGATCCTCATCGGGGTTTTCGGATGCGTCGCCTACTTCTTCCTCTCCAACATGGCGCTGGACCGGATCTATCCGGCCAAGGGCGCGGACATCAGCGCCAACATCACCCGCGCGAACCGAATCCGGCCGTGGCTCTTCATGTTCCCGGCGCTGCTCCTGCTGGGGGTGTATCTCGTCTATCCGGTGTTCCAGTCGGTCTACCTCTCGTTCATGGATTCCAACGCGGAGAATTTCGTCGGCGGGGCGAACTACATCTGGCTGATCAATGATGACAAATTCCGCGAGAGCATCGTCAACAACCTGATGTGGCTCGTCTTCGTGCCCGCCGCCGCGACCTTCTTCGGGCTGGTCGCCGCCGCCGTCACCGACCGCATCCGCTGGGGCAATTTCGCCAAGGCGATGATCTTCATGCCGATGGCGATCTCCTTCGTGGGGGCCGCCGTGATCTGGAAGCTGGTCTACGAATACCGCCCCGAGGGGCAGGAGCAGATCGGCATCCTTAATGCGATCTGGACCACGGTGGGGGGCGCGCCGCAGACTTGGCTCACGCTGCCGATCGTGAACTCGTTCCTTCTGATGATCGTGCTCGTCTGGATTCAGACCGGGTTTGCGATGGTGATCCTGTCGGCCGCCCTGCGCGGCATCCCGGAGGAGACGATCGAGGCCGCCGTTCTGGATGGGGCGTCGCCGTTGCAGATCTTCATGAAGATCAAGGTGCCGCAGATCTGGGGCACAATCCTCGTCGTGTGGACCACGATCACGATCACCGTGCTCAAGGTATTCGACATCGTGCTCACCATGACCAACGGGCAATGGGGGACGCAGGTTCTGGCGAACCTCATGTATGACTGGATGTTTCGCGGCAACGACACCGGGCGCGCCTCCACCGCGGCCATCGTGATCATGCTGCTGGTGCTGCCGATCATGATCTGGAACATTCGCAACGTCGCGCGAGAGGCGCGCTGACATGAAATTGGCCCGGGAGGTGCGCTGACATGGACGGAATAGCCGGGCGGAAATCGAGCCTCGTCTGGACGGTGAACCTGTGCGCGCTGGCGCTGGTGGTGCTGTGGACCTTGCCCACCTTTGGGCTTTTGGTGTCGAGCTTCCGGGACCGCGACCAGATTACCGCGTCGGGCTGGTGGGACGCGCTCTTTCCCGCCGAGCAGACGCTGCAATACCGCGCGCCCGGCGGCGACACGGCGGTGGAGGAGGGCGGCCGCTTCGTCATCGCGGGCAACGTCTTCGACGGCGGGCCGGGCACCGTCAGCCGGTTCGGCAATTCCAGCCGCGAGCCGTCCGCCTACAAGGCCGGCACGACCGCCGATCTGGGCGACGGGCAGGACATGACGGTGGCGCCCGACGGCGACTTCCGCATCACCTCGCCCACCGCCTTTGAGGGCACGCGCGGGATGCGGGTCTTCGTCGTCTCCACCACGCCGCCGGTCTTTACCTTTCGCAACTACACCCGCGTCATCGGGGCCGAGGGGATCGGCCGCGCCTTCATGAACACGCTCACGGTGTCGATCCCCGCCACCATTATCCCGATCCTCGTCGCGGCCTTTGCGGCCTATGCGATGGCGTGGATGGAGTTTCCGGGCCGCGCCATCCTGATTGCGACCGTCGTGGGGCTGCTTGTCGTGCCGTTGCAACTGGCGCTGATCCCGCTTCTGAAGCTGCACAACGAGATCGGCATCGGCAAGAGCTACATCGGCATCTGGCTCGCCCATACCGGTTTCGGCCTGCCGCTCGCGATCTACCTCTTGCGCAACTACATGATCGGCCTGCCGAGAGAGATCATCGAGAGCGCGCGCGTCGACGGGGCCACGGATTTCGAGATCTTCCTCAAGATCATTCTGCCGCTCAGCTTTCCGGCCCTTGCATCCTTCGCGATCTTCCAGTTTCTCTGGACCTGGAACGACCTCCTTGTGGCGCTGGTGTTTCTGGGGAACTCCTCGGACCAGCTCGTGATGACGGCGCAATTGAAGAACCTTATGGGCTCGCGCGGCGGTGACTGGGAGATTCTCGCGACATCGGCCTTCGTCACCATCGCGGTGCCGCTGGCGGTGTTCTTTGCGATGCAGAAATATCTGGTGCGCGGCCTGCTCGCCGGATCGGTGAAGTAGGAACGCCATGACGAAGATGACGAAGCTGACCCCCGCGGTGCGCGTAAAGGACAAGGACTGGTGGCGCGGCGCGGTGATCTACCAGATCTACCCGCGCAGCTTTCAGGACACCGACGGCGACGGCGTGGGCGACCTCAACGGCATCACCGAACGGCTGCCCTATATCGCCGATCTGGGCGTGGACGCGGTCTGGATCAGCCCATTCTTTACCTCACCGATGAAGGATTTCGGCTACGACGTGTCGAACTATTGCGACGTCGATCCGATGTTCGGCAGCATCGCGGATTTCGACGCGCTCGTGGTGCGCGCGCACGATCTGGGCCTCCGGGTGATGATCGACCTGGTGCTTTCGCACACGTCGAACGCGCATCCGTGGTTCCGCGACAGCCGGGAGTCCAAGACCAGCACGCGGGCCAACTGGTATGTTTGGGCCGACCCCAAGCCCGACGGGTCGCCGCCGACGAACTGGCTTTCCATCTTCGGCGGCACGGCGTGGCAGTGGGAGGGGCGGCGCGAGCAATATTATCTGCACAACTTCCTGACCTCGCAGCCCGATCTCAACTTCCATGAGCCTGCGGTGCAGGAGGCGCTTCTCGACGTGGCCCGCTTCTGGCTGGAGCGGGGGGTCGACGGCTTCCGCCTCGATACGATCAACTTCTATTTCCACGACAAGTATCTGCGCGACAATCCGGCCCTCCCGCCGGAGCAGCGGAATGCCAACATCGCGCCCTCGGTGAACCCCTACAATCACCAGCTTCACATGTTCGACAAGAACCAGCCGGAGAACCTGAACTTCCTGCGTCGCCTGCGCTCGGTGATGGAACCCTACAACGCCGCCGC
>JBBSVE010000138.1:0-7840 GCA_038233815.1 Rhodobacterales bacterium
CCGAGGCGCAGGGCACCGACCCACGCCACGGCCTTTTCGACGAAGGCGTCGTAGAGGCTCTCGTGCACATAGATCCGCTCGATCCCGCAGCAGCACTGGCCCGCGTTGAACATCGCGCCGTCCATCAGCCCGTCGACCGCCGCCGAAAGGTCCGCGTCGGCCCGCACATAGCCCGGATCCTTGCCGCCAAGCTCCAGCCCCATTGCGGTGAAGGTGCCGGCCGCCGCTGTCTCCATCGTGCGGCCCCCGGCGACGGAGCCGGTGAAGTTCACAAAATCGAAGCTGCGCGCCGCAATCAGCGCCTCGGTCGTGGCGTGATCGAGGGTCAGGCACTGGAACACGTCGTCGGGGATGCCTGCGGCATGGAACGCATCCGCCAGCCGCTCACCCGCCAGCAGCGTCTGGCTCGCGTGCTTCAGGATCACTGCATTGCCCGCGATCAGCGCGGGAACGAGCGTGTTGATCGCGGTCAGGAACGGATAGTTCCAAGGCGCCACGACCAGCACGACGCCCAAGGGCTCCCGCGCGATCATGCGGCGGGCGGTCGCGCTGTCTTCCACCATCACGGGGGCGAGCGCGTCGGCGGCGATCTTCGCCATGTGGCCCGCACGCTCGTTGACGCCGCCCATCTCGCCGCCGTAGCGCACCGGGCGGCCCATCTGCCACGCCAGCTCCGGGACGATGTCGTCGTCCATCGCCGTCAGCCGCGCGACGCCGTCCATCACGAGGGTAGTCCTTTCCTCCAGCGACCTCGCGCGCCAGTTCCCTTGCGCATGGCGCGCGCGGGCCACGGCGGCATCCGCCTCCGGGCGGGTCAGGGGAATTCGTTCGGCGACGGTGGAGCCATCGACGGGGGAGATCAGGCGAATCGGGGGCATCGGGGCCTCATGTGGGGACGGCGGGCGATCGTGGCGCTCTCAAGGGCAAATGTCTGCACCCCGGCCCCGCCGATGGCAATGGCCGGGGGCGCGCGTCATGCCCGCTCGAACAGGCGGTTGACCTCGAAATCGGTGACGACGCGGTCATGCTCGGCCACCTCCCACCGGAAGGCGTGGTGGTAATGGTCCACCACCGCGTCGCCGAACGCCCGCCGGAGCATGGGCGAGCCCGACATCCGCGACGTGGCATCGGCGAGCGTCGGGGGCAGGGCGGGGGATGCATCGGCCTTGTAGACGTCGCCCGAGGCTTCCGGCTCCAGTGGCAGCTTGCCCTCGATCCCCTCCAGCCCCGCGGCCAGCAGCGCCGCCATGGCGAGATAGGGGTTGAGGTCCGCCCCCCCGATCCGGCACTCGACCCGGATCGCCTTGCTGTCCGCGCCGCAAACGCGGAACCCCGCCGTGCGGTTGTCGCACGACCAGACCGCGCGGGTCGGCGCGAACATACCCTTGGTGAAACGCTTGTAGCTGTTCACGTTGGGGGCGAGGAAGGCCGTAATCTCCCCCGCATGGGCAAGCTGTCCGGCGAGGAAATGCTCCATCACCGCAGACATGCCGTGGGTCCCCTTTTTCGCATGGAACGCAGGCTTGTCATCCTCCCAGAGGCTCTGGTGGACGTGGGAGGAGGAGCCCGCGCGGCGGTGGTTGTATTTCGCCATGAAGGTGACGGAGCGGCCGGCGGCAAAGGCGATCTCCTTCACGGCGGTCTTGGTGATCACATGGTTGTCGGCGGTCTCCAGCGCTTCGGCGTAGCGGATGTTGATTTCCTCCTGTCCCGCGTCAGCCTCGCCCTTGGAACATTCGACGGGCACGCCGGCGCCGTAAAGCCCGTTGCGGACGGCGCGCATCACGTCCTCTTCCTTGGTGGTCTGGAAGATCTGGTAATCCTCGTTATGGCCGGAGATCGCGCGCAGGTCGCGGATGCCGCCGTGGCGCTGGAGGTCGTCGCGCAGGCCGTCGTAACTGTTCTGGAACAGGTAGAACTCCAGCTCCGTCGCCATCATCGGCACGTAACCCAGCTTTTTCGCGCGCGCGATCTGGCCCTTCAGGATCGCGCGGGGGGAATGGGGGACCGGGTCGCGCGTGTGGTGGTCGAGAAGATCGCAGAGCACGAGCGCGGTCTTGGGCAGCCACGGAACGAGGCGCAGGGTGTCCGCATCCGGCTTCATCACGAAATCGCCGTAGCCCGCTTCCCATGAGGTGGAGCGGTAGCCCTGCACCGTCGCCATCTCGATGTCGGTGGCGATGAGGTAGTTGCAGCAATGCGTCTCCTCGTGACCGCTTTCGAGGTAGTTGGAGACATGGAACCGTTTGCCGATGAGCCGTCCCTGCATGTCCACCGCCGCCACGACCACGGTGTCGATCTCCTCCGCCTTTGCGGCTTTCGCAAGATCGTCCATCGAGAGGTTTCCGGCCATGTCCTGTCCTTTTCGTCCGATCCGCACCGGGTCCGGCGGCAAGGCTAGCCCGCCCGGAGGGATCGCGCCAGCCCCGGGCGTCAGTAGCCCCGCGCCCGGTCGACAAGGTGGAGGAACGGGGCCCCCGCCTCTCCGCGCCGGACATTCTCCGCCACCACGCGGGCGGCGCTTTCTGGGCGCGTCTCGGCCGCGATATGGGGGGTGACGGTGACGCGGGGGTGGGACCAGAACGGATGATCGGGGGGCAGCGGCTCGGTGCGGAACACGTCGAGCGTCGCATGCCCGACATGGCCCCGGTCGAGCGCCGCGAGCAGCGCCTCGTCGTCGATCAGATGTCCGCGCCCGGGGTTGAGGATCACGGCACCTTCGGGCAGCCAGCCGATCCGGCGGGCGTCCAGAAGGTTCTCCGTCTCCGCCGTTTTGGGAAGCAACAGCACGACGATCTGCGCGGAGCGGAGCGCCGCCTCCAGCCCTTCGTCGCCCGAGAGGGTGGGGAGGCCGGCCAGATGTTTCGCCGTCCGGCTCCACCCCGTCACGGGAAAGCCAAGCCCCTGCAGGACCCGCGCCGCCGCCTGTCCAAGCTCCCCCATGCCGAGGATGCTGACGGGGCGTTCGCGCGCGATGGGCGGGCAGACGGCATCCCACCGATGCGCGGGGTTCACGATATGGCGGTCCATGCCCAGATGATGGCGCAAGGTATGGCCCGCGACCCATTCCACCATCCCGGCGGTGAGGTCGGGGTCGACCATCCGGCACAGTGGCTGCGTCAGGCTCTCGTTGTCCACGATCCGTTCCACCCCGGCCCAGAGGCTGAGGACCGCCTTGCAACGGGTGAAGGGGGCGAAATCCGTGACCCGGCTGCCCGGCGCGAAGATGATGTAGTCGACGGCGGCGGGATCGGGACAGTCGGGCGAGACGCGGGCAAGGATGTCGGCTGCGGCCAGCGCCTCGGCCAACGGCGTCTCATAGTGGTGCCAGCGTTCGGCCCCGGCGGCGAACCAGATCAGAGGTCCCGCCATCTCAGCGCAACCTGTGGACATGGGCGGACTGCACGATCCCGAAGGCCGCGAGCAGCACCAGCATCGACGACCCGCCATAGGACACCAGCGGCAGCGGCACGCCCACGACGGGGGCAAGGCCCGTCACCATCATCATGTTGACCGCAAAGTAGAAGAAGAAAGTGGCCGCGATCCCCAGGGTCACGAGGCTCGCGAAGCGGTCCTTGTTGCGGATCGCGGAGGAGATGCAGAAGGCGAGCACCAGAGCATAGAGGATCAGGAGCGAGAAGCCGCCGAGAAAGCCGAACTCCTCCGCCAGTGTGGTGAAGATGAAATCGGTGTGCTTTTCGGGCAAGAAGTTCAGCCGGCTTTGCGTGCCCTGCATGAAGCCGCGCCCGGACCAGCCGCCCGACCCCAGCGCTATCTTCGCCTGCGTGATATGGTAGCCCGCGCCCAAGGGGTCCGAGCCCGGATCGAGAAACGTGTCGATCCGCTTGAACTGGTATTCCTTGATGAGCTGCCAGGCCGTCCCCCGCGACGCCAGCACGGTGGAGACGAGCCCCACCCCGGCCCCGATCACCACCGCGAAATAGATCCACGAGACACCCGCGCAGAACATCACCACCGCCCCCCCGCCCATCAGCAGAATCGCGGTGCCGAGATCGGGCTGGCCCAGCACGAGGCCGGTCGGGATCAGGATGAAGAGGACCGGCACCAGCACCCAGAAGGGCCGCGAGACGCGGCGGATGTCGAGCCAGTCGTAATAGGCGGCCAACAGCATCACCAGCGCGACCTTGGACAGTTCGGACGGTTGGAGGCGCAGGGGTCCGATCTCGATCCAGCGCTGCGCGCCCATGCCGACGGAGCCCATGACCTCCGTCGCCAGCAGCAGCAGGACGGAGACGATGTAGGCCAGCCCCGCCATGTTGCGCCAGAACCAGATCGGCACGAAGGCGATGATGAACATGCCCACCATGCCCGCGACGAAGCGCTGCATCTGCGGCTCCGCCCAGACATCGAGCCTGCCGCCCGCGACCGAATAGAGCATCAGGAACCCGACCGACGCGATGGCGATCAGCAGGACCACGAGCGCCCAGTTGATGTAGAGGAACTTCGACGCGCCCGTGGGTGCGGTCTTGACCCGGTATTCGAGAAAGCTCATTCGCGCGGCCCGCCACGGACCGGATGCACCGCCACGCCCGTCATGCGCGCGACACGCCCGGCGCCTTGCCGTCGGGATCGCGCAGTTGCATCCCCTTCTGCTGCGTCTCGATCCGGTTCCTCTGCGACGCGGGGTAGGCCGAGAGCGGCGGCATCCCGGTGCTCATCGCGCGCAGCAGCAGGTCGCGCCCGATCGGGCCCGCAACCGTTGAGCCGCCGCCGCCATGCTCCACCACCACGGCGGCCGCATAGCGCGGTGCGTCATAGGGCGCGTAACAGACGAAAAGCGCGTGATCGCGTCGCTTCCATGGCAGGCTGTCGTTCGAGGACACGCCCCGCGCCCGCTCGGCCATGGAGATGTTCCTGACCTGGCTGGTGCCGGACTTGCCCGCCATACGCATCGCAGGGTCTTCGATGCGGGCCGACCGGCCGGTGCCATGCGCGCCGTTCACCACCGCGATCATGCCGCCCCGCGCCGCGCGCAGGTTGGCAGGCGAAAGGCCAAGCGCCGGCGCCTCCGTCACCGCGACGGGCTGATTGTCGATCATGCGCACCAGCCTCGGCGTCACCGCGCGCCCGCTGGCGATCCGCGCCGTCATCACCGCAAGTTGCAGCGGCGAGGCCAGCACATAGCCCTGACCGATGGCTGCGTTCACCGTGTCGCCGATGCGCCACTGCTGCTTGTAACGATCCTGTTTCCACGCCTTGTCCGGCATCAACCCTTCGGTGATCGCCGACATCGGCAGGTCGTGGCGGATGCCCAGACCGAAACGACGTCCCATCTCCGCGATCTTGTCGATGCCGACCTTCATCGCGACATCGTAGAAATAGACGTCGCAGCTTTCCTCGAGCCCGCGATCAAACGTGACGCGGCCATGGCCGCCGCGCTTCCAGCAGTGGAACTTGCGCCCCCCCACGTCATAATAGCCGGGACAGTAGACCGGCGTTTCGGTGGTGATGACGCCCGCCTCCAGCGCCGCGAGCCCCGTCATCATCTTGAAGGTGGAGCCGGGCGGATAGGCACCCTGCACCGCCTTGTCGGCAAGCGGACGATGGTCGTTGCCCGTCAGCGTCTCGTAATCGGTGTAGGAGATGCCCCGCACAAAGAGGTTCGGATCGAACGACGGTGCCGAGCCACAGCCGATGATGTCGCCGGTCACGACATCCATCACGACGGCGGCGGCGCTGTCGTCGCCGAGCCGGACCTGAAGATAGTTCTGCACGTCCGCGTCGATCGTCAGATGCACGTCGCTGCCGGCCTGACCCTCCTCGCGCCCAAGCTCGCGCATCACCCGCCCGACGGAGTTCACCTCGACCCGCCGGTTGCCGGCCGTGCCGCGCAGCGCATCCTCCATCCACGTCTCCACCCCGATCTTGCCGATCTGGAACTTCGGCGTCTGGAGCAAAGGGTCGGGGGTTTCGAGCTTGGCCAGATCGGCGTCGCTGACCGGGCCCACGTAGCCCACGACATGCGCGAAATCGGTATCGCGCGGGTAGATCCGGCTGAGGCCCACCTCCGGCGACACGCCGGGCAGGGCGGGGGCGTTGATCCCGACCTTGGAAACATCATCCCACGACATCCGGTCGGCCACGATGATCGGCAGCGGGCTGCGCTTTTTCGCTTCCTTCAGCGCGCGATCCATATCCTCGGGCGGGATCGTCATGATCTCGGTCAGCTTGGCCAGAAGATCGTCCACGTCGCCCGCATCGTCGCGGCTGATGACCACGCGGTAGTTCTGCTCGTTGCCCGCGATGAGCTTGCCGTTGCGGTCGAGGATCAGGCCGCGCGTGGGCGGGATCAGCCGGATCGAGATGCGGTTGTCTTCGGCCAGCAGGCGGAACTCGTCGGCCTGCTCGACCTGCATGTGGCGCATCCGGGCGCCGAGCACCGCCACCACCGCGGCCATCGACCCGCCCATGAAGAGGGCGCGGCGCGTGATCTTCGCGGCGGAGTCGTCTGTATCGCGGGCGGATCGCCTCATAGCCGTCTCCCCATGGCGTCAACCTCTCCCGGCGAGGGTTTGCGCAGGTTGATCGCGACGCGCAAGAGCATGACGACCACAGGATACATCAGGATCGACCCCACCGTCTGCGTCAAAACGTAGCCGAAGCCGGGCTGACCCAGAAACATCACGGCAAGCACCAGCCGGTTGGCCAGCATCATCGCCAGCATCACGGTGGATATGAGGAACCATTCGGCGGTGAACCCGATCTCCCGCGTCAGCGCGGAGCGGGAGCGCAGGAACTCGGTGCCGAGCACCACGATCGCGGTCCAGAGCCCGGGCGGGCGCATCAGGATCAGATCCTCGGCCAGCACCACGGCGGCAATCAGGCTGACGGGCAGGTGATCGGGCCGCTGAACGACCCACGCAAGCATGAGGCACAAAAGGAGGTCCGGGCCGGGCCATGTGCCCGCCGTCTCCCCCAGCGGCAGGATCCGCAGGAACAAGAGGATCAGCGCCAGCACCACGAACACGGCGCGGTAGATCCAGACAGCGTTGCGGTGTCCATCAACCACCGGAGGAGACCGGCGTGCCGGCCGGGGGCGGCGGCGCGGGCCTCTCCGGTTCCCCCACCAGCCCGCCCGCATCGTCGATGGGGGTGGAGGCGTGGCTCCTGAGCACGCGCAGGAACTCGAGCCGCCCGTAGTCCGCCGCCAGCCGGACGCGCAGCCGGCGGTCCACGCCCTGGGCCACGGTGCCCACCAGTAGGCCCGCCGGGAACACCCCGCCGTCGCCCGAGGTCACGACCTGATCGCCGGGCCGTACCAGATCGGGCTTTTCCAGAAAATCCATCGGCGGGGCTGGGGTGTTGTCGCCCGACAGCAGGCCCTTTTGCCCCGACGGCTGCACCGTCACCGAAATGCGGCTGTTGCTGTCGGTGAGAAGGATCACCCGCGCCGTCCGCTCCCCCACGCCGGAGATCCGGCCCACCAGCCCGATCCCGTCCATCGTGGCCCAGCCGTCCATCAGCCCGTCCCGCGCGCCGACGTTGAGGAGCACCGACTGCCGGAACGGCGAGCCGCTATCCGCCAGCACCACCCCCGTCACATGCGTCAGCTTCGGATCGAGCCTGACCTGATTGAGGTCGAGGAGCCGCGCGTTCTTCTGCTCCAGCTGGAGGGCCGCGTCCTTCCACGCCTTCATCTGCTGCAACTCGCGGCGCAACTCCTGATTCTGCTCATAGATGCGGGTGTAGGACTGGAAATCCTCGGCCATGTCCACGACCTTGGTGACCGGCACCAGCGCCCATGCCATGTTCGGCACCAGCCGGTCCACGAGGGCGGTGCGAAACCGCTCCACCCGCGGGCTGTCGATGCGCCACAACA
>JBBSVE010000139.1:0-7824 GCA_038233815.1 Rhodobacterales bacterium
CTCAACAAAATCAACGACCCGCCGACGAAGCTCCATAGGAAGTGGTTTGCCCATCACTAACCCCAACATCTGCCATAGGTAGATGGAATCACAAATCAAACCCAATGGGAATCTGAATCGGGATGGCCGCAACACGCTCTAGTTCAGCGCGCGCGGGCTTTTGGGCGGGATCTCGGCGTCGATGGCGGCCCCCAGAAGCACCGCCAGCGCGCTGATCCAGAACCACAGGAGCAGCGCCACCACGGCCCCGATGGAGCCGTAGACCTGATTGTAGTTGTTGAAGTTCACCAGATAGACCACGAGGCCGCGCGACGCGATGGCCCAGATCACGATCGCGAACAGCAGACCGGGGGAGAAGAAGCGCTTGCCGTTCTGCTCCTCCGTCCAGTTCGGGCCCATCCAGTAGGTGATGCCGATGGCAATGGTCACGATCAGCACGCCGAGCCCGAAATTGGCGAGCTTCAGGGTCAGGTTCTCCGCCGGGCCGAGCGGGATGAACTCGATGATGATCGGCGTCACGACCGCCAGCGCCATCGCCGACAGCACGAGCCCCACGAGCACGACCGTCAACACCAGCGCGCGCAAGATCGACCAGAGCCCGTCGCGCGCTTTCAGGTGATGGATCGTGTTGAGCCCCCCGATCAGCGCGCCGACCCCCGCCCGCGCCGACCAGATCGCGAACAGGGTGGAGATCAGGGTCGCGAGGCCGAGCGAGCGGTTGGTGCTCGACAGCAGGCGCTGGGCCTGATCATTGATGAGGTCGTAGCCCTCGGGCGGCAGGTATTCGCGCGCCATGTCGAGCTGAGACTGGATCAGATGGGGATCGAACGCAAAGCCCCAGATCGCGATGACGGCGGCGAGGGCTGGAAAGATCGCGAGAAATCCGAAGAACGCGACGCCGCCCGCGACCATGGCGATATCCACCCGGTTGATCCGCGACCAGATCGCCTTCGTCATGCGCCAGAATTTTCCCATCACAGTCGTGGTCCCGATCCGATTTTTTCCAGCGCCGGTCTGGCCCGGCAGTATGTGACCCGCAGTCCGCGATAGGAAAGGCCTGCCGCTGGAAAGCCATTCCCCTCAACCGCCGTCGTGATGACCCGTGGGGGCCATCGAAAGGCCGCCAAGCAGCACGGCTGTCGTTGCAAGGGCAGTCATTTCCGCCTGCGTGCCGTGCCCGTGCGACGAGGGCCCGGTTTGCGCGGCAAGGGTCAGCCCTGCCGCCCCGGGGCGCGTGCGCCTTGTCATCACAGATGTCACGTCCGCCTCCGCATGGCCCGAGGTCGTAGCACGCGATCCGGGGCCGCACAGTCCCTCCCCCATGGCGGCACGGCGACCTGTTGCGGGGCGGCCACAGCGACGGGTCACCGGTGTCCGCCTTGCCTGTCGCTCGCCGTTGCGCGACAGTCGGCGCGCAATCGTGAGGGGAACAGTATGGCGCAGGGCATCATCATCACCGGCGCGGGGTCGGGCATCGGTCGGGCGACGGCGCGGACCTTCCTTGGGGCCGGATGGCGGGTCGGACTGATCGGGCGGCGCGAAGATGCGCTGGCGGAAACGGCAGCGGATCACGAGGGCGCGCTGGTCCTGCCCTGCGACGTCACCGACGCCGACGCGGTGGATCGCGCCTTCGACACGGCGCAAGGTGAATGGGACCGGATCGACGCGCTTTTCAACAACGCAGGGTCCGGCCTGCCCCCGACCCTGATCGACGAAATCCAGGTCGAGGACTGGCACCGCATCCTCGGCGTGAACCTGACCGGCATGTTCCTCTGCGCGCGCGCCGCCTTCGGGCGGATGCGGCACCAGACGCCGATGGGGGGGCGGATCATCAACAACGGCTCGATCTCCGCCTATGCGCCGCGGCCGGGATCGGTGCCCTATACGGTCACGAAACATGCGGTGACGGGGCTGACCAAGACCCTGTCGCTCGACGGGCGGCCGTTCGACATCGCCTGCGGACAGATCGACATCGGCAATGCGCTGACCGACATCTCCGCCGCGATGAAGACGGGGGTGCCGCAGGCCGACGGACGAATCGCGGCCGAACCGATGATGGACGTGGAGGAGGTCGCCCGCTCCGTCCTCCACATGGCCGCCCTGCCCCTGGGCACCAACATCCCGTTCCTCACGGTGATGGCGACCAAGATGCCGTTCGTCGGGCGCGGCTGACCCCGGCTATTCCGCCGCGGTCTGACGCGGCGGACCGATCCGCGCAATGTTGGAACGCGCCGCGCGCAACCCCTCCAGATCCTCGCGCAGCCCCTCCACGGCGGACGTGAGGTCGGCGGGCGACATCTCCGCCGGCTCCTTTTCCTTCTTGCCGATGAAGCGGCCTAACGCCCATGCGAGCAGGCGCGACAGGTCGTCCATGATGAGAAAGAACGACGGCACCACGACCAGCGACAGGACGGTGGAGACGATGATCCCCCCGATCACCGCCGTGGCCATCGGGGCGCGGAACGACCCGCCTTCCCCCACGCCGAGCGCGGAGGGCAGCATCCCCGCCGACATCGCGATCGAGGTCATCACAATGGGCCGCGCGCGTTTGTGCCCGGCCTCCACCAGCGCGTCAAGCCGGTTCATCCCGGCGCGTCGCATCTCGATGGCGAACTCCACCAGCAGGATGGCGTTCTTGGTGACGATTCCCATCAGCATCAGGATGCCGATCAGCACCGGCATGGAGATCGCGGACCCGGTCAGGATCAGCGCCGCAGCGACGCCGCCGATGGCGAGGGGCAGGGAGAACAGGATGGTGAACGGCTGGATCACCGACTTGAAAAGCAGGATCAGCACCGTCAGCACCAGCATCAGACCGAGGATCATGGCGTTGGCGAAGCTCTGCGTAAGCTCGGCCTGAATCTCCGCGTCGCCCGCGCTTGCCACCGAGACGCCGGGGGGAAGCGTGACGCCCGCGATGATCGCGTTGAACCGGTCCGTCGCGGTGCCGAGCGCCACGCCGGGGGGAAGGTTTGCGCCGATTGTCGCGATCCGCGCGCGGTTGAGGCGGTTCACGACGCTCGGCCCCTCCGCGATGCGGATGTCGGCGACGGCGTTCAGCGGCACGACCTTGCCCGATGCGGTCAGGATCTTCAGCGCGCCTATGCGGCCCAGATCCTCGCGCACGTCTTTCGCGACCTGCACCCGCACCGGAATCTGACGGTCGCCGACCGAGACCTTGGCGAGCGACGCGTCGAAATCGCCGATGGTGGCCACGCGCACCGTCTCCGCGATCTGGCGGGTCGTGACGCCGAGGCGCGCGGCCTCCTCCAGCCGGGGCGTGACCTGCACCTCGGGGCGCGGCAGCGCGCCTTCGGTCGCCACGTCGGACAGGAGCGGCTCCCCCCGGAGCGCGGTTTCCAGACGGGCCACGCCCTCGTTCAGCGCCTTTTCATCCGACGACAGGATCGAATAGGAGATGTCGCGCTCCCCCCGGTCGTTGAGCTTGAAGGCGCGCACGTCGGGGACCGTGGCGAGCCTATCGAAGATCTTCGCCTCGATGGCGCTTTGCGGGATCTGGCGGCCGTGGGAGGGGATGGCAGGAATATACGGACCCACCAGCGGGATCTTGTGCGCAAGGTTCGACAACTTCAGTTCCAGCGAAGAATCGAGTTTGTCCAGCAGCACGGTGATTGTCGCGCGGCGGATGTCCAGATCGCCCACCGGGGAGGAGCCGCCGAGGACGAAGACATCCTTCACCCCCTCGATGCCGCGGATGCGTTTGAGCATCTCCCCCGTGGTCCGGTCCGTCGCCTGCAAGGTGGAGCCCGGCGGAAGCTCGGCGGAGACGGAGATGCGGCTCACATCCTCGGGCGGGATGAAGCTGCCGGGGATCTGGAGCATGAAATAAAGTGACACGGCAAGCAGCCCCACTGCAGCCATCAGCGTTAGGTAGCGGACCTTCATCGTCATCCGCACGATCCAGAGATAGCCGCGCATGAAGGGGCCGTCGCGGACCTCATGCTCCGCTGCGTCCTTCGAACGCATCAGGTAGGCGGCCATCAAGGGCGTGATGAGCCGGGCGACCAGCAATGAGAACAGGACCGCGATGGCGACCGTCATGCCGAATTGCCGGAAATACTGCCCCGGAATGCCCGGCATGAAGGACACCGGCACGAAGACCGCGACGATGGTGAAGGAGGTGGCGATGACCGCGAGCCCGATCTCATCGGCCGCATCGATGGCCGCGCGGTAGGGCGATTTGCCCATGCGGATATGACGCGCGATATTCTCCACCTCCACGATCGCATCGTCGACGAGGATGCCGGTGGCGAGCGTCAGGGCCAGAAGGCTGATGAGGTTGAGCGAGAAGCCAAGCTGGTTCATCACGAAAAAGGTGGGGATTACCGAAAGCGGCAGCGCCACCGCCGAGATCATCGTCGCGCGCCAGTTCTGGAGGAACAGGAACACCACAAACACAGCCAGCAGAGCGCCTTCGACAAGCGTGCTTTTCGCTGCCTCGAAATTGCCCACGGTGTAATAGACGGTATCGTCGACCGGGCTGATTTGAACCTCCGGATGGTCGGCGCGGATCTTTGCCAGCGTGTCGTTCGTGGTCTCGGCCACGGACACTTCGGAGGCTCCCTTGGCGCGGAACACCGAAAAGGTCACGACCTGATTGCCGTTGAACTTGGAAAAGCTGCGCAGCTCTTCGTAGGTGTCGATCACGCGGCCCAGATCGCCAAGCTTCACGAACCGCCCGCCGGGCAGCGACAGCGTGACGTTGGCGAGCGTCGCGGCGGTCGTCGCATCGCCGAGGATGCGGATCGCCTGTTCGCCGCCGCCCAGATCGGCCCGCCCCGCGCCCAGATCGGCGTTGGTGGCCCGGACCTGCTGGCTGACGGAGGCCGCGGTGATGCCGAAACTGTCGAGCTTGACGGGGTCCAGCTCCACCCGAATTTCACGGTCGGCACCGCCGTAGCGGTCGATGCGCCCGATCCCGGACTGGCCCTGCAGCGCGCGCTTCACCACGTCGTCGACAAACCACGACAGCTCCTCGATCGTGAGGTTCGGCGCCGTGACGGCGAAGGTCATGATCGCCTGACCCTCCACGTCGATCTTGGTGACGACGGGCGTCTCCACATCGGCGGGCAGATCGCCGCGGATCCGGTCGATGGCGTCCTTCACGTCCTGCACGGCCTTGTCGGTCGGCACCTCCATGCGGAACTCGATCCCGGTGTTGGAGATCCCGTCGGAAATGGTGGACCGGATGTTCTTCACCCCGGTGATGCCCGCGACCGCATCCTCCACCACGCGCGTGACTTGCGTTTCCAGCTCCGCGGGGGCCGCACCGGCCTCGGCCACGCTGATGCTGACGATCGGCACGTCGATGTTGGGGAATCGCGTGATCGGGAGGGAGACGTAGGCCTGCCAGCCGATCACCATCAGCAGGACGAAGGCGAGGATCGGGGCCACGGGATTGCGGATCGACCAGGCGGAGAAGTTCATGGCTCAGATCCTCATTCGCCGACACGCGCGGCGGCGTCGGGGACGGGGTGGATCCGGTCCCCCTCCCGCACGAAGGCGCCGGCCCGCGATACGATCGTGTCGCCCGCCGAGGCGCCCGACAGCACCTCGACGCGGCCATTCTCGCGGATGCCGGTCACTACGGGGACGCGCTTCAGCGTATCGTCGGGCCCGACGACAAGGATGGTGGCGGTGCCGTCAGCCACCTCGATCGCCGCGCCGGGGACCACCGGGGCGTGATGTGATGCCACGAGGATCGCCGCCTCGGCATACATGCCCGACCGGACCATGCCGGGATCGTCGAGCTGGATCCTGACCCGCCCGAGCCTGGTGGTGGTGTCGACCGTCGGCTCCACGAGGCGGACATGACCTTTGACAGTTTCCGCCAATCCCACGACCCGCATGTCCACGGATTGCCCCGGTGCCAGACGCAGGATGTCACGCTCGGCCACATCGGCGCGCAGCTCCAGCAGGCCGCCCTTCACCAGAACGAACATCGGGCTGCCCGTTGCGGTGGCGATCGCCCCCACCGAGGCGTTCCGCGCAACGACAAGCCCGCCGACCGGCGCCGTGACCGTGGCGCGCGCGAGGCTGAGGTCCACGTCCGCCGACTTGGCATCGGCCACAGCGATCTGCGCCTCCGCCGCCGTTACCCCCTGCGAGGCGGCGGCGACGCGCGACTGCTTGGCCGCCGAATCCGCCAGCGCCAGATCGGCCTGGCTCTGGCTGACCGAGCCGCTTTTCTGCAACGTCTGCGCCCGCTCCTGCACGCGAAGCGCCTCCTGCGCGTTGATGGTGGCCTCAGCCAGTTGCGCCTTGCCTTGCGCCAGCGCCGCTACCGCCGCCGCGCGGGCGGCGACGAGTTGGCTCCGCATCAGTTTCAGCGAGGTTTGCGACAGGCGCGCCATGACGTCGCCCTCCTTCACAACTGATCCCACGTCGGCCTGCAGCGAGTCGATGGCCTGCCCTTCGATCTGGGGCTGGACCATCACCTCTTCCACCGGCTGGATCAGGCCCGAGGCATAGACCCGGTCGCGGATGTCGGCATCCCGCACCGTGATGACGGTGATGGCGGGGAAGGTCTGCGCAGCCGCGGCTGGCGCGGTCTCGGTCTGGGCCGCACCCGGACCGGCCGTAGCAAGCGCCAGAAGGAGGATCGGGAGGCAGCGGACGGATCGGATCATGTCAGGCTCTTGCAACGGGTGGCGTCGGGCATATCGGCCAGCGCCGTGATGTCAGCGAGTATGGTGTCGAACATGCGCATAACAAGCGCATTCATCGCCGCAGCATCGGTCGTTTCCGCCGGACGACCCGCGCGGATCGCGGCCCCTTTCACGAGGATCATCAGGGCGTCGACCGAATGCTGGTGGTGGCGGCGAATAAACGGCTCGCCGCAGCCCCCGATGCGCGCGAAGGTGGCCGTGACCTCATCGTGGATCGCGGCATGCATCCGGTGGCAGATCGTCCCGAGGCTGGAATCCCGGCTGGCCACGGCCTCGATCTCCGCCCAGAGCCGCGCATCCTCTGCCGGGGCCGGCATTCCCACCCGGATCGCAACGCTCAGGCGTAACGCTGCCAGCGGGTCGCGGGCACGGTTCACCACAGCGAATTCCTCCATCACTTTCGTGAGATCGCGGGAGATCAGGGCCCCGATGATCGCCGTCTTGGACGGAAAGTAGCGGTAGAAGTTCCCCGCGCTCATCCCGGCGGAGCGTGCAAGCTCCTGCATCGAGGCGCCGTCGAAGCCCTTGGTGATGAAGGTCGTGCGAATACGCTCCAGTATCTCGACGATACGGAGGTCGGGCAGGACAGCGTCTTGCGGTAGAGCCTTGAGCATAACGGTCTCGGACAGAATGAACATTCATTCACTGGCATTCCCAAGGTCGCTTTGCAAGCCGAATCTTGAGGCTGGAGGTTGTTGTCCGACCCACCATTAAATGACCATTCTGCCCTGATTTTTGCCCATTTTACCCATGACAAATGACCACGAGATCTCGACCTGTTCGTAAAACATTTTTATTTCATTTACTTACAATGATCACTGGTGTGATGGACACGGTTGTTGCGGCTTGTCCTCGTGTTGGGGCGAATTTATCCAGCTTTCACTCAGGCGAGAGCGACCTCTACCTGACTTACGGTCATACTCATTCGCGCCAAGGAGGCTTGAGGTAGCAAAGATTGCGAGGACAGCCATAGGATCGTCGGTGAGATCCCCGGTGACCTGCCCCCCGGAAACGCCCTCACTTTAATGTAGAGTCTGCCCAACCCTGAAGGAGCAGACGAATGCGAAAGAGCCGTTTCACCGAGACGCAGATTATCGGGATGATCAAAGAGTAGGAGGCCGGGCTGACTGTGGCA
>JBBSVE010000140.1:0-7769 GCA_038233815.1 Rhodobacterales bacterium
AGCCAGTTCGGCGCGGATTACATCCTGAATTTCCGCGCGCGGATGGGCGGCGAGCCGCGGGTGCCGGACCAGCGCGGGCACGGTGGCGGCTACAGGTATCTCTCGGACACGCCTGCCTTCGCGCACAGCGTCGCCGAGGCGCAGGCTTTGCAGGCGGCCTGCGGGGCGGGCACCCGTCACATGACGGCAGGGGAGATCGCGGCGGACTATCCGTTCTACCATCTGGACGACATTCTCGCGGGCAATCACAACACCCGGAACGAGGGCTATTTCGACGGCGCCACGATCTTCGACTGGTGGAAGCGGATGGCGCGCGAGCGCGGCGTCGAGTTCGTGGCGAACGAGGTCACGAGCATGACACGTGGGGCAACGGGCGGCCGCATCGAGAGCGTGACGCTCGCCAGCGGGGAGGTGGTCGGCGCGGGCTGCGTCGTCGATGCCGCGGGCCCCCGTGCCGCCCGCGTGGCGCGGATGGCGGGGATCGACCTGCCGGTGGAGCCGCGCAAACGCTATACCTTCGTGTTCGAGGCCGAACGCCCGCTCAGCCGCGATCTGCCCCTCACCGTCGATCCCTCCGGCGTCCATGTCCGCACCGATGGGCAGCTCTACATGGCGGGCTGCGCGCCGGTCGAGGATGCGGTCCCTTCGTTCGACGATTTCGAGATGGACCCAGACATCTGGGACGACCGCGTCTGGCCCGCGCTGGCGCACCGGATCCCCGCGTTCGAAGCGATCCGGGTGGTCAACCAGTGGGCGGGACACTATGCGATGAACACGCTCGACCAGAATGCCGTGCTGGGGCCCCATGACGAGATCGCCAACTTCCTGTTCATCAACGGTTTCTCCGGCCACGGTTTCCAGCAGAGCCCTGCGATGGGCCGCGGTTTGGCGGAGCTTATCACCCACGGCGCGTTTCGGACGCTCGACCTCTCCGCCTTCGGCTATGGCCGGATCCGGCGGGGGGAGCCGTTCCGCGAAAAGGCCGTGATCTGACACCCTCTGCTCAAGGAAATGCCATGCTGAAGAAGATCGTTCTCACCGGCGCCGCCGGTCGCCTCGGCTCCTACCTTCGCGAGCCTCTGTCAGCACTTTGCGAGACGCTTTTGAGCACCGACATCGCGGCCGATATCGGCAAGACCTATCCGGGCGAGAGCTACGTCCGTGCCGATCTCGCCGACGGGCCCGCGATCATGGCGCTGATGGAGGGGGCGGACATGGCGGTCCATTTCGGGGCCATCGTCGACGAGGGACCGTTCGAGCAGCTTCTTGGTCCGAATTTCGTGGGCTCCTACAACGTATGGGAGGGCGCGCATCGGCACGGGCTGCGTCGGGTGATCTACGCAAGCTCTATCCACGCGGTGGGGATGTATCCAAAGACGCAAGCGATCGGCACCGACGTGGCGCACCGGCCCGACACGTTCTACGGGCTGGCCAAATGCTTCACCGAGGATCTGGGCCGCATGTATTGGGAAAAGCGCGGTCTCGAATCGGTGCATCTGCGCATCCTGTCGGCGGCGAAGGTGGTCACGCCCCGCGCGCTGGGGACGTGGCTGTCCTACGACGACCTGATCCACCTCGTCACCCGCGCCGTCGACACCCCGGTCACGGGGTTCTCGGTGGTCTACGGAGTCTCCGACAACGACCGTGCGCCGGTGGACAATGCCAACGCCCGCTTCCTCGGATACCGCCCCAAGGACAATGCCGAGGTCTTTGCCGCAGAGGTGCTGGCAGGGAGCCCGCCGCTCGACCCGCAGGACCCCTCGGATTATTGTCACGGTGGTCCCTATGCCGCCGTCGATCTGGGCGAGAGCGCGCTGTCGCGGATGACCATCGTGGACGACGCGAAGAAGACCTGAGGCGCGCCACGTCCGGCCCCTTTCCGCCGGCGCATACGCCGCGTTCCAACCGGCCGCCCTTGCCTTTCCGGCCGGAATGCGGGATTTCGCTGGCAACGGCAGGCGGTGGCAATGACGTCGGGACGCGGTCGCCGCGAACCCCGCGACCTGACGCCCCGCGCGTGCATCTGCGACAATGGAGGTGCTATGATGAACCCCGACCCACAAGACCCCGACACCGCGCGCCCGTTCCGCACAACGGGCATCGTGCTGATCGTTCTGGGCGTCGCGGCGCTCCTGTTCCCGGTGTTCGCCACTATCGCGGTGGAACAGCTCGTCGCCTGGCTTCTGGTGCTGGCGGGGGCCACCGGGATCGCGATGTGGTGGCGGTTTCGCGACCTGCACCGGACGGGGTGGATCTCTCTCGGCCTTGCGGTCCTGTGCGTGATACTTGGCGTCCTGCTCCTTTTCGATCCGATCGCGGGGGCGCGCACGCTGACGATCATCCTCGGACTCGCGTTCCTCGCCGAGGCGGCGCTGACGCTTCTTTTCGCGATGGCGGTCCGCACGCGGCTCAAGGGCGGCGTCTGGATGATGCTGTCGGGCCTCACCTCGCTGGTCATGGCGGTGCTGATCTTTTCCGGCTGGCCCGGCACCGCCGTCTGGGTCATCGGGCTGCTGTTCGGGATCAACCTTTTGACCAGCGGTCTGGCGTTGATGTTCCTGCGCGTGCATCCCGGAACCCTGCCGTGACGCGGTTCGGGGTGAGCCTGCCGGGCCGCGCCGATGCCTGAGCCGGGGGCGCGGCCCGCGCTGCCCGAATGGATGGTGAGCGTCCTGCGTATCGGGCTGCCGCTCCTGATGGCACTGATCGCCTTTGTCGTCCTGCAGAAGATGGCGGGGGAGATCCGGCCGGAGCAGCTCAAGGCCTCGCTCCATGCCTATACGACGCGCCAGTTCCTGCTGGCGATGGCGGCGGTGGCGGTGAGCTATCTGACCCTGTCGCAGTTCGACGTGGTGATCCTGAATGCGGTGCTTCCCGGGCGGGTGCCGCCGCTCGTCCCGGCGCTGGCGGGGGCTGCCGGGTTCGCGGTGTCGAACCTGCTGGGCGTGTCGTGGCTGACGGGATCGGCAATCCGCTACCGGGTCTATTCGGCCTTCGACGTGGATATCGCCACGGTGGCGCGGGTGATCGGCACGGTCTGGATCGGCTTTTGCGCGGGCCTCGCGCTGCTGATCGGCGCGCTCCTGATCCGCGATCCGGCGGGGCTCGCCGTCATGATCCACCTGCCGAAAGGGCTGGAGACGCTGGTGGGCTTCGGCCTTGTGGGGGCGGTGCTTTTCCTGTTGTGGATCACGCGGGGGGCGGCGCAGTCGATCCGCTGGCGTTGGTTCCGGCTCGATCTGCCCCGCGCGCCGGAAATCGCGAAGCTGACGGCGCTGTCGATCGTCGATCTGGCGGCCACGGCGGCGGTCCTCTACGTTTTCATGCCCGACGATCTGACGGCCAACCTCTCCTACTATTTCATCGTCTTCACCGCCGCGACCGGCCTTGGCATCGCGAGCCATTCGCCCGGCGGGCTGGGAGTGTTCGAGGCGACGCTGCTGACCGGGCTCGGCGCCACCGGGCGGGCGGACGCGCTGGCGGCGCTGCTGTGTTACCGGCTGATCTATTATGGCCTGCCGTTTTTGGTCGCGGTCGTGGGTCTTGCGGTGGCATGGACCCTGTCCACCGGCGCGCATCGGTCGGACGGGGCCCGCACCGCTTACGCATTCGCGCGCCCCGTGGTGCCGGTCGTGGCGGCGGCGCTCGCGCTGCTGTCGGGCGTGATCCTCCTCATATCGGGCAACCTGCCGTCGGACACGGGCCGGCTGGCGCAGTTGCGAGCGTGGGTGCCGCTGCCGCTGGTGGAGGCGTCGCACCTGCTGGGGTCCGTCGCGGGCCTGCTGCTGATCGTGGTGGCGCGCGGGCTTTATCGCAGGCTCAATCGGGCATGGCTGGTCGCGGTGGGGCTGCTGGGATTGGGATTCGTGCTAGTCCTTCTGCGCGGGATCGACTGGGAGGAGTCGGTGGCTCTGGCCGCCGCGCTTTTGATGATGGTGGCGTTTCGGACGGCCTTCTACCGGGTCACGGCGGGCTCGGTATTCCGGCTTAACGCGCGTTGGCTGGCCACGGTGATGATGCTGGCCGCGGCGATCTTCTGGATCGGCCTCTTCGCGTTCCAGCATGTCGCCTATTCCGACAACCTCTGGTGGCGCTTTGCCTGGAACGGGGATGCGCCGCGGTTCCTGCGCTCCTCGCTCGCCGTCGCGGTGGTTCTGGCGGCGATCAGCCTCAACACGCTGCTCAGCCGCTCCAGCAGCCGCCTGCTTGCCGAGCCGGTGCCCGACGCCGTGCGCGGGCTGATCGCATCCTCGCCCGACAGCGAGGCGGCGATGGCCCTGACCGGCGACAAGCGGTTTATCGTCGCGGCAGACGGTATGGCCTTTCTGTCCTATGTCGACGGCGGCGGCACGCTGATTGCGAAGGGCGATCCGGTGGGCAACCCGGACTCGGGCCGCGCGCTGGTCTGGCAACTGCGAGAACTGGCCGACCGGATGGGCCGCCGCTGCGCCTTCTACGGCGCGTCGGAAAAATACCTCACCACCTATCTCGACCTCGGCCTGACGCTTACCAAGATCGGGGAGCTGGCGCGCGTCGATCTGACCGGCTTCACGCTCGACGGCTCGTCCCGCAAGGAGTTCCGCTACGCCCGCTCGCGCGTGCAGCGCGATGGGTTGCAGTTCGCGATCCTGCGCGGGGCCGAGGTGGTGGGCAGCATGGCGCAGCTTTCGCGCGTGTCGGACGCATGGCTCGCGGTCCGGCCGGGGGGGGAAAAGCACTTTGCCGTGGGCGCGTTCGACCCCGACTACCTGCGCAATTTCCAGATTGCTGTCTTGCGCCATGCGACGACCGGAAAGATCGCGGCCTTCACCAACCTCCTGCGTTCGGGCGACAGGAACGAGGTGTCGGTCGATCTGATGCGCCACGACCCGGAGGTGAAGGGGCCTGTGATGGATGCTCTCTTTGCCGAGGTGATGCTCTGGGGTGCGGCGGAGGGGTATCGCTGGTTCTCGCTCGGCAACGCGCCGCTGGCAGGGCTGGAGAACCGCCCCCTCGCTCCGGTCTGGAGCAGGGTCGGCAGTTTTGCCTACCAGAACGGCAACCGTTTCTATCACTTCGAGGGGCTGCGCGCCTGGAAACAGAAGTTCGATCCGGTCTGGACCCCGAGCTATCTGGCCAGTCCCGGCGGGCTCGACGTGCCGCGGGTGATCTACGAGATCAACATGCTGGTGTCGGGCGGCGTCATCGGAGCACTCAAGAGGTGAAGGCCCTATGATACCACATTACGTCGATCATTCCGCGAACGAGCGCACGTTCCTCACATGGGTGCGCACATCCATCGGTGTCGTCGGCTTCGGGATTGCCGCGGGGCGGATCGACGGCAACCCGGATGTGTGGTCGGAACGCATCCTGCTCGGCAGCGGCGCGGGGCTGATCCTGCTCGCTTTCGTGCGGATGCGTCTGCTGCGCGCCAAGATCATCGCGGAAGAGGTCAATTCGGACGACGGCCTGCTCTACGACATCCTCTTTCTCGGCGTCGTGACGCTCCTGTTCGTGATGCTCGGCGCATTCGCGTTTCACGTGAGGTCTGTCACGTAAGGCTCTCACCGGCATCGTAAATTGTGAAAACGCCCCGCCGATCGGGCGGGGCGCAGTGTCGTGGCAGTCAGGCAGCGCGGTTCAGGTCTGCTTGGACGGCAGCTTGCCCAGCGTCACATCGAGCGTGATCTCCTTGCCCTTGCGAAGGACGGTAAGCTCGGTCTTCGACGACGGGTCCTGGTTCGCAATGGCGCGTTGCAATGCCTGCGGATCGGCAATCGCCTGACCCTGAACCTTGGTCACGATGTCATTGCTCTGCATGCCCGCCTTGGACGCGGGGCTTCCGTCCTGAACCGACTCTATGACCGCGCCTTTGGGCTCGGAATAGCCGAGCACGTTGGCGACATCCTGGCTCATCGGTCCGATCTGCACGCCAAGCCACCCGCGCGCGATGCTCCCACTCCGCGCAAGATCGCCCGCCACCTTGGAGATCAGATCCGACGGGACCGCGAACCCGATCCCGACCGATCCGCCCGACTGGGAGAAGATCGCGGTGTTCATGCCGATCACATCGCCCTTGTCATCGAACAGCGGCCCCCCGGAATTGCCCTTGTTGATCGACGCATCGGTCTGGATGTAGTCGTCATAAGGGCCGGAGTGGATGTCACGCTTGACCGCCGATACGATGCCAGACGTGACCGTTCCACCCAGTCCGAACGGATTTCCGATGGCCAGCACGTCATCGCCGACACGGGCCTTGTCGCTGTCGCCCATCGTCACGGGAGAGAGGTCGTCGACCCCGTCGATCTTCAGAAGTGCAATGTCGGTCAGCGGGTCGGAGCCCTTGACCGTGGCGTCATAGCTCTTGCCGTCCGCGAGCTTGACCGTGATCTTGTCGGCGCCGTCGATGACGTGGTTGTTGGTGATGATCAGGCCATCCTTGGAATAGACGAAGCCTGTCCCCAGTGCGTGCATCGGTCCCTGATCGGGGGTGTGGTCGGGGAACAGCGGGCCGAACCGTTTTTCCAGCTCGTCCTTCGGAAAGCCGGGCGGAAGCTGCATCTGCGCGTTGGGCTGACCCTTTTCCTCGACCTCGATATAGACGACGGATGGGGACAGTTTGGCCACGAGATCGCCGTAGCCGCCAACCGGGGAGGCATAGGCCATCGGCGCCAGCGCCGCGGTGGAAGAGGTCGCGAGCAGGCCCGCAAGGGCAACGGACGCGAACCGGGATTGCAGGGGGTGAGACATCGGGATAACTCCATCGCCAGTAATTTCCATGGGATGAAGATGGGACCGGAAGCTCACAGTCGCGTGGCCGGGTTTATACAGACGCGTGAGGAGGATCACGGCCGCGTGAGGGCAGGCAAGCCGCCTATTGCATGAACCATCCGTGGCTCGCGACAAGGGACTGCCCGGTCAGTGCATTCGACGGGAATGCCGCCATGACCCACGCAAGCTCGGCGATATCCTCGACGGTGGTGAATTCGCGGTCCACGGTGTTGCGCAGCATCACGTCGTCGATCACCTGCTGCTCGGTGATGCCCAGCGCCTGCGCCTGCTCGGGGATCTGGCGGTCGACCAGCGGGGTCCGCACGAAGCCCGGGCAGATCACGTTGGCGCGCACGCCGTGGCGGCCGCCCTCCTTGGCCAGGGTCCGGGCGAGGCCAAGGAGGCCGTGCTTGGCCGTCACATAGGCCGATTTGAGCGGGCTCGCCTCGTGGCTGTGGACCGACCCCATGAAGATCACCGTGCCGGATCCTTTGGCATACATGTGCGGCAGGCACGCCTTGGTGGTCAGGAACGCGCCGTCGAGATGGATCGCGAGCATCCGCTTCCAGTCGGCGAAGGCGAAGGCCTCGATCGGATTGACGATCTGGATGCCCGCATTGGACACCAGCACATCGACCTCGCCCCAGCGCGCCACCACCGCGGCCACGCCTGCACTCACGGCCGCCTCATCGGTCACGTCCATCGCGAGGCCCATCGCCTCGCCCGGACCCGCCCGGGTCAGATCGGCGGCGACGGCGTCGGCCGCGTCCTGCGCAAGATCGGCCACGACGACCCGTGCGCCGTCCGCCACGTAGCGCGCCGCAATCGCGCGCCCGATGCCGGAGGCCGATCCGGTGACGATGCAGACGTTGTCCTTGAGGTTCATGGCGGGACTCCCGTTTCTGGCGTCTGTTCAGGCGATGCGGTCGCGCCCACTCACGCCCCGAACGGGTGCCGCGTCAAGGCGTCGGGTCCATTTCGCGTGACCCCGGTCCGCGTGCGATGACAGGGGTGCGGCG
>JBBSVE010000141.1:0-7672 GCA_038233815.1 Rhodobacterales bacterium
AGCCTTCCAGATCGAGATAGTTCGTCGGCTCGTCCAGCAGCAAGAGGTCGGGCTGCGCGAAAAGCACGCCAGCCAACGCCACGCGCATCCGCCAGCCGCCGGAGAAATCCGAACAGGGGCGAAGCTGCGCCTCCGTCTCGAACCCCAGACCCTTCAGGATCGAGGAGGCCCGCGCCTCCGCCGACCAGGCGTCGATGTCGGCAAGCCGCGCCTGCACCTCGGCGAGTCGGTGCGCGTCGGTCGCGGCCTCCGCCTCCGCCCTCAACGACGCGCGCTCCGTGTCGGCGGAAAGCACGGTGTCCAGAAGCGAGGTCGACGACGATGGCACCTCCTGCGCCACCCCCCCGATCTTGGCGCGCGAGGGCAGGGAAATCTCGCCCCCCTCCAGCGCCAGCTCGCCCCGGATCAGCCGGAAGAGCGTGGTCTTGCCGGTCCCGTTGCGCCCCACGAGCCCGACCTTGTGCCCGGCCGGAATGCTGGCGGAGGCGCCCTGAAACAAGGGCCGTCCCTCGACGGAATAAGTGATGTCGCTGATCTTGAGCATGCCGCACGCCTTGCCCGATGCGCGTCCGGTCGTCAACGCCCTGCGGGGCTTTCCAAGCCCATGACCCCATGCTAGCAGGTCCGCGAACCCTCTCCCCGGCGGCCCGTCCACGCGGCTGCGACCAGCAAAGCGAGACCGATATGGCCACCGAACGTACACTTTCCATGATCAAGCCCGACGCCACGAACCGCAACCTCACCGGCAAGATCAACGCCAAGTTCGAGGAGGCGGGCCTCAGGATCGTGGCGTCCAAGCGCATCCACCTCACGCCCGAACAGGCAGGCGCCTTCTACGCCGAACACAAGGAGCGCGGCTTTTACAGCGAACTCTGCGAGTTCATGGCCTCCGCCCCCATCGTGGTGCAGGTGCTCGAAGGCGAGGGTGCGATCGCCAGAAACCGCGAAGTGATGGGCGCCACGAACCCCGCCAATGCCGATGACGGCACGATCCGCAAGGAATTCGCGTTGTCGGTCGGCGAGAATTCGGTCCACGGCTCCGACAGCCCCGACAGCGCCGCGCGGGAGATCGCGTTCTACTTCTCCGGCCTCGAAATCGTCGGCTGAATCTTGGTTCGGGTGGCTCGGGCCACCCGCTGCCCGAACGCTCTGCCCAACCGTTTTACGCAAGCCCAGGTTGCTCCGCGCCTCGAAGTCTTGCTTACCCGTCAAAGGCTCGCGACGGATTAACGATGTGGCAATCGCTGACAAATGCCCGTACCGGGCAAACCCACCATTTCCCCGTCTGAAAATATCCTCGGGGCGGGGTTTGGGGAGGGGCAGACAGCCCCGCCCCGTTGCGCGGCGAGAAGCACGTGCCTCCCCCCGTTGACGCCGCCCTCCGCGCGTCATACCTGACGCGCCATGGCACGCGCACCCCTACTCCAGCTCTCCGGCATTTCGCTCACCTTCGGTGGCGATCCCATTTTCGACAGCCTCGATCTGGTCGTCCAACCCGGTGACCGGGTGGCGCTGGTGGGGCGCAACGGATCGGGGAAATCCACCCTGATGAAGGTCATGGCGGGGCTCGCGGAGCCCGACGCGGGACAGCGCACCGTGCCACCCGGCATCTCCGTGGGTTACATGGAGCAGGATCCCGACCTCTCCGCCTTTCCCACGCTCGGCGACTACGCGGGTGCCACCTTGCCCGAGGGTGAGGACTACAAGGTCGCGATGGTGGCCGAGGGTCTTAAGTTCGATCCCTCCACGCCCACCGCTTCCGCCTCGGGTGGCGAGCGGCGTCGTGCGGCGCTGGCCCGGCTGATGGCCGAGGCGCCGGATCTTATGCTGCTGGACGAGCCGACCAACCATCTCGACATTCAGGCCATCGGCTGGCTGGAGGAGGAACTATCCTCCACCCGCACCGCCTTCGTGCTGATCTCCCACGACCGGGCGTTCTTGCGCCGCCTGACGCGCGCCACGCTCTGGATCGACCGGGGTCAGGTGCGGCGGCGCGAACAGGGCTTCGACGGGTTCGAGGATTGGCGCGAGACGATCTGGGCCGAAGAGGACGACGCTCGCCACAAGCTCGACCGCAAGATCAGGGCCGAGGCAAAATGGGCCGTCGAAGGTATCTCCGCCAGGCGCAAGCGCAATCAGGGCCGGGTTCGTGCGTTGGCGGCGCTGCGCGAGGAACGCAGCAGCCAGATCCGGCGACAGGGCGCCGCGGCGCTGGCGCTCGACGCGGGCCCCACGTCGGGCAAGCGTGTGATCGAGGCGAAAGGGCTGACGAAGGCATTCGGCGATATGGTCATCGTCTCGGGCCTCGATCTGCGCGTGCAGCGCGGCGACCGGGTCGCATTCGTCGGTCCGAACGGGATCGGCAAGACCACGCTCCTGAAACTCCTGATCGGAGAGATGGCGCCTGACCACGGTACGGTGAAGCTCGGCACAAACCTCGATATCGCGGTCTTCGATCAAACCCGCGCGCAGCTCGACGGCAACGCCACGCTCTGGGACAACCTCACCGGCGATCCGGCGATGGCGGTATCGGGGGCGTCGGATCAGGTGATGGTGCGCGGCACGCCGAAGCATGTCGTGGGCTATCTCAAGGATTTCCTGTTCACCGAGGCGCAGGCCCGCGCCCCGGTGCGCTCGCTTTCCGGCGGAGAAAAGGCGCGGCTCTTGCTGGCGCGGATCATGGCGCGGAACTCGAACCTGCTGATCCTGGACGAGCCGACCAACGATCTCGACGTGGAGACGCTGGACCTCATGCAGGACGTCATCGGCGACTATGACGGCACCGTGCTCCTCGTCAGCCACGACCGCGACTTCATCGACCGGGTCGCCACCTCCACCGTGGCTCTCGAAGGGCAGGGGCGGATCGGCGTGTTCCCGGGCGGCTGGTCCGACTACGTCCGCCAGCGCGACGTCGGCTGGGCACCGGAGGCGACGTTCCAGGCCAAAGCGACCACCCCCGCCCCGGCGCCCGCGCGAAAAAAGACGGAAGGCCTGACCTTCTCAGAGCGCAAGCGGCTGGAGACGCTCCCCACGAATATCGCGACGCTGGAGGCGGAGATTGCGCGGCTGTCGGAGTCGTTGGCGGCCGACGGCCTCTATGCCCGCGAACCGAAGACATTCGCTGCATCCTCCGCGCGTCTGTCGACAGCCCAAGCCCAGCTTCAGACGGCGGAGGCGGACTGGCTCAAACTCGCGGAGCGTGAAGATGCGTCCTGACGGATTTCGGCCGGTTCGAGCGCATTCGACGGGCCATCACGCAGCTTTCAGCGCACCGACTGTCATTCCCGTTCACATTGTAGTGATACCCCCCGTGCAACCCGAAGCGGATGCAGTTAACTCATCGGGTATCGGCACGGTTAACAGCCGGACCCGAGGTATACACAGGAGAATACTAATGAAGACCATCGCCATTCTGGCCATTGCCAGCGCAGCCGCTGCCCCCGCGTTTGCGGGCGGTCCGGTTATGACCGCCCCCGAGCCGGTCATCGCCACTCCTGTCACCGTCTATGCGCCGAGCGCCAACTGGACAGGTTTCTATGCCGGCGCGCACCTCGGTTATGGCCGAGGCATCGCCAAAGTCGACGGTTCCGGCTTCGCCGGAAATGGCAATGACAACGACGGGGAAAATGACGGCAACAATTTTGCCAACGCTGGCGGCTTCCGTGACCATGGCAACGGTTTCATCGGTGGCATCGATGGCGGCTACCGTTACGACTTCGGTCAGTTCGTCCTCGGCGGCGAGTTGTCCTACACGGACAGCAACGCCGACTTCGGCGCGAGCGGCAAGTTCCGCGATACGACGGATCTGAAACTTGTCGCGGGCTATGACGTCGGCAAGACGCTGATCTATGGCACGGTCGGTCCGTCCTACGGGCGTGCCAAGCTTGACGGCATCGGCTTCAAGGACAACGGCTACGTCTTCGGCCTCGGCATGGACTATGCGGTCACCGATCGCATCACTGTCGGTGGCGAGTTGCTTCACCGCCAGTATAACAACTTCGACGGCACCGGCGTCGACGTGAGCGGCACCTCGATCGAAGCGAAAGTCGGCTACCGCTTCTGATCTGATTGCGGCTTTGGTTTGGGGCGGTCCTACGGGGCCGCCCTTTGCATGTCATGGCAACAGGCGCTCCACCACGCAGGCGATCTCGCGCACGTCCTCCTCTGTGCAGTCGAACGCGCCGACCTGCACGCGGATCACCAGCCGCCCCCGATGACGGGTTTGCGTGAGGTAGATCCGCCCATCCTCGTTGATCCGCACCAAAAGCGCCTCGGTCGCGGCATCCGTGCCCAGCGCAAAGGTGAAGAGGGAGAGCGACGGCTCCGTCACGATCTCCACCCCCGGCAGGGCCGCCAGCGTGTCGCGGGCCTCTCTGGACCAGGCGACATGGTTGCGGATTCGCACGCGCAGCCCCTCCAGCCCGTAGGCGCGCAGCACGAACCACAGTTTCAGCGCGCGGAAGCGGCGGCCGAGCGGCACCGTCCATTCGTTGAAGTTGACGACCTCCTCGGCCTCCATCGTCTCCAGATAGGTCGGGCGCAGGCCCAGCGTGCGGATTTGCGGCACTGGATCGCGCAGGAATTGGACCGCGCAATCGAACTGGACACCGAGCCATTTGTGCGGGTTCACGACGATGCTGTCCGCCCCCTCCACCCCGGCCCAGAGCGCGCGGAACTCCTCGCAGATCATCGCCGACCCGGCCCATGCGGCATCGACATGGACCGGCAGACCCTCCGCCTTCGCCACGGCGATGCAGGCCCCGATCCGGTCGAACGCGCCGACCGAGGTGCCACCCGCGCAGAGCACGACACCGCACGGCAGATGCCCGGCCTCCCGGTCGCGGGCGATCAGGCGGGCAAGCTGGTCCGGGTCCATCGAAAGGCCCGCGTCCACCGGCACCTTCACGAGGTTGTCCTGCCCGATCCCCGACAGCCGCACCGCCTTGTCGACCGAGGAATGCGTCTCCGCCGACGCATAGAGCCGGAGGCGCGGCTGACCAGAAAGTCCCGCCGTCAGCCCGGACCAGCTCAGGGCTGCCTCCCGCATCGTGAGCACGGCCAACAGGGTGGCGGTGGTGGCCGAATCGTGGATCGTGCCGCGCATCCCTTCGGGCAGGCCGAGCGCCTGTCGCAGCCAGTCGACCGCAACCTCCTCCATCTCCGTCGCGGCGGGGGAGGTCTGCCAGAGCATCCCCTGCGCCCCCATCGCGTTCGCGAGCTGTTCGGCCAGCATCGAGGCCGGCGACGCGTTGGCCGGGAAATAGGCGAAGAAGCGCGGATGCTGCCAGTGGGTCATGCCCGGCGGGACGATGCGGGCGAAATCGTCGAAGATTGTCTCCACCGCGTCGGCTTCTTCAGGCGCTGCGGTGCCCAGTTGCTGCGCGATGGCGCCGGGGTTGAGCGCCGCGCGGACCGGACGGTCGCGCAGGGTGGCATGGTAGTCGCGGGCCCAGTCCGCCGCGCGCTTGGACCAGTGGGCAAGGTCGTCGTGGTCCATGTGCAACCCCCCCAACGGTCCCCGCATCATCGCCCATCGCGCGGCATTCGCAAGCCTTATGCCCGCTTGGCGCAGACGCCGGGCTGTGCTAGGAAGAGCGCATGAAAAGCAAGGCTATCCGCAACCGCTGCATTCCCCGCTGACTTCGTCAGGCGGGCCGCCCCTTTTCGTTTAATCCCCGAACGAAGCGTGTGCCCGCCCCGACGAGGGGGACAGCACCCGCACGGGACATCCGATGACGATCAGACTGACCGACGCCAAGACGCACCGGAAAGCGGATTTCACCCCGCTCGACCCGGATAACGTGCGGATGTATCTCTGCGGGCCGACGGTCTATGACCGCGCCCATATCGGCAATGCGAGGAACGTCATCCTGTTCGACGTGTTGTTCCGGCTTTTGCGCCACGAATACGGCGCGGATCACGTGACCTATGTGCGCAACCTCACCGACGTGGACGACAAGATCAACGCCCGCGCGGCAGAGAGCGGTCGCCCGATCCGGGAGATCACGGACGAGACGATCGGCTGGTATCACGACGACATGGACGCGCTCGGCTGCCTGCGCCCGACGCATGAGCCGCGTGCGACGGATTACGTGGTCCAGATGATCGCGATGACCGAAGGTCTGATCGCGAAGGGCCACGCCTACGAGGCTGCAGGTCACGTGCTCTTTGATGTGCGGAGCTATCCCGATTACGGCGGGCTCTCGGGCCGGTCGGTCGATGACATGATCGCGGGCGCACGGGTGGAGGTGGCCCCCTTCAAGCGTGACCCTCTGGACTTCGTGCTCTGGAAGCCGTCCGCCGGGGATCAGCCGAGGTGGGACAGCCCGTGGGGCTACGGGCGCCCCGGCTGGCATATTGAATGCTCGGCCATGTCAGAGGCGCTTCTGGGCACCAGCTTCGACATCCACGGCGGCGGCACCGACCTCGCCTTTCCGCACCACGAGAACGAACGCGCGCAAAGCATGTGCCTCCATCCCGACGCCCAATTCGCGAACGTCTGGCTGCACAACGAGATGCTGCTGGTCGAAGGCCGGAAGATGTCGAAATCGCTCGGCAATTTCTTCTCCGTGCGTCAACTGCTGGTTCAAGGCATTCCCGGGGAGGCAATACGGATGGTGTTTTTCGGCACGCATTACCGCAAGCCTTTGGACTGGACCTTTGACAAGGCGTTGGAAGCGGAGGTGCGGATCTTCGGGTTTGTCGAACTCGTCGCCCGATATGCCGATCTCGATGAAGCGCGATCCCTCAATCCTAGCGGGAACGTGATTAAGGCTCTCAAGAACGATCTCAACACGCATCAGGCCATCGTCGAAATGGTTTCATTGAATGGCGCGGCTGATGCCAGCCAGCTCGCGCGGGACATCGAGTTTCTGGGGCTCTTGACGTGGGAGGGATTGGACAAACGGTGTGACAAGATGAAACGCGGCTGGACGGTTCTGGAACGACTGGCGGAAGACCTTCAAGGCCTGCGGAATGCCGCTAATGAGAGCCGGAATTTCGTAACGGTCGACAGGTTCAAGGATGAGATCGAGAGCAGGAATGTGTCGGTGATGATGGGACGCGATGACGTGACACTAAGGTTGAACATGGACTTCGATCTTGCCTCTTTAATGGAACTACGACCATGACCGAGCACCTCTACCTCTACGATACCACCCTGCGCGACGGGCAGCAGACGCAGGGCGTGCAGTTTTCGGCGGTGGAGAAGCGGCAGATTGCGCTGGCGATCGATGCGCTGGGGGTGGACCAGATCGAGGGCGGGTGGCCGGGGGCCAATCCGACGGACAGCGAGTTCTTCGCCGACGTGCCGCAGACCCGGGCGGTGATGACAGCGTTCGGGATGACGCGGCGGTTGGGGCGCTCGGCGGAGAATGACGATGTGCTGGCGGCGGTGCTCGATGCGGGGACGGCGGCGGTCTGCCTTGTGGGCAAGACGCATCCGTTCCATGTGACCACCGCGCTCGGCGTGACGCTGGAGGAGAACCGCGAGGCCATCGCCTCGAGTTTCGCGCATCTGGCGGCGCGGGGTCGCGAGGCGCTCCTTGACGCCGAGCATTTCTTCGACGGCTACCGGGCCGACCCGGATTATGCGCTGTCGTGCCTGCGCGCTGCGCTTGATGCGGGTGCGCGCTGGGTGGTTCTGTGCGACACGAACGGCGGCACGCTGCCC
>JBBSVE010000142.1:0-7659 GCA_038233815.1 Rhodobacterales bacterium
ACGCTGCTGAACCGGCGGCGATGGACCCGCATGAGCGAAATGCCCCCCGTCGTCCCTCCTCGCATGATCCTCACGGTCTCCGCCGGGCAGTGCAGTCAAATCTGCGCCAGAATATCCGCGGCTGTGAGAAATGCGGGCTAGCCCCTCTTGGCGAGGAAAAGATCACACCGCCCGTCCTGGGTTCGGCGGAAAATGCCATCAGCCTCAGCTTTTCCGTGCTGCGCGAGGCTGCGGCGACGCGTATTTTCTGGGTGCTGGCCGGCACGTTCTTCATCTGCGGTCTTTCCACCTCCGGGATCATCGGCCAACGCTTCATTCCGTTCTGCGCCGATAACGGTGTGACGGCGGTGGTCGCGGCCTCACGAATCCCCTCATTTTTTCTATCTCGGGATAGCGTCGATTCGCGCGGGTTTTGTAGAGGTTTCGGCTGCAATCGGAGCTGGAGCATCGACGTGGGCATTACGGATCTACGGGGCGTCTGGGCGATGTGCGGTCGTTCATCAGCGAGCTTTATGGGCCTGATCTGCACGCCAAACGGGTCAGCGCCTTGGCCGGTGCCACGCTCGGTGTGATGGCGGGGGGCGTCGCTTGCAATGGCGATGATCGGCCAGGCCTGGGCGCGGGGGCTTGTGACCAAGCATGTCGGCAATCTCGCCCAGCGAAAGGATCTGCTCAAGACGCGGATACATCAACTTGCCTCCAGGAATTCAGACCGACCGATCAGCGTTCGTCCGATTGTGATCCCGTGATCTGGGTAAGGAGAGGCGTGCTGCGCGGGAAACTGTACGCTTATGGCATTCGCCTGTGCAGAACAAGAAAGTCACGGACGGTGGTAATCTTGGTGCCCTCATAGAGCTTTAGGGCCAGCAGGTCGCGCTTGTCGCCGGTCACCAGAAAATTGGCCGACCCTGAGGCCGCCATCGCCAACAGGTAGTTGTCGAAAGGATCCGGCGAGGCGGTGACGACCGGCAGATCGGTCAGCAGAAGGGCGAGATCACGGATTTCGTTGATGAGCCGGCCGGCAAGGGGCGGAGCCAGGCGCTCGCGGATTCTCGGGTAGCGCGTGACCCGGATGAGCTCATCGAGCTGATCCACCGAGGTCAGTAGATCGAAGCGGCCCTCGCGCCACAGCACGATCAGATGGGCTGGCAGCGACGTGCCGGCGAACAAGGCGCTGATCAGGACGTTGGTGTCGATGACCAGCCGCACGCCTCAGTCGGCCTTGCCGGCGTCGGCCTGGCGTGTCGCCGTAAGGGCCTCGTCGATCAGCGCATCCAATGCCTCGGGGGCGAGGTCAGAAAACTTGCCACGTGCCTCGACCACGGTCTGTTCGAGCACGCGCCATTTCACCGCGTCCTCGATGAATTTCGACAGATCACCTTTCTTCATGCCGCGCTGGGCGAGGAAGCTGCGCACGGCAATGTCGGTGTCCTTGGACACCGACACGGTCCAGCGGGTGGTGTCGTTCGGCATGACGGCTCCTGTTCAGCGTTTAGGTGTTTATCCATATAAGCGTTTATCAGGTTATCCACAATTTTAACCCCGGAGCACTCACCTAATAAAAGGGCTTCGTTCTCAATCCTGCTGATGGCTCTCGCCACATCAGCTGTCGTGGCGGTTGTCTTCGAGGAGGTGGACCAGCGCCGGGATGCCGGCGCCATCGAGGACACCGCTCCGCTCTGGTGCGTTCCGCGCGTACAGGCGGAGACGACCCAGAGCGTTGCACCGCGACGAGGAAATCGTCGGTGTGCCCACGCGAGTGGTCAGCCAGATTAGCAACTAAAACAAGAAAATTATCTTGGAATGAATTTTTCTTACATTTTTCTATACAAAATCGACAAAAAGGTTGGAATTGTACGCTATGGTTGGTTTACCACTCGTCTACGCTGACACGTCAACTCCGTTAGGGAACTCGCGCGATGACTCAAAGGGCACCGACTAAGCAAGCCGTCCGCTCCATGACACTCGCCCTAGTCGTCATGCTGGCTGGAACCGGCAGCAGCCTCGCAGTTCCGATTACCTACAATGTCAATCAGACGATCGGCTTGGGCAGTGTGATGGGCTCAATCCAGACGGACGGGACTATTGGCGTTCTCGGTCAAGCAAATATCGTCGCCTGGAATTTGGATCTGAACGGGGCCGGCGCCACGTACAACATCACTGAGAGCAATAGTGTGGTATTGCTGCAAGGAAGTGATGCTACCGCTACGGCAACAAATCTATTCTTCGACTTCAGTGGCGCTGACGATGGCCTGTTTTTGTTTCAACAGGGTCTCTATTCTGGTATGAAATATTATTGTGATGCTACCAGCTCGATTACTTGCCTGTATGGCGCCAGTGTCGCCCCGCAAAGCTTGCTAGATCCGTCGTTCCAAAATGTGTCAGTCAGCGGCAACCAGATCATAGGCAGCGTAGCCTTGGTGCCCGAGCCTGCGTCGATCATCCTGCTTGGCGCTAGCCTCATAGGTCTGGCTGCGGCGCGTCGCCGCCAGAGCCGCTAATCCGGCTGGAACTTGTATGAGGTGCCGGTGGCCGGGGTCGAGGGGACGGAAGGATGGCAGAGCCTCCCCCTCTGGCGCAACTACGCGACCGCTTGATGCCGGGCCTCGCCGTCGAAGACAAGGTCAGGCACCAGGCCGCAATGATTTAGCTCCGTTACTCAGCGGGCCTCGATCGGGCGGATATATAGGTGAAACAAAGCAAGGTGAGGCTCTCCCCCCGCGAGCATTCCAGCTGGCCGAAGTCGGTCAGCCGGAACCTTGGCTCGCTTCGCCCTAACCCACCGGGGGTCAAGTCCGTGGACCTCGACCACAACGAAAAGGGGCGGCCCCCGAAGGTGCCGCCCCAGTTCAGTCAGTCAGCCAGAATGGATCAGGCGCGGCGACGGCGGATAAGGCCGAGGCCCAGCAGCCCGACGCCGAACAGCGCCAGGGTTGCCGGCTCCGGCGTGCCGACGACTTCCCGAACCAGCTTGTCTTCAATCGCCTGCGAAAAATCGGCGAATGAGGCTGCGGGTGTTACGAACGCCCCGTTGCCGCCCTTAATGTTGGCGTCGTACCAGGCCAGGAGGCCGCCCTCGCCGAGAATGGGCAGACCATTGATGGTATTGATCGCGTCGTTGCCGCCCGCGCCGGCCAGTGCATTGTCGCGTGCGGTTGCTGTCGTCGGCCCATCGTTTTCGGCGCCGTCGCCGGATACGTCGATAACCAGACGATCGCCTTCAAAGCCGTTCCCGGTAAACAGCGGAGCGCCGTAATCGATCGCGCTACCCGGGGCCGTAAGGCCCGAGAAGGAGCGGGTGGACGCGATCACGGCATCGCCGAACGCATTCGCCGACGCAACGCTATCGATCAGGGTCCAGCCCACCATGACGTCTTGCTCGTTGGAACTCGACCACTGGATGTACTGTACGGCGATGGAGCCCTTGACGCTGCCGAGAATGGCCGCCTGCACGGCTGCGCTCTTGAACGCATTGCCGATGCCGTTCTGCTGCAACGTGAACTCGGTGCCGTCGACGCTGCCGGAGACGTCGACCAGCAACTGCAGTTCGAGGCCGACGGGAACCGCCTGGGCGGGTTGGCTGATGACACCGAGCGGTAACGCGAGCAGCACAGCCGCCCCGATTCCTTTAATGGTCCAGCTCATGGAAGGTCCTCTTTGATTTTCATGGCCGGTCATCGTTTGCCGGTGGCAATTCGATTAGCAAAGATCAGTTACTAAAACCAACTAAAAATAGAGATATATCAGCAAATTTCAGTGATAGCCGCGCATGAACTCGGCGACCTGTTGCGCGGCATCTGCGACCCTGTCGCATCGGCACTATGTGCGATCACGAACAACGCAGCCACCGAACCGGCGGCCCGATGGTATCGGCGGTGCTGGTGTATCGCGTCGGCCTTCGGCGGCCGGTTGAGCGGCGTTTATGGCTGATGGGGGTGGAGGCGAGGGATTGATCGACAAAGTTAAGGTCGCAGCCGCCGATGCCGGATTACGCACCGTCAAGTGGGTGGAGAAAGCGGCCCAGTCGGTCTCCCTTGAGCTACATGAGCGTGAACGCAGCGTGGAAAATCATAAACGCATAAAACGAAATCAGCAAAAGGTTGAATAGCAGCAGAATGCGCACAGGAACCTCTTTGTCTGGCCTTTTTTGCTCTAAAATCGATTTTTAAATTATACGGATACGATTTGTAAATAACATAAATGCGAAACCGTTCCATATTTTTCAGCTTATGCGCGATCGCGGAAAACCTACACCGTGCCGAACTGATGGCGTTGGAGCGCGCCGAGCATCTGGACGAATGGCGGCAGATCACGCTGGAACGGGAGGCCAAACGGCGGTGAGAAGCTAAATGCCCAACTTGGACATTTACGCGGAAAGCCGAGCAGGGGCATAGCGCGACGGCCAAGGCGTTCGGCACGACACGGCAGGAGGTAGAGCGGGCGGAACGCGCACGCTAACGCCAGAAGCTAAGTCGGCTGCGCATGGGGTAGGCCGTGCCGATCACCAATCCGCACTACTGCACGCAGCCAGACAGCCGCCGGAGCGGCAGGAAAAGGCGATCCGTGGCGAGGCGAAACTCTCTGCAAGATTGGCACACCGCAGCGCTTCGACTTGTGCCACGAATGGCACAACCAACTGAGAAGCCGCCCGGTGAGTGACCGGGCGGCTGTTGCGTATCAACGGGTTATCAGCTCCGATTAGGACCTAGCAGCAGTCCTGGCGCATAGAGTGGCACAGGCCAGACGAACGGCCTCCGGGTCATGTGCCACGCTCCATGATCCCGGCAGCCGCGTGGCGATCATCCAGGCCCAGCCGGCGGCCGGCGTTTTCTCGGGATGCTGGCTCCCGTCCGGCGCCATCGCCTCAATCTGTGCCACCTTCGCGAGTGCGATCAGGCCGGCAAGATCTGCGGCGGATTGGCGCCGATAGCTTCCCAGGATCGGCGGTACGCGTCATATGCCGGGCCATTGTCTGTCCACTATCAGCCGGGCTGCGCGCCTTTGCTGCGCTGATCCGCCGCCCGCCGATCACGCAGGTTTAGGGCAGTGTTGACGATGCCGAGATGTGAGAATGCCTGCGGGAAGTTTCCCACCAGCCGGCCGTAACGCGGATCGTATTCCTCGGAGATCAAGCCGACATCGTTACGCAAGCCGAGCAGGCGCTCGAACAACGCCTCGGCTTCCTGAGTGCGTCCCTGGAGCACCATGGCGTCGGCGAGCCAGAACGAGCAGGGCAGGAACATTCCCTGGCCCGGCGGGAGACCGTCGACGCCGGTTTCGCTGCGGTAGCGCAGCACGAAATCCCCGTCAGCCAGCTCGCGCACGATCGCAGCCACCGTTCCACGCACCCTGGCGTCCTTCGCCGGCAGGAAGCCGACGACCGGCATCAGAAGCAGGCTCGCATCGAGCTCGTCCGAGCCATAGCTCTGTGTGAAGCTGTTCTTCCCGGCATTGAAACCCCTGGCGCAGACATCATCGTGGATGGCATCGCGCACCGCGCGCCAGCGCGCCACCGGTCCCGGCAGGCTGTACTGCTCCATGTCCTGCACGGCGCGGTCCATCGCCACCCAGGCCATCATCTTCGAGTGGACGAAGTGTCGCCGCCCGCCGCGGACTTCCCACAGGCCTTCGTCCTTCTCTTGCCAGATCGACTCGAGATGCTGGAGCATGTTCACCTGCAGCTCCCACGCCGTAGCCGGAACGTCCAGGCCGCCGGCGCGGGCCTGGTGCAGCGCATCCATCACCTCGCCATAGATGTCGACCTGAAGCTGGCCGGACGCCGCGTTGCCGATCCGCACGGGCCTCGCGCCCTGATAACCTGGCAACCAGCCGGCCTCCCATTCGCGCAGGTTCCGCTCGCCGGCGACGCCGTACATGATCTGGAGCTCGTCGGCATTGCCGGCGACGGCGCGGTGCAGCCAGTCACGCCATGCCTGGGCTTCGCCGTAGTAGCCGCCGCCCATCAGCGCCATCAGCGTCAATGTCGCATCGCGCAGCCAGCAATACCGGTAGTCCCAGTTGCGGATCCCACCGAGCTGCTCGGGGAGCGAGGTGGTGGGCGCCGCCACTATGCCGCCCGTGGGCGCGTAGGTTAGCGCCTTGAGGACGATCAGCGAGCGCAGCACGGCCTCTTTCCACTTGCCGTCATAAGTGCATTTCGCCGACCACTGGCGCCACGCCGCCTCGGTCTCCGCCAGCGCCGCCGCGCCGTCGATCGGCTCGGATGGCGACAGGTGCGACTGGCCGTGGCTCAGCACGAAGGTCAGCGCCTCACCCTCTCCGACGTCGAATTTAGCTACCGTCGCCAGCCGCCTGCCATGCAGCCGGACCGGACCGCGCAGCGTCACCATGTCAGGGCCGGCGACGGCCACGATTCCATTGCCGCCTTCCTCGCGCGTCACCCAGGGCGTGGTGGCTCCGAAGTTAAAGCGCAGCTTAAGGTGCAGCCGCATCGCGACCCGTCCGCGCCTTCCCTCGACGCGACGGACGACGCACGAACCGGCGCGACCGAACGGCATCGCGTCGATCAATGCCACCTCGCCCTCTGGGGTGGTGAAGATGGTCTCCAAGATCAGCGTCCCGTCGCGATAGGATCGGTGGACCCGCTGCTGATGGTGTCGTGGCGCGATGAGCCAGCTGCCGTTCTCCGACTGGCCGAGCAGTGCCGCGAAACAGGCTGGCGCGTCGAAGCGCGGCAGGCAGAGCCAGTCGATGGCGCCATCGATGCCCACAAGCGCCGCGGTCATGCAGTCGCCGATCAAGGCGTAGTCCTCGATCGCCAGAGGCGTGTCCCGGGGCGTAAATTCAGCCTCATCCATGGGGGTCATCCGCGCTGTTCATCACAGGCGGCCCAGCGTGGCGCCTGCCGCTATTCCACCGTTAGGCTGGGGGGGGACCACGGGTCAAACCGACTTGCGGTCGTCGTCATGCCCGCACGGCCGATCGAACCCGTGCCACAGGCTTACCCCGCCGAAGATGCCGGTGGCGTTCGACACGATGTGCACATCGGGCGGCAGCGGCGGGCCGAAGGAGCAACGCTCACGGAGTTGGCGAAAAGCTACAATGTCGGCGTGGCGACGATTTCGAGACTGCGGCTCTGACTGGCCGGCCGCGCGGTTGTCGCGGCGTTCGATGGCGGTGCGATGACGTCGGATGCGGGAGGGCTGCTGCTGGGCGCGACCGACCGTGCGATCGGGTTGGTGGATCGATTTGCTGGCTGCTTCACCGACCATCGCCGCACCGAGCTGATCGAACACGAGGTTGATACGCTGGTGGGGCAGCGCGTGTTCGGCATTGCGCTCGGCTACGAAGATCTGAACGACCACGACCAACTGCGCCACGACCCGATGATGGCGATCCTGGCGGGCAAGCTGCAAGCCCGTCGGGCCGACTGCGCGCCGGTCGCCGGCAAATCGACGCTGAACCGGCTGGAGCTGAGCCGGCCCGAGGCAACGCGCTACCATAAGATCCGTCATGACCCGGCGGCGATCGAGACGCTGTTCGTCGATCTGTTACTGGAAGCACCCGCCGGCCGGCGGGTGCGGATGGCATCGAGCGTGGCGGCGAGCAACTCCGCCTTCACCGTCTCCTCCAGCCGCGCATTGCGCGCCAGGCCGAACAGGTAATCCACACGGTTGGCCTCGCACCATGCCATCAAGG
>JBBSVE010000143.1:0-7619 GCA_038233815.1 Rhodobacterales bacterium
CGTCACCCGCTTCCGCCACTTTGCAACGGTCTTCGGGTTGATGCCCAGTTCCCGGCTTAGCTGCGAGAGCGAAGCTTGCGATCGCTGTATTGCAGCTCTGACGGCGAACGTGGTCGTGGCGCTCCCGTGACCAACCTGGCCCATGATGCTTCCTTCCGTTCCTCAGAAAGGATCGCACCATCAAACCGTGGGATCAAACAATTAGAACCCTACCGCTCGATCATCTTCGTCGTCCCCATCGCGCTCGTGTTCGCTGGGGCGCCGCTGGATCAGGTCATCGCTTTCACGATCCTGTCGGGCCTGCTGGAATATACCTCCATGCCGCTGAACGTGGTGTTGTTTCGGCGGAAATGGCCGCTGGGTACGATCAAGCGCGGCTATGTCCATCCGTTCCATCCGGTCCCCGCGATCACGCTCCTCTGCCTCTGCGGGGTCACGTTTGTGGCGGTGTTTCTTGGCTACGTCGCAACTGGTCGCGGTGATCGGGTTCTACATTGCCGTCTCGCTGTGGTTCCACTTCTGGCGCTACCGGTTCGTCCGCCGCACGGCGCAGTTCACGATGCCGTGGCCGCGTCCCATGGGATACTGAAACCTGCGCCAAAAGGACTGGACGATGGACCCGCCCTGTTGATCGGCATGATGATGGCGCTGGGCTTGCTTGCGGTTTCGCTTGCCCTCTCCATGCGCCGCGAGGCGCGGGTGCGGCACAGTGCGCGCGGGCGTGCTGGACAGTTGCGTGCCGTTTCTGGCGCGGCCCCGGTCCCGCGTGGGGTCGACTGGGTTTCCGCGGCTGACAGGCACCTATCGCGGCCTCGATGTCGATCTCCAGCTGATGACCGACACGCTGACGTTCCGAAAGCTCCGGGCGCTGTGGGTGCTGGTGACGTGCCCGGTCCGATGCCGGTGAAGGCCACGCTCGACCTGATGATCCGGCCCACGGGGGTCGAACCGTTCTCGCGCTTTGACGCGCTGGGGACGCAGTTGCATCGGCCCGACGGCTTCCCGACCGATTGCGCGATCCGGACCGTTAGCCCGTCCGACATCCCCTCCAAGGCGCTGATCCGCGCGCATCTTCACCTTTTCGGCGATCTGACGCTGAAGGCGCTGGTCATCGCGCCGACCGGCCTGCGTCTGGTCCTTCTGGCGGAGGGGGTCTGGTCTTTCTGGGGGAGGAGGCGGAGCGCACGCGCTATCCGATCTGCCGTGACAGCGAGATGGTGCGCCCCCCCTGCCCGCCGTGCGGGTCCCTTACACGCTTGATGCGCTCGTAGCCTTGCACGTGGATCTGACCCCCACCGCGACCGCCGAGCGCGAAAGCCTTCGCGCGTGGGCGTCGTAACCCGGCCCCCGCTGCCTTCGCGGCTGGTGCTCCTGTCGGCGATCCTGTTGCCCGCGTCCGGTCAGGTGCTGAACCGGCAACCGGGGCCCGCGCTGATGTTTCTACTCTTCATCCTGCTGCTGGGCGGCTTCACGCGGAAGACGGCGGGGCCCGATGTCTCCGTAGTGGGCAAGCTCGCCGGTGGCATCTTCGTTCATGCGATCGCGATCTACGACGCTTACAAGGTCGCACGGATCCGTCAGGAGGTCTGGAACGCGGCCCGCCGGTCAGGCGGTCCGCGCACCGTGACGTCGTTCGTGCACGGTCAGGCGGACGGGGTCACGCCCGCGTCCCGGACGCGCCTCCGCCGGGCGACGAGCCCGAGAACGCCGGCCCCGAGCAGACCGAGCGAGGCGGGCAGCGGCACCGGAGACAGCGACACGCCCGCGACGTAGTCCAGCGCCGCCCCCGACGTCACCACGGCGATACCATAGTCGAGCGGTGCCCCGGGCAGGACTCCATTGCTCCACAGGTTGACGTAGCGTCCGTCCCCGATCCCGAACAGCATCCCGTAGATGTCGAACGCCCCGCCGGAGAACGGATAGTCCGTCGCGGTCTGAGGCGATCCTTCCGGCCAGTAGAGGTTATCGAACGACAGCGCCCCGTTGCTTTGCGGCGGCAGGTTGGACGCCACCGCGAAATGGCTGAAATCGTCCGGGGCGAGCAGGTTCGTGTCTTCGGGTGCGGCATGGTTCACAGGCGCCAGCGCGCCGATGGCCGCATCCACGATGCCCAGCCCGTTGTTGCTGTCCGAGAATGTGCCCGACGCGCCCGTGATCCGGTAGGCGTCTGGATAGAGGGCATCGGTCGCCGGTCCGTAGGAGAGCGTGACGCGCCCGCTCACCCCCGGTCCCGAAAGCTTGAACCTGACCGTCGCGGCCTCGACGCTGCTGGCCGACGCGATCAACAGGCCAATGGCGGCCGCATGCATGAATTTCATCTGACTTCCCCCCGTCCGACCGGCCGGACCGGGACGATCCGATACCGAAGTCGTGGGTCGGATATTGCGCCGCACCCTGCTTGATGGAAGCCCATGTCAAGACCATCACCATAATTTGATCGATGTGGGGAGGTGAAGAGCCGAAGGCGTCTTCCGGGCTGGTGCCCGGAACGGTCAGAGAAAGCTGCGCACCGTCTCCACCGCTCCGGCGAGGGCCTTGCCCTTTTCGTCCGCCAGCGCCGCCTCGCGCAGGCGGCGGGCCCAGTCGGCGGCGTCCCCGCGATCCGCGACGAGGGCAATGGTGTCCATGACGGTCGCGAAGGTGCCGATGCTGCGGGCGTGGGTGTCGGAATAGCCCTTGACCAGCCGCCGCGCCTTCAAGGTCTCCACGCCCAGCGCATTATTCGCCGCCGCATATCCCAGCGCGGTGTCGAACCAGCGATCGCGGTGCGCAACCTCGTGGGCGTGGCGCAGGGTGCGCAGGCGCCAGCCGCGCAAGCCCCCCAACCAGTGCAAGGCGCTGTAGGCGACGATACCGTCGGAGCGCAGGTGGCGGCCGTGGTTGAAGACGCGGTCGAGCAGGCGCATGGCGCGCGGGCTCGCCTCCACCCGGGCGCCCAGACGGGCGGGGAGCATGCCCGCGATCTCCTCGGCGCGGGGATGCATGAACTCGGTCAGGTGCAGCGACTGGTCGGGGCCGCGCCCCATCTCCCCGTCGATGCGGCGGAAGCGATCGGGCCGGGTCTTGAGGTCGGCCACCCGGATCAGGTCGTCGTAAGCCATCGCGTTGGCAAGGTATTTGGCCGCCGTCGCGGTCAGGGTCCAGCCAAGCTCCGCACTGTCGGCGGCATGGGCGCGGTCGAGCAGGTCGAGATACTGGCAGCCATAGGCGCCGTCCTGAAACGCCGCCACCTTTTGCAGCCCGGCAAGGGCCATCGCACGCGCAGGCGCGGGCAGGCGATCGACCCGCGCGCAGAGGGCGGTCCAGTCGCGCAGGGCCGCGTCCGGCCCGGTCGGCGCCCGGAGCGGCGGCGCAGGCGCGTCGCCGGGGGCCGAGCCGAGCAGACCCGGGGCCGCCGCATCGAAGCCCGCGCGCGGCGGAACCGGAGCAACGGCATCACCGCGCGCGCCCTGGCGCAGGTCGGCCTCGGTCGCGTCGGCGGCGGCGGCAAAGGCTTTGAGGCTCGGCTCCACCCCCTTGCCCCCGGCGCGGATCGCCGCCTCGAACGCCGCGCGGGGAAAGGGCAGCGCGCCCGATCCCGCCAGCGCCCCGAACAGCGAGGCCGAGATCACCGAGCCCCGCTCGATCGCCATGCGGTCCATGTCGAACATCACCAGCCGCAGGGCCGCGATCCGGGCCGCCGCTTCCACCTCCGCCGAGGAGGCTATGCCGTCGCCGGGCACGACCTTCTCGCTCACCGCCAGCGCGCGGTGGGTCGAGGCGATGAGCGTGGTGCGGTCGGGGGTGACGAAGCCGCGCAGGATGGCGCGCCCTGCCTCCATCATCTCCGCCGCGATCAGCACGTCGACGTCACCGGGCGAGGGCGCAAGCGCGAAGACCGGCGCCCGGCCGCCCGCAGGCGCCATCTCCACATAGTAGATCGTAGCCCCGGTGCGCTGCGCCACCCCCGCGACGGAGGTCGCCTGCGCCACATGGCCGTTCATCCGGGCCAGCGTCTCGATCCAGGTCGTCAGCACGCCGCCGCCCTGCCCGCCCACTGCCATCACCGCGAGCTTGACGATCCCCGCAAAGGCCGGGTCCTGCGGCTCGGGGACGAAGCGTTCGGCCAGCGTCATGGCATTTCCGCAAAGGACAGCCGTCTTGCGGCGCGGCGGCGGGCGAGGCGGGTGCGCCATCCACCGCGCAGGCGGTCCATCCAGCGTTCCAGCCGCCCCGGGTTGTGGATCAGATCGGCGCGATAGAAGCTCGGACACAGGATGGCCGCGTCCGCGACCTCACCGCAGTTGCCGCAGCCGACGCAGGACTGGTCGATGCTGGCAACGGGATCGTCGCGCAAGGGATCATCGAGGCGCTTCAGCCCCAGCGAGGGACAGCCCGACAGCCGGATGCAGGCGTGATCGCCGGTGCAGACCGCCTCATCGACGCCGAAACGCGGTGCCTCGACCCGGCGACCCTCGCGGATCGCGGCGGCGCGCAGGGGTTTTTCGCGCCGCTGCTTGTTGAGCATGCATTCCGACGACGCCACGATGACGCGCGGCCCCGGGGCATCGGTCGTCAGCGCCTCGCGGAACAGGTCGCGCATGCGGGTGACGTCGTAGGTGCGGTCGACCTGGCGCACCCATGGCACGCCCACGCCCTTGAGTGCGCGCGCGATGGGATTCCGCGTGGCTTTCGTGCGGTTTCCCGCGCGCGAAGAGGGAATGTCCTGCCCCCCTGTCGCGGCGGAATAGAAGTTGTCCACGATCACCGCCACGCCGTCGGACTTGTTGAACACCATGTTTCCGATGCTCGACGACAATCCATTGTGCCAGAACCCGCCGTCGCCCAGAATGGAGATCGGCCGCCGCGCGCCCGGTCCCGCCGCGGCCCCGCCGTCGAAGGCCGCGTTGCTGGCGGGTCCAAGGCCGTAGCCCATGGTGGAGCCGCCGATCTCGAACGGTGGCAGCGTGGCGAAGAGGTGGCAGCCAATGTCGCCGGTGATCTGGTGCTGGCCCAGTTCCTCCTCCACCAGCTTCAGCGCCGCAAAGATCGGCCGCTCCGGGCAGCCGGTGCAAAAGCTTGGCGGCCGCGCGGGCACGGTCGCCGACAGGTCAGGAATGGCCACGGCGGGGGTGTTTGGTGCCCGCCCGCGTGAGGGCAAGAGGTCAGGCGCCGTCTGCCGCAGGATGCCCTGCACCGCCTCCAGCAGCACCTGCCCGGTATATTCCCCGGCCATCGGCAGCATGTCCTTGCCATGCAGCCGTACGCTGGCACCGGCCCGGTAGAGCATGGTGGACAGCGTCTGCTCGATGAACTCGGGCTGGCCTTCCTCCACCACCAGCACCGCCGCCTTGCCGGCGCAGAAATCGAGAAACTCCGCCGCGACGACCGGATAGGTGACGTTGAGAACGTAAAGCGGCACCTCCGTCTCGCCGTAGAGGTCGGCAAGGCCCAGACGTTGCAGCGCGCGGATCACGCCGTTGTACATGCCGCCCTGAAGCACGATGCCCACGGGGGCCTCGGCCGGACCGAACCTCTCGTTCAGGCGGTGTTCGGTGATGAAGGCTTCGGCGGCGGGCCATCGCTCCTCGATCTTCTCCTTCTCCTGCCGGAAGGACATGGGCGGCAGGACCACGCGGCTGAAATCGCGCCGGGGATTCGCCAGCGCATCAGCCACGGTCAGCGGCGGGGCGACGTTGTCTTTCGTCTCGAAGCTGCCGGTGACATGGCAGCCGCGGATCCGCACCATCATCATCACCGGGGTCGAGGTCGCCTCCGACAGCGCAAACCCGTCGCCCACCGCCTTCACGATCGAAGGCAGGTTCGGGCGCGGGTCCAAGAGCCAGATCTGCGACTTCATGGCGAAGGCGTGGCTGCGCTCCTGCATGATGGAGGAGCCTTCGCCGTAATCCTCGCCCACGATGATGAGCGCCCCGCCCCGGACGCCCGAGGAGGAGAGATTCGCCAGCGCGTCGGAGGCGACGTTGACCCCGACCGCGCCCTTGAACGTCACCGCCCCCCGGATCGGATAATGCACGGAGGCCGCCAGCATCGCCGCCGCCGCCGCCTCGGAGGCATTGGCCTCGAACCGCACGCCAAGCTCCGCCATCAGCCCTTCGGCATCGGCGAGCACGTCCATCAGATGGCTGATCGGCGCACCCTGATAGCCGCCGACATAGCCCACGCCGTTTTCCAGCAGCGCCTTGGTCAGCGCGAGGATGCCCTCGCCCGTGAACGTCTCGCCCGCGCCGAGCCGGAGCTGCTCCACTTCCGCCTTGAACGACCGTTCCGCCATGATCCCGCTCCTTCGTGCCGCGCTCAGTTGACGTATCGGCGGATGGCATCCCCGGACCGGGCCGCGGGGCAGACACGTGCTTCGCCACGCGGATGCCGTGCGGTGTTCCGGCCACCCTCATCGTCAACCGAATAGCCGACTGAGCGGCACAGCGGGCCGCCTGCGCCCGGCGATGCATGGGTCGGCTGACCGTGCGGCGCCATAGCGAATGCCCGCTCCGCCATCCCCTAGTCCGAAGCGATCAGGGCCAGTGCGCGGATCGGCGAGCCCGTGCCCGCCGCGATCTTCAGGGGCGCCGCGATCAGGATGGCCCCCTTCGGCGGCAGCCTCGACAGGTTGGCGAGGCTCGCCAGACCGTAGCGTCCGGCCTTGTGCAGCAGGTTGTGCGCGGGAAACGGCGGCTCCATCCCTCCCGCCTGCCCCGCGTCGGTGCCGATACATTGCGTGCCCCACCCGACGATGCCCTTGGAGATGAGGTAGTCGATCGCCTCGGCGGTCGGGCCGGGGGTGTGCGGCCCGGTCTCGTCGGCATTGAGATAGGCGGCCTCGGACGACGCGAAACGGTCCCAGTCGGTTCGCATGACGACCCATTCGCCCGCGCCGATCTCGCCATGCTCTGCCTCCCACGCCCGGATGCGTTCAGCCGTCAGCAGGAAGTCGGGGTCCGCCGCGGCCTCGGCCGAACAGTCGATGACGTTGACGGGGGCGACCGTGCGCGCCACCGGCAGCGTATCGGTGAAGCCGTCGGGATAGTCCTTGCCGGTGATCCAGTGATGCGGGGCGTCGAAATGGGTGCCGCTGTGCTCGCCCAGCTTCAGCCAGTTCCATGCCCAGAACGGCCCGTCCTCATCGTATTCGCTGATCTTGTGGATCTCGATCTTCGGGGTGTCACGGGCGAAATCCGGCGGCAGCTTCAAAAGCGGCGTGTCGGGGCCGAGGATGCCCGAGCAATCCACAACCTCGATGCTGCCCGCCGCCAAGCCCTCCGCCAGTCCCTGCAAAGCCTTGCTCGTCATCTCGCCGCTCCCCCCCAATCGCCTGAGGGAAATCATACCGGTCGGCGGTGGATTTGCAATTCCCCTGGCCATGGCGCCCTCACGCGCCGCAGTGGCGGTCCACCATGCGCTGGACCATCGGGCCGAAATGCCAGAAGTCCGGCGTCTCCATGTCGGGATGCTTGCCCGCGTCGTCGAGATAGCGGACCGCGACGATGTGCGCGAGGTTCGGGTTCTCCTCGAACGCCGCCACCTCGTCCGCGTCCATCGGGCCGCCTTGCAGGTTGAGCGAGTGGATGGATGCCTCGGACAGCAGGTCGCGGTATTCCGGCCGGGTCGCGCAGAGATAG
>JBBSVE010000144.1:0-7567 GCA_038233815.1 Rhodobacterales bacterium
CTGGCTCAACCGCTGTCGCCGCCTAGCCAAGGATTGGGAATGCCTGAACCGCAACGGCCTCGCATTCCTACGGTGGGCCTCCATCCGACTGATGGTTAGAAAGCTCTGTCAGACCTCAATATGATCCCGGATGGACTCTTAGTGATCTCAGTGATAGCTGGGTTCTTCGGATTTTCGGGAGTCTCCGCCGCTACCGCTGGCATCGCTAAAATCCTCTTCTTTATCGCGATCGCAGTTTTCCTGATCTTCCTCGTGCTTTCCTTGTTCGCGGGCTCGATCATCCTTTGATCTACCCGAGGCCGTGTTGCTAGCCGCGATGCACGTGGAACCGGATACAGTCGGTGTCGATGCTAGGTCTTCGACGTTATGGAGCTGCATGCTCCGACAAAACAGCGACGGCATTTCCGGCAAAGCTGCGCCTAAGTTGTTGGGGAATTAGGATTAAGGCGTCGCCGCTCTGGGCACTGCAAGGCAAAAGAAGGTATCGGCCGACCGTCTACCAACAGCTTTTCGCGCCGGTTCACGTTCAGCCATATCTCCCGGCCCACAGGTGGATACATGAGCCACGAGGATCGTACCGAACTCGCCCAGCATCGTACTGAGCTAGCCCAGGATCGTACCGAATTCGCCGAAGACCGCACGGTCCTTGCGCACGAACGCAGTTTCGCGGGGTGGGTTCGCACCGGCATGGCGGCGGTCGGGATTGGGTTGGGGTTCAACGCGCTCTTCCGCGCGCTGGAACCGACCTGGGTACCCAAAGCGATCGCCACCAGCTTTCTACTGGTCGCTGTTTTTATCTTCATTTCGGCCAAGCACCGGGCTTGCGGCATCATCAGTCAGCTCGAAACTCACACGGTCAAGTCGCTAAAACCCGTCCGGATCCGCCTGTTGACCTGGGCCCTCGTCTGCGCAACCGGAGCATTGATTGCCGCCCTATGGGCTTTGGCCGACCCCTGACGGTCACGGCGCTCGGCCCGTCGATACTGTGCCCCGTCTGAATTTCTATTGCCGATTTCGAAAATTGCGGAACCGAAGATTAACCGGAGAATTATGCTAAACCACGGGAGAAATATCATGGTCTGGACAAAACCCACAGTCGTCGAGATTGCCGTCGGGGCAGAGATAAATTCCTACGCCACCGCTTCTTGAAAGTAATTCCGCCGGGGCTCTCGGGGTGGCAGTGCAGTGACAATCCGCGCGATCGTGCTCGGCGCGGGTGCCGGCGGCGCATTTCCGCAGTGGAACTCTAACGCGCCGGCGTGCAGGCGAGCCCGGGCGGGTGATCCTGCGGCCCTGCCTCGCAGCCAGGCCTCAGTTGCCGTCAGCGCGGACGGTGAGAACTGGGTAGTGCTGACCGCTTCGCCGGATTTGCGTCAGCAGATCGAGCAGACGCCCGCCTTACATCCCCGGCACGAGCGGCGTTCCTCGCCCATCTTTGCCGTGATCCTCACCGGAGGCGACGTCGACGCCATCGCGGGCCTGCTGACAATGCGCGAGCGTCAACCGTTCCGGCTGTATGCGACGGCGGCGGTGCATGACCTGCTCGATCGTAATCCGATTTTCGAAGTGCTGGATCGAGGCATCGTTCCCCGCAAGGCTCTTAAGCTTAACGAGGTCCGGTCGATCGGCAATCCGGACGGATCGGCGAGCGGGCTGACGGTGACAGCCTTCGCGGTGCCGGGCAAGGTTCCGCTGTTCCTCGAGCACAAGGGGGAGGCGCCCGGTCTCGCGGAGACGGAGTATACCGTCGGCCTCGCCATGTCGGATGGGGACGGCACACTTTTCTACGTCCCAGGCTGCGCCGCCATGACCCCCGCCCTGGCCGGGCGGCTGCAAGGCGCCTCTGCTGTGCTGTTCGACGGTACGCTCTGGGTCGATGATGAGATGATCCAGGCGGGTATAGGCGCGAAAACGGGGCGACGCATGGGGCATATGAACGTGTCCGGACCGGACGGCACACTGGAGGTTTTCGCCGCACTTGGCGTTCAGCAGCGCGTGTTGCTGCATATCAACAACTCCAACCCCATCCTGCTCGACGATTCGCCCGAGCGCGCGGCAGTCGAGGCGGCCGGCTGGCTTGTGGCATTCGATGGCATGGAGGTGGTGGTATGAGCGATCTGCCCATGTCGAGCGCAGAAATGCGCGCGGCGCTGCGCGCTATCGGCGCGGAGCGCTATCATAACCTGCACCCGTTCCATCACCTGCTGCATAGCGGCAGGCTGAACCGGGGCGCGGTTCAGGCCTGGGCCCTAAACCGCTATTACTACCAGAGCCGCATCCCCGCCAAGGATGCCACGCTAATCGCCCGGCTGCCAAATTCCGATCTGCGCCGCGCCTGGCGTTCGCGTCTGGAGGACCATGACGGCGTGGCGCCCGGCCAGGGCGGCGTGGAGCGCTGGCTGCGGCTGGCCGAGGGCGTGGGGCTTGACCGCGCGTATGTCGAAAGCACCGACGGCATCCTGGCCGGGACGCGGTTCGCGGTCGATGCGTATGTCGCCTTCGTGCGCGACCGCTCACTGCTAGAGGCGGTTGCGTCGTCGCTGACCGAAATGTTCTCCCCGGACATCATAGCCGAGCGCGTTGCGGGGATGCTGACGAATTATGACTGGATCACCCAGGAAACGCTTGACTACTTTACCCTCCGGCTGACGCAGGCGCCCGACGACGTGGAGTTTGCGCTGGCCTATGTGGACGAGCATGCCACCACGCGGGCGCTGCAGAAGCAGGTCCTCGCGGCGCTGCGCTTCAAATGCGATGTGCTCTGGGCGCAACTTGACACGTTGCACTTCGCTTATGTCGAGCCGGGCCAGATCCCGCCGGGCGCCTTCGTTCCGAAGACCAGGACTTGAGCCACGCTCCCAGCTTCCGAAGCGGATACCGGCTGCGCTTCGACGCAGTGCGCGATGCCTGGATTATCCTCGCCCCTGAGCGCCTGTTCCTGCTGGACGGTCCGGCGGTGGAGGTCCTGAAGCTGGTCGACGGGGCCCGCACACTGCCGGCGATCGTCGATACCCTGGCGACGCGCTACCAAGCGTCGCGCGAAACCATCGCCGAAGACGTCTCTGCCCTGTTGCAGGACCTCGCGGACAAGGGCGCGATCCAGCTGTGAACGCGATCCCCGCGCGCGTCGCGCCACCGTTGGCACTGGTCGCGGAACTGACGCATCGCTGCCCGCTACGTTGCCCCTATTGCGCTAACCCACTTGAACTCGAGCGCGCCTCACGCGAACTCGGTACTTCATCCTGGATGCGCGTGCTGGACGAGGCAGCGGCGCTGGGGATGTTGCACGCTCACTTCTCGGGCGGAGAGCCCACGGCGCGCAAGGACCTGGCCGCACTGGTCCGGCACGCCGCGAGGCGGGGCCTCTACACCAATCTGATCACCGCTGGCGTGACGTTGAATGCGGCCGCCGTCGCAGCTCTGGCGGAGGCAGGGCTGGACCACATCCAGCTGAGTTTCCAGGATGCCGAGCCCGTCAACGCCGACCGGATCGGCGGCCTGTCCGGCGGCCACGCGCGCAAGCTGACAGCGGCGTCGTTGATCCATGCCGCCGGTTTGGCGCTGACTGCGAACTTCGTAGTGCACCGGCAGAATCTGGAACAACTTCCCGCCATGCTGGCACTGGGGGAGGCGTTACAGGCCACCCGAATCGAGATCGCCCATGTGCAGTATCACGGCTGGGCGCTGGCCAATCGCGACGCTCTGATGCCGACGCGCGCGCAACTGGAGGCTGCCACGTTGGCGGTCGAGGCTGCACGGGCGCGGCTGCTTGGGCGTATCGTCATCGACTATGTGACGCCGGACTACCACGCAAGCCGGCCAAAGCCCTGCATGGGCGGCTGGGCGCAGCGCCTAATGGTAGTGACCCCTGCCGGCCTTGCCTTGCCTTGCCATGCGGCGCAGAGCCTGCCGGACTTTGTGTTCCCCTCGGTGGAAACCGCATCGCTCGCGGCAATCTGGCGAGACGATCCCAGCTTCACTCGTTTCCGCGGCACGGCCTGGATGCCCGAGCCCTGCAGGTCCTGCGACCGCAAGGAACTGGACTGGGGTGGATGCCGCTGCCAAGCCTTCGCCCTGACCGGAGATGCTGGCGCGACCGATCCGGCCTGTGCGCTGTCCCCGCACCACGCGATGATGGCGGACGCCGTCGAAGCGGCAAAACGAGACGAGACGAAGCTTGTGTATCGCATTACCGCCAGATGAATCCAGATAAGGAACCAAGGTTGGTCAAGCAGGTTTAACGGCAACCTCAAATGGTTTCAGGAGGCGATATGCGGTATTTGACCTCCTCAATTTCGTTCGCCCAGCTAGTCAGCTTGGCGGCCCTGCCGCTTTCTTGCTGGCTTATTGATGCTCTGATCTTGCCTGGAGCATGGCGCGGGCCGGACTGCCGCAAAACGGGCAGATCGTCTACTCATGTTTTTTGAGGCATGGGCCGGTGTAGTGCGGGTACTGGCGGTCGGCCCGCTCGCCTATGGAGGACTGGTTCTGCTGCTTCGCGTGTCCGGCAAGCGCACATTGGCCAAGCTCAATGCTTTCGATCTGATCGTCACTGTCGCTCTAGGTTCCACACTGGCAACGGTGCTCCTGTCCAAGACGGTGCCTCTGGCCGAGGGCATCACTGCTCTGCTTTTGCTGGTGACGCTGCAGTATGTGGTAGCCTGGCTTTCAATCCGTTCGAGCTGGTTTAGCGACCTGGTCAAGTCGGAGCCGACGCTACTGCTACGGGACGGAGAGTTTTTAGACGGCGCTCTCCGGGACCAGCGGGTGACCCAAACCGAAGTGCGGGCGGCACTCCGCAGTTCCGGCGTGGCCGAGCCAGCTGGCGCGGCCGCCGTGATTCTGGAAACCGATGGCAGCCTCAGCGTCATCAAGGCCGATCCGCTCAGCCGATGACGACACAGTTGAGGCTTGGCGGGGTGCCAAGCGGGAGATTTTACCCCGAGCATGTCGTACCAGACTGGTCGGGCCCGCCGAACTGCGTAGTACTTCATTTCTTCCCGCAGAGACGGCGGGCGTTGCCGGACCGCAGGCCGTGATCCGTCGCAGGAGCCCGTAGAGGAGATGGAAGTGCGACGCTCCGTTACCTGCATTCTGAACTGCAAGGCCGGCTCGCAATACGAAGCCGACGCTCGCGCACGCATCGAGCGGCTCGCCGCCGAGCACGGCCGCGAGGTAAGTGTCGTCGTGTCCAGCGGCGAGGAGCTGGAGACCTTGGCCCGAAGGGCCAGCAAGATGGGTGGGGTGGTCGCCGCGGGTGGCGGCGACGGAACAGTCAGCGCGGTCGCTGCGGCGTTGGTGGACAGCGACGCTGCGCTCGGCGTGCTGCCGATGGGAACCCTGAACCATTTTGCGAAGGACATGAAGATCCCACTCGACTTGGAACACGCGGTAAGCACCCTCTTCACGGGGGCCGAGGTGCGGGTTGATGTCGGCGCGGTGAACGGGCAGATCTTCCTCAACAACTCGAGTGTCGGCTTCTACCCTCAGATCGTCCGCGAGCGCGAACAGAGACAGCGGCATGGCCACCCAAAGTGGTTGGCTCTCGCCCATGCCGTCGCGTACGTCATGCGAGACGGAATCACTATGCGTGTCAGGCTCGAGGACGACCGGGAGGGCGCCCACCCGATCGAGACGCCATTCGTGTTCGTCGGCAACAACCCTTACAATATCACGGGTCTTGAGATCGGGACGCGAGCGCGGCTGGACTGCGGCATGCTCTGGCTCTGCTCAACGCCGCATACCGGTCGGGCAAAGCTCCTACGCCTGGCGCTCGGGGCGTTGCTCGGCTGGGTCGATACGACCGACCTGCTCCGTCGCGACGTGAAGAAAGTTCAGATCCACACGCGGCGGCGCCACCTGCTCGTGGCTCGGGACGGCGAGGTGAGCGTGATGCAGACGCCCCTGCGATACAGCATCCGCCCCGGCGCGCTTCGTGTGCTTGTGCCAAAGGAGAGCTGAGCGGGTGCGAACCCTCGTGCATCTGTCCGACCTGCATTTCGGCCGCGTCGATCCACGGATCCTGCCCCCATTGCTGGCGGCCGTGGCCGCGGCGGAGCCGGACCTCGTCGTCATCTCGGGCGACTTCACCCAACGGGCCCGGGTGCGGGAATTTAAGGACGCCGCCCGCTTCCTGGCGAAGTTGCCGCAGCCCCAACTGCTCGTTCCGGGCAATCACGACGTGCCGCTCTACGACCTGATCCGCCGCTGGCTCGCGCCCTTGCGTCGCTACCGACGTTACATCACGGACGACCTTGCGCCCTTCTACGCCGACGAGGAGATGGCGGTGCTGGGCATCAACACCGCACGCGCGCTGACCTTCAAGAACGGCCGGATCAACCAAGCGCAGGTGGCATCAATCACCGAGCGCCTCGCAACCTGTAGTCCCCGCGTCACCAGGATCGTCGTCACCCATCATCCGTTCGATACGCCGGATCCGGTGCCCGGTGCCACGCCTGTGCATAGCGTGGTAGGCCGCGCGCATCTGGCGATCGCCGGCTTTGTGCAGTCCCGGGTAGACATGATCCTGTCCGGCCATCTGCACCTCAGCCATGTCGGGCAGACCGCCCAACGTTACCCAATGCAAGGCCGCGCGGCGCTGCTGATCCAGGCGGGAACGGCGACCTCCACCCGCCAGCGCGGCGAGGTAAATGCGTTCAACATCCTGCGGATTGCAAGGCCGGAGGCTGACGTCACCTGCATGGTCTGGGACCCCGAGCGCATGAGGTTCCACCAGGCTAGCGTCGAACGTTTCGGCGAAAAGGAGGCTGGCTGGGCGCGTCTGAACGCGACTTGAGGTCTCGGGCGGTGGAGTTGGCCGTTGCCGCTGCCGCCTCGCTGACGTTCTGCTGCCTGACGGTCGTCATGCTCCGCGGCGGGATGGCGGGATTTGATGGAGCCGTCCGCATGAAGGTGCACGAGTTCGCTGCGCCGTGGCTCACGACTTGCGTCGAAACAGTGACCTTGTTCGGATCGTTGGGCGTTCTAGCCGTATTTGGCGGGATCGAAGCCGTGGTCTTGGTGCGGGCGGGCCTGCGAGGGGACTGCAAATTCGTGTTGTTCGTGATGGCGGGTGCGGTCATTCTCGAAAATGCTGTGAAGTTTTCCATCCAACGGCCGCGTCCTCCGCCCTTCTTCGGCGCGGACCCGACCACCTACAGTTTTCCGAGCGGGCATGCGCTCTTCTCACTGTGCTTTTATGGCGCACTCGCGGTCATCTTGGGCCGCGGGGGCGCATCTCGAGCAGCCCTCTGGGCGGTTACGGTGTGTCTGGTGGCCGCGATCGGCGGCACGAGGATCTATCTCGGCGTTCATTACCCAACCGACGTCCTCGCTGGATACCTGCTGGCGATCGCATGGCTATTCGGGTCACTGGCCATAGGTGGTCGCGCGTCAACCGATCTCCCTGGCGGGAGCAGACATTAGCCAACGTGTCTCGACCAGTAGACGCTGTTGCGCGACAATCAGAACATGTCGCCGCATGGTGCCAGATTGTCGCGCTACAAGACGCGATGGAACTCCTGGACCACGGGCCATGCCGCCGCAGGTTCTGGTGTAAAGTCTCCCC
>JBBSVE010000145.1:0-7360 GCA_038233815.1 Rhodobacterales bacterium
CAGCATCTGGCGGAACGCTACCTCTCGCCCGACTACGCGCCGGAGGCGGTGGCGGCACGGGTGGGCATCGCCGCCGCGCGTATACGGGGTCTCGCGGCCGATCTGGCGGAGGCGGCGTTCGACCATCCCGTGACGCTCGACCAGCCCTGGACCGATTTTCGCGGTGAGAGGCATGAGACGATGGTGGGCCGCCCGGTCTCCTTCCACGCGATGCGCGGCATTTCCGCCCATTCCAACGGTTTTCAGACGACCCGCGCGCTGCACCTGCTGCAGGTGATCCTCGGCGCGGTGGAGACGCCCGGCGGCTACCGCTTTCGCCCGCCCTATCCCAAACCGCCCGAGGCGCATCCGGCACCGCACTGCAAGGTCACGCCGGGCAAGCCGCTCGACGGTCCGCATCTGGGCTATCCGCGCGGGCCGGAGCATCTGTGCCTGACGGAAGACGGCTCCCCCGCCCGGATCGACAAGGCGTTCAGCTGGGAAAACCCGCTGTCTGCGCACGGTGTGATGCACATGGTCATCGCCAATGCCCATGCGGGCGACCCCTACAGGATCGACACGCTGTTTCTCTACATGGCGAACATGGCGTGGAACTCCTCGATGAATGTCGAGGGCGTGATGGCGATGCTGACCGACAAGGGCGAGGATGGCGATTACGTCATCCCGCACATCATCTATTCCGACGCCTATGCCTCCGAGATGGTGACCTATGCCGACCTGATCCTGCCCGACACCACCTATCTGGAGCGGCATGACTGCATCAGCCTGCTCGACCGCCCGATCTCGGAGCCCGATGCCGCGGGCGACGCGATCCGCTGGCCGGTGGTGGAGCCGGACCGGGACGTGCGGGGCTTTCAGTCGGTGCTGATCAACATTGGCGCGCGGCTCGGTCTGCCGGGGTTCGTGGATGCGGAGGGCGCGCCCCTCTATGCCGATTACGCCGACTATATCGCGAACCATCAGCGCCGCCCCGGTGTCGGCCCGCTGATGGGCTTTCGCGGCGCGGATGGCGAGGCGGAGGGGCGCGGCGCCCCGAACCCGCGCCAGATCGAACGCTACATCGAGAACGGCGCTTTCTATCAGGCCCACGTCCCCCCCGAGGGGCGCTTCATGAAGCCGTGGAACGCCGACTATCAGGCCTGGGCGGTGAAGACGGGGCTCTATGACGCGCCGCAACCGTTCCTCCTGCCGCTCTGGTCCGAGCCGCTGCGCCGGTTCCAGCGGGCCGCCGAAGGCCACGGCGACCGCCAGCCGCCAGATCACATGCGCGCGCGGCTGAAACAGGCGATGGACCCGCTGCCGGTCTGGTATCCCCCTTTCGGCGATGACGGGGCGGAGGGCTATCCGCTTCACGCGCTGACCCAGCGGCCGATGGCGATGTATCATTCATGGGGCAGCCAGAACGCATGGCTGCGCCAGATCCACGGGATGAACCCGCTCTATGTGCCCACGAAGGTGTGGGAGGCGGAGGGGTTTGCCAACGGCGACTGGGCGCGCGTCACCTCGCCCACGGCGTCGATCACGGTGCCGGTGGCGCATATGGCCGCGCTCAACGAGAATACGGTCTGGACCTGGAATGCCATCGGCAAGCGCAAGGCGGCATGGGCGCTGTCCATCGATGCGCCCGAGGCGACGGAGGGGTTTTTGCTCAACCACCTGATCCATGAACTCCTGCCGCCCAAGGGCGACGGCCAGCGGTGGAGCAATTCCGACCCGGTGACGGGGCAGGCCGCCTGGTTCGACCTGCGCGTGCGGATCGAGAAGGTCGCGGCCCCGGCGGAGGCGCACCCGGTCCTGCCCCCCGTGTCCCGCGTCGTCCCTGCGGGAGAGAGCGCATGACCAGCCTGCCCGCCACGACGGAGCGCAAGCTCGGCCTCGTCATCGACCTCGACACCTGTGTGGGCTGTCACGCCTGCGTCACCGCCTGCAAGGGCTGGAACGATCAGGCCTACGGCGTGCCCTTGTCGGATCAGGACCCCTACGGGGCGGAGCCGTCGGGCACCTTCCTCAACCGCGTGCACTCGTATCAGGTCCAGCCCGAGGCGGCCCCGGCGCAGATCATCAACTTTCCCCGTTCCTGCCTGCATTGCGACGACGCGCCCTGCGTCACGGTCTGCCCGACGGGGGCGAGTTACAAGCGCGCCTCCGACGGGATCGTGCTGGTGAACGAGGATGCCTGCATCGGCTGCGGCCTTTGCGCCTGGGCCTGCCCCTACGGCGCGCGGGAGATGGACGCGGCGGCGGGTGTGATGAAGAAGTGCACGCTCTGCGTCGACCGGATCTACAACGAGAATTTGCCGGAGGAGGATCGCCAGCCCGCCTGCGTGCGCACCTGCCCGACCGGCGCGCGCCATTTCGGCGATCTGTCCGACCCCGACAGCGATGTGAGCCGCCTTGTTGCGGAGCGGGGCGGCTATGACCTGATGCCGGAGATGGGGACGAAACCGGTGAACAAGTATCTGCCGCCGCGCAAGAAGGACCGGCCCTCCGAAGCCGCCCCGCTGGCCCCGCTTCTGGACATCGAGGCCACGGGTTTCGCGGGTTGGCTTGACAAGCTTCTGGGCAAGCTCTGATGCGGTCTCGCGGTCGCGCATGAATCCCGCGCCGTCGGTCATCGTCTTCACGGTCCTCTCCGGTCTGGGCTTTGGCTTTCTCGCCTGCCTGTCCGCGGGTCTGCTGCCGGTCGCGGGATGGCCCGCGTTCTTCGTCTGGGGTCTGGGCTACGCACTTGCCGTGGGCGGGCTGTCGGCCTCCACCTTCCATTTGGGCAACCCGCAGCGCGCGCTGCTGGCCTTCACGCAATGGCGCACCTCATGGCTCAGCCGGGAGGCGTGGGGCGCGGTCGCGGCGCTTTGCGCGCTGGCCCCTGTCGCGCTGGGCGACTGGCTGGGGTTCGCGGTGCCGGTGGTGTGGCGGATGGTGGCGGCGCTGGTCGCGCTGGTCGCGGTGGTCTGCACCTCGATGATCTACGCCCAGATCCGCGCCGTTCCGCGCTGGAGCCACTGGACCACACCGCTGCTGTATCTTGCCTTCGCGTTGGCGGGGGGTGCCCTGATGGCGCTCCAGGGGCCGGTCGCGGGCGTCCTGCTGCTGGCGCTGGGGATTGTGCAGGTCGTGACCTTCCGGGTCGGCGACGCGCAGTTCGGGTTGCGCGGGGCGACGCTGGCCTCTGCCACGGGGCTGGGCCGCATCGGCACACCTTCGGTCTTCGAGCAGCCCCACACCGGCGGCAACTACCTGATGCGGGAGATGATCTTTACCGTCGCCCGCCGCCATGCGGTGCGGCTGCGCGTGATTGCCGTGGTCTGCGCGGCCCTGATCCCTGCGGCGCTCGCTTTCACCGGCAGTGCCGCGGCCCAGATCGCCGGCGTCGCCATCTACCTTCTGGGCGCCTTCGCCGCGCGCTGGCTCTTCTTTGCCGAGGCCGAGCATGTCGTGGGCCTCTACTACGGCAAACGCTGAGGGCGCGTCACGCGTCGAGGAACACCCGCACCGTCTCCTCCACCGCGCGCGGCCTTTCGGCATGGAGCCAGTGCCCTGCGCCGGGAATGCGCGCGAACCGGGCGCCGGGGAAGAGCGCGCGAATCCTGTCCCGATGTTCCGGCAAAACATAGGGGCTGTCGCCGCCGGACAGGAACAGCGCGGGGCCGTCGAACGTGCCTGCCACCTCCGGCCAGCCGACGATGCGGGCCATCTCCGACTCCAGCACGTCGAGGTTCAGACGCCAGCGCGGCGGATCCGACTGAAGGTCGAGCGACTGAAGGAAGAACGCCCGCAGCGCGGCGTCCGGCTCCAGCGCGGCAAAGCGGCGGTCGGCCTCCGCCCGCGACGCGAGGCCCGCGAGGTCCAGCGCGCGCATGGTCGCGATATGGCGGGACTGGTTGTGGCGGTATTCAACCGGGGCAATGTCGACCACGATCAGACGACGGACCAGTGCGGGCTGGGTGAGCGCCAGCATCATCGCGGCCTTGCCACCCATCGAGTGGCCCATCACGTCCATCGGTCCGTCCGAGCCCACGACCTCTGCCAGATCCGCGGCCATGTCGGGATAGCTCTGCGAGGATGCGCGCGGGCTCAAGCCGTGGTTGCGCATGTCGACGGCCAGCACCGGGCGGCGGTCCGCGAGACGCCGTGCGATGGCCCCCCAGTTCCGCGCCGACCCGAAGAGCCCGTGCACGATCAGAAGCGGCGGCGCGTCCGATTGCGTGCCTGCGGGGTGGTGGACTGTGTTCAGCATGCCACCTGCCTAGCCTGTCTTCGGGGTGCGATCCAGAGTGGTTGATGGCCCGCCCTTGGCCTTGCTAGGAGGGATGCCGGGACATTCGGGAACGCATATGGGCGCGGTGACGATACAACAGATGGCCGACCGCGTGGGCGCGCTGCTGAAGCTCCGTCTTGGGGTTCGGGGTGGCGATCTGACCGAGCGGATGCGCCGGGCGCGGCGTCGGTTGCCGCGCAAGGTGCGGATCGCGGGCGACCGGCTCGCCGCGGCGGCGGCACGGGCGCAAAACCCGAAACTGCTTTTGCAGATTGACGACGCGGAGGTTGCGTCGGACTACGACACCTGCCTGCGCCACCTCAACGCGCGGGGTCGCGGCGACCGGGTCCGGGGTCGACTTGTGGGGTCTGCGCTGGGCGTGGTCTTCAGCCTCGCGGGCGTGGCGTTCCTGCTGGCGCTGGTGCTGAAATGGCGCGGCTACTGGTAGAGCGCCTCAGAGCCCCGGATAGATCGGGAACCGCGCGCAGAGGTCTGCCACCTCCGATGCCACCCCGGCCTCCACATCCGCATTGCCGTCCTCGCCATTGGCCGCGAGCCCGTCCACGACCCGGACGATCCAGTCGCCGATCTGACGGAACTCCGCCGCGCCAAAGCCCCGCGTTGTGCCTGCGGGCGTGCCCAGACGGATGCCCGAGGTGATGGTCGGTTTTTCGGTATCGAATGGACTCCCGTTCTTGTTGCAGGTGATATGCGCGCGCCCCAGTGCCTTTTCGGTGGCGTTGCCCTTCACGCCTTTGGGCCGCAGGTCCACCAGCATCAGGTGCGTGTCCGTCCCGTCCGTCACGCAGCCGAGCCCGCCCTTCATCAACTGGTCCGCCAGCGCCTGCGCGTTGGTCACGACCTGCCGCTGATAGGTCTTGAACTCCGGCCGCAGCGCCTCGCCGAAGGCCACCGCCTTGGCCGCGATCACATGCATCAGCGGCCCGCCCTGAATACCGGGGAAGATCGCGGAGTTGACCTTCTTCGCGATGGCCTCGTCGTCGGTCAGGATCATGCCGCCGCGCGGCCCGCGCAGGGTCTTGTGCGTCGTCGTCGTGGCAACATGCGCGTGCGGGAAGGGCGAAGGGTAGATCCCCGCCGCCACCAGTCCTGCGAAATGCGCCATGTCGCAGAGGAACCAGGCCCCCACCGTGTCGGCAATTGCCCGGAACCGCGCGAAATCCAGGATCCGCGGAATGGCCGAGCCGCCCGCGATGATGAGCGCGGGGCGATGCTCCTCCGCTAGCCGCTCGATCTGGTCGTAATCGGGCAGCAGACTGTCCTTGAGGACGCCATACTGCACCGCGTTGAACCACTTGCCGGACTGGTTCGGGGCGGCCCCATGCGTCAGGTGCCCGCCTGCATCGAGGCTCATGCCCAGAATGGTATCGCCCGGCTTGATGAGTGCGGTGAAGACGCCCTGATTGGCCTGGCTGCCGCTGTTGGGCTGAACGTTGGCAAAGCCGCAGCCGAACAGTTCCTTCGCCCGCTCGATGGCAAGGGTCTCCGCCACGTCGACGAACTGACAGCCACCATAGTAGCGCCGGCCCGGATAGCCTTCGGCATATTTGTTCGTCATCACCGAACCCTGCGCCTCCATCACCGCGCGGGAGACGATGTTTTCCGACGCGATCAGCTCGATCTCGTCGCGCTGGCGGCCAAGCTCGCCGGTGATCGCGGCAAAGACGTCCGGGTCGCGCTGCCCGAGGCTTTCGGTGAAGAAGCCGGCGTCGCGGTGGGCGGTGTCTGCGGTCGCGTTCATCGGGGATCTCCTCGGGGCGCAGGGGGGGATGGGGATTGCAGGCGGTGATAGACGATGCGGGCGCTTCGGCAAAGTCCATATCCGTCGCGCAGGGCAGGGTGGGCGACATTCCGGGCGGCCGCATCGCGGGGGGGGCTTGAGTTCGCCCCGCCGTCCGGTCACGCTCCGCCCGGTGAGGAGCATGCCCCCGTGACCCCCCTGATCCATTTCCGCGCCAGTCCCGCTCCGGCCGCACAGCGCGCGCTGGCGGTTCTCGGCGCCCGCTACGGCCAGCATGACGAGACGGCGGCGAGTCATATCGTGGCGCTCGGCGGCGACGGCTTCATGCTCCAGTCGCTCCACCAGACCGAAGCGCTGGACCTGCCGGTCTACGGCATGAACTGCGGCACGATAGGCTTCCTGATGAACGCCTACGCCGAGGATGATCTGCCCGCCCGCCTGAACGCTGCGGGAGAGGAGGTCGTGAACCCCCTCGAGATGCAGGCCGAAACGGCGGACGGCCATGTCATTCGCAGCCTCGCCATCAACGAGGTGAGCTTGCTGCGCGCGGGTCCGCAGGCGGCCAAGCTGCGCATCTCCGTCGACGGGCGCGTACGGATGGAGGAGCTGGTCTGCGACGGCGCGCTCCTCTCCACCCCCGCGGGATCGACGGCCTACAACTATTCCGCCCACGGCCCGATCCTGCCGATCGGGTCGGACGTGCTGGCGCTGACCGCGATCGCCGCCTTCCGGCCACGGCGCTGGCGCGGCGCCCTGTTGCCGAAATCGGCGGTGGTGCGGTTCGACGTGCTCAACCCCGAAAAACGCCCGGTGCGCGCCGATACCGACAGCTCCTCCGTCCCCGACGTCCGCTCGGTGGAGATCCGCACCCAGGGTGCCGTCCGCCATCGCATCCTCTTTGACGACGGTCACGGGCTGGAGGAGCGTCTGCTGCGCGAACAGTTCGTCTGAGGCGCCGTCCCGCTGGACCCCGCCCGCACGCGGCGCTATGACAGGCGCCATGCGATGGACCGGCGCGATCCCCTCCCGAATTAGCGGCCCGGCGGCCTGATCCGTCAGGCGCCGGGACCCGTCCGCACCCCCCTTTCCCTTGCCCGAGGACCGCATCCGATGTGCGCCGATACGCCCGACACCGCACCCCACGACTACCGCGCCACCGTCTTCCTGCCCGAGACCGACTTTCCCATGCGCGCGGGCCTTCCCGCGCGGGAGCCGGAATGGCTCGCCCACTGGGCGAAGATCGGCGTCTATGACAGGCTGCGGGAGAAGACGGGGCGCGCACCCTTCACGCTCCACGACGGGCCGCCCTATGCCAACGGGCATCTCCACATCGGCCACGC
>JBBSVE010000146.1:0-7353 GCA_038233815.1 Rhodobacterales bacterium
ACGGCGGGCGTCGCCTCGTGGAGGCGCGCGATCACCGCGCCGGTGCCGGGATAGCGCACCTCGATCTCGGCACCCGCGTCGTCCTCCAGCCACGCGCCGTTGACGAAATGGCTGGCCTGCGGCTGGGCGTCCCGCATCACGACGCGCGCCCCCGGCCGCACTGCGCGGCCAGATAGGCGCGCACCACCACTGCCGCCGCCGCCCCGTCGGGCGCGCCCCCGGTCAGCGCCTGTCGCAGGTAGACCCCGTCGATCAGCGCCCCAGCCCCTTCGGCGACCCGCAGCGCCTCCGCCCGACCGAGCGTCCCGCAAAGACAATGGACGAGGTTGGAGCGCAACCGCCCCTGATAGACCGCGAGCAGGCGCCGCGCCGCTGGCTGCGTCTGCGCCAGAACGTAGAAGTTGAGCCACGCGCCCACAACCTCGCGCCGGAAGTTCGTCGCACTAAAGGACGCGAGCAGGATCGCCTCCAGCCGCGCCTCCGGTCCCTGCGCCACGCCAAGCGCGCCGCGCACCTCCGCGCCGTAGACGGTCAGCGTGTGGCGCATGGCGGCCAGAAACATCGCCTCCTTGCCGCCGAAATAGTGGTGCGCCAGCGCCGTCGACATGCCCGCACGCCGCGCGATCTGGCCCACCGTCACGTCGAGAGAGCCTTTGCGCCCGATCTCGACGATCGTGGCGCTCACGAGTGCCGCCTTGCGGATCGGCTCCATTCCAAGTTTCGGCATCAGCGGGTCCGTCCGACAAAAAGGTTGCAAGCGGGGCTACCGTGACGTTTATTGACTCGTCAATCAACAAAAAACGAAATCGACAGAGGATACGCCATGACACCGATCAGAACGAGCCTTCTCGCCTCGGCCATTACCCTGACGCTGTGCGGCACGGCGGTCGCCGCCGGGTGCGACGAGGTGACACTTTCGGACGTCGGCTGGACCGACATCACCTCCACCACCGCCGTGGCCTCGGTCATCCTGAAGGCGCTGGGATACGGCACGGACACCAAGATCCTGTCGGTTCCCGTGACCTATCAGGCGATGGCCAAGGGCGACGTGGACGTGTTCCTCGGCAACTGGATGCCGACGATGGAGGGCGACATCGCGCCCTACCGCAAGGCCGGAACCGTGGACACGGTGCGCACCAACCTCACCGGGGCGAAATACACGCTGGCCACGAACAAGGCGGGCGCCGACATCGGAATCAAGGACTTCAAGGACATCGCGACACACGAAAAACAGCTCGACGGCAAGATCTACGGCATCGAGGCGGGCAACGACGGCAACCGCCTGATCATCGACATGATCAAGAAGGACGAATTCGGGCTGAAGGATGTGAACCTCGTGGAAAGCTCCGAGCAGGGCATGCTGGCGCAGGTCGCCCGCGCCAATGCGCGCGACGAGCCGGTTGTGTTCCTCGGCTGGGCGCCGCATCCGATGAATGCCTCGTTTGACCTTACCTACCTCTCGGGTGGCGACGACGTGTTCGGCCCGAACTACGGCGGCGCCGAGGTCGCGACGAACACCCGCGCGGGCTATGTCAAGGAATGCCCGAATGTCGGCAAACTCCTTGAGAACATGGAGTTCTCCCTGCCGATGGAGAACGAGATCATGGGCAAGATCCTGAACGATGGCGACGAGCCGCAGGCCGCGGCAAAGGCGTGGCTGTCGGCGCATCCCGATACGGTGACGCCATGGCTCGCGGATGTCACCACGAAGGACGGCAAGGACGGTCTGGCGGCGGTCGAGGCCGCGCTGAAGTAGCAAGCCAGAGCCCCCGGTCCGGTCCGGGCCGGGGGCATTCACATCTGCAACGAAGAAACGGGGCGCGATGGATCCGGTCACCTGGCTCAGCGACAGGTCGCATCGCATACCCGTGGGTGCGACGGCCAAGGACATCTTCGACTTTCTCCAGCACCACGCCCGCGGGCTTTTTGACACGATCTCGCTCGTCATGGAAAAGCTGATCGCGGCGATCCTGTGGTGCCTCCAGACCCCGCATCCGTTCGTGATCGTGGCGGTGTTCGTGGCGCTGACATGGGCGCTGCAACGGTCGTGGAAGACCTGCCTTCTGGTGGTCCTGGGCTTCTTCTTCATCATCAACCAGGGCTACTGGGAGGAGACGACCGAGAGCCTGACACTCGTGCTGTCGGCCTGCATCGTGTGCATGGGGATCGGCGTTCCCGTGGGCATCTTCCTCGCGCACCGGCCGGGTCTCTACCGCTATATCTCGCCGGTGCTCGACCTGATGCAGACGCTGCCGACGTTCGTCTATCTCATCCCCGCGATCGTGTTCTTCGGGCTGGGCATGGTTCCGGGCCTCATCGCCACGGTGATCTTCGTGCTGCCCGCGCCGATCCGGCTGACGCAGCTCGGCATCTCCACCACGCCCGAGGCGCTGACCGAGGCCGCGAACGCCTTCGGCGCCACGCCGTCGCAGCGGCTCTGGAAGGTGGAGCTGCCCTATGCTTTTCCGCAGATCATGGCCGGGCTGAACCAGACCATCATGCTGTCGCTCTCCATGGTGGTGATCGCGGCGCTGGTGGGGGCAAACGGGCTCGGCGTGCCGGTGGTGCGGGCGCTCAACTCCGTCAACACGGCGCTCGGGTTCGAGAGCGGGATGATCATCGTCGTGGTGGCGATCCTTCTCGACCGGATGCTCAGGGTGCAGCGATGACCGCTGCCCGCGTCGCGGTGGAGTTCGACGCCGTGTCCATCGTGTTCGGCGATCACCCCGACCGCGCGCTGCCGCTGATGGACGCCGGACAGGACCGCGCGGAAATTCAGGAAAGCACGGGTCAGGTGCTGGGCGTCCACGATTGTTCGCTGACCGTGGCGGAGGGGGAGATCCTCGTCCTCATGGGCCTTTCGGGGTCAGGCAAGTCCACGCTGCTGCGCGCGGTCAACGGGCTCAACCCCGTTGTGCGGGGCGAGGTGCGGGTGCATGACGGCGATCGCACCGTGTCCGTAACCAAGGCCGACAAGGCCACGCTCCGCCGTCTGCGGCTGTCCAACATCGCGATGGTGTTCCAGGCGTTCGGCCTGCTGCCATGGCGCACGGTGCGGGAGAATGTGGGCCTCGGCCTGGAGCTGGCGGGGGTGAACGCCGCGAAACGACGCGAGGCGGTCGATCGGCAGCTGGAGCTGGTGAACCTCACGCAATGGGCGGACCGGAAGGTGGGGGAGCTGTCCGGCGGGATGCAGCAGCGCGTGGGCCTCGCGCGCGCTTTCGTGACCGACGCGCCGATCCTGCTGATGGACGAGCCGTTTTCCGCCCTCGATCCGCTGATCCGCGCGCGGTTGCAGGATGAGCTGCTGGCGCTCCAGCAGCGGCTGAAACGCACCATCATCTTCGTCTCCCACGATCTCGACGAGGCATTCAAGATCGGCAACCGGATCGCGCTGATGGAGGGCGGCCGGATCGTCCAGTGCGGCACCGCGCGGGAGATCATCGCGAATCCGGTGTCGGACTACGTGGCCGAGTTCGTGGCCCACATGAACCCGCTGCTGGTCATGACCGCCCGCGACGTGATGGAGGCGGGCGAGACGGCCGCCACCCACGAGGTCGATGCCGAGACTCCGGTAAAGCAGGTCATGGAGGCCCTGCGCGACGGGGTGGAGGAGATGGCCGTGACCGACCGAAACCGCCGGATCGGCGTGCTGCGGTCGGCGCATGTCATGGGCCGGCTGGTCAACCCGAGAGGGTGAGGACCCCTCGCGATCAGTCCGGTGTCCCGCCCGACGCCGCCTTCTTCTTCGCGGCCGGTTTTTTCGCCACCGGTTTCTTCTTGGCCGCCGGTTTCTTCGCGGCTGTCCCTGCCGCCGCCTTCTTCGGCGCCGCCTTCTTCTTCACCCCCGCCTTCGTCGCGCGTTCGGCCACCAGAACCACCGCCTCCTCGCGCCTGATCGTGGCGGGGTCCATGTCCTTCGGAATCGTGGCGTTGACCTTGCCCCATTTGACGTATGGCCCGTAGCGGCCCGGCATGACCTGCACCGGCCCGCCGTCGGGATGCTCGCCGAAGTCCTGGATCGGCTCCGCCGCGACCCGCGCGCGGCTGAACTTCTGCGCCAGAACCTCCACCGCGCGGTTCATGCCGATGGTGAAGACCTCCTCCACCTCCGGCAGGTTGGCGTAGGTCTTGCCGTGCTTCACGTAAGGACCGTAGCGCCCGATCGCGGCTTCCACCGGCTCTCCGTCCTCGGGGTGCGTCCCCACCAGACGCGGCAACGACAGGAGTGTCAGCGCCTTTTCCAGCGTCATCGCCTCCGCCGCCCAGCCCTTGGGCAGGCTGGAGCGGGGCGGCTTCGGCGCCTCCTCCGTCGCCTCGCCGCGCTGGACGTAAGGCCCGAAGCGCCCGGTCCTGAGGCTGATCGTCAGACCGTTGTCATCCAGGCCCAGCGTCCGCTCCTCCGCCATGGCCGCGCCCTCCTCCCCGCCGGGGACGGAGATCGGACGCGTGTAGCGGCACTCGGGATAGTTGCCGCAACCGATGAAGGCGCCGCCCGACCGCGCGGTCTTCAGATGCAGCCGCCCGTCGCCGCAGACCGGACAGAGGCGCGGGTCGGTCCCGTCGGCGCGCGGCGGGTAGAGATGCGGGCTCAGGAACTCGTCGATCCGGGTCAAGACCTCGCCGATCCTGAGGTCTGCCGTCTCTGCAATGGCGGCGGAGAAATCGCGCCAGAAGCGGGCCAGCACCTCCTTGTAGTCCCGCTCCCCCGCCGAGACGTCGTCGAGCTGCGCCTCCAGATCGGCGGTGAAATCATATTCCACGTAGCGGGCGAAATAATTCGACAGGAACGCCGTCACCAGCCGCCCCTTGTCCTCGGGGAACAGGCGGTTCTTGTCTTTCCGCACATACTCCCGGTCCACGATGGTCGTGAGGATCGAGGCGTAGGTGGAGGGGCGGCCGATCCCCAGCTCTTCCATCCGCTTCACCAGCGTGGCCTCGGTATAGCGCGGCGGCGGCTGGGTATGGCTCTGGCGTGCCAGAACCGACCCGTCCGCCGCCATCACCGCCGCCTTCGACCGCTCGAGCCCCTTTGCGGCATCCTCGATCACATCGTCGCCGCTCTCCGCGAGCTTGCGATATTCCGCCCGGAACGCCTCGGATTTCAGCCGCGCGGGTTCGCCCTGCGCAATCTGCGGCAGGCGGCCGTCGCCCTCCTCCTCCTCGTCGCGGCCTTCTTCGTAGACCTTGAGGAACCCGTCGAAGAGCACCACCTGCCCCGTCGCGCGCAGAACCACCTGCCCGTCGGCGGAGCCTATGTCCACGGTGGTCCGCTCCAGCCGTGCCGCCTCCATCTGGCTCGCGATGGTGCGCTTCCAGATCAGGTCGTAAAGCTTGCGCTGGTCCGTCTCAAGCCGCAGGTCGTCAGTAGCCTTGTCCATGTCGGTGGGACGGATGCATTCGTGCGCTTCCTGCGCGTTCTTGGCCTTGTTCTTGTAAAGCCGCGGCGTCCCTGGCACGTAATTCGCACCGAACCGCGCCTTGATCGCGTCGCGCGCGGCCGCCACCGCCTCCGGCGCCATGTCGATGCCGTCGGTGCGCATGTAGGTGATGTGTCCGGCCTCATAGAGCCGTTGTGCCGTGTTCATGCACTGTTTGGCACCCATGCCGAACTTGCGGCTCGCCTCCTGCTGGAGGGTCGAGGTCATGAAAGGAGCCGACGGGTTGCGGCTCAGGGGCTTCGCCTCCACCGACAGAACCGTGAGGGCGCGCGAGGTGACGGCCTGCACCGCCAGCTCGGCGGCCTCCGCCGTGGCAATGGTGAACTTGTCGAGCCGGTTGCCGCCGAGCACAGTGAGCCGGGCCTCGAACTCCTGCCCGCGCGGCGTCGTGACCATCGCGCCCACGGTCCAGAACTCGCGCGCGCGGAATGCCTCGATCTCCATCTCGCGCTCGACGATGAGGCGGAGGCAGACCGACTGCACCCGGCCCGCCGATTTCGCGCCCGGCAGCTTGCGCCAGAGCACCGGCGACAGCGTGAACCCCACCAGATAGTCGAGCGCCCGGCGCGCGAGGTAGGCGTCCACCAGCGGCACGTCGACCTGACGCGGGGCCTTCATCGCCTCGGTGACAGCATGTTTGGTGATCGCGTTGAAGGTGACGCGGCTCACCTTCTTTTTCTTCAGGCTCGATGCCAGCGCCTCCTGCAGGTGCCACGAGATCGCCTCGCCCTCGCGGTCGGGGTCGGTGGCGAGGATCAGCTCGTCGTCGGTCTTCAGCGCCTCGGCGATGGCGCGGACGTGTTTCTTGCTGTCCGCAGCCACCTCCCACGTCATCGCGAAGTCGTGGTCGGTATCGACCGATCCGTTCTTTGCAGGCAGGTCGCGGACATGCCCGTAAGATGCAAGCACGGTATAGCCGCTGCCCAGATATTTGTTGATTGTCTTGGCCTTGGCCGGGGATTCGACGACGACGACAGCCATGGGGGACCTCATTGCAGAACGGCCCGCGGGAGGGGCCCGGATCGGGCCCGCCGCGGGCCGGGCAAGATGTGGGCGATGCGCCCGGTTTGTCAATGGAGGCCCCGAAGCCCCCGTTTCGCCCCGCTCAGGGTGCAAGCGACAGAAGGCCGCCCGCCTGCCGGACGATCCGCCCGTCGAGTTCCAGCGTCAGAAGCTCGGAGGCGAGGATCGCGGGCGGCACCGCCAGATCGCGGATCAACTGGTCCTCCGCCAGCGGCGATGGCCCCAGCCGTGCGAGGATGAGGCCGTGCAGCGCATCGCCCACCGCAGGCGGAGGCGGCGCGCCCACCGCAGGCGTCGGCTGTATCCGCATTCGGGCGGGGGGCGGAGCGGCCACGCCCGGTCCCACCGCCTCGATCACGTCGGATGCGCCGCGCACGAGGATCGCCCCCTCGCGCAGCAGCTGATTGCAACCCGCCGCGCGCGCGTCGAACGGATGGCCCGGGACGGCCAGCACCTCGCGTCCCTGTTCCAGTGCGGTGCGCGCGGTGATGAGGCTGCCCGACCGCGTCGCCGCCTCGACCACTACCACGGCGCGCGCGAGACCGGAGATGATGCGGTTGCGCAGCGGGAAATGGCGCGCCTGCGGCTCCAGCCCCATCGGCTGCTCGGAGAGCCGGCAGCCCCTTTCCGCGATCTCGTGCGCGAGGGCGGTATTCTCCACCGGGTAGATCACGTCCACCCCGCCGGCCTGCACCGCCACGGTGCCGGTCGCCATCGCCGCCGCATGGGCCTCCGCGTCGATCCCACGCGCGAGGCCGGAAACGGTGACATAGCCATGCGCGCCCAGCGTCTCCGCCAACCGACGCGCCATCCGCAGACCCAGCGACGACGCGTTTCGCGCGCCCACCAGTGCCACCGCAGGACGGTTCAGAAGGCTCACGTCGCCCAG
>JBBSVE010000147.1:0-7332 GCA_038233815.1 Rhodobacterales bacterium
CGGAACACCGCCTTCGGCCTGCCGCAGGATCGCGATGATCTGGGCCTCAGTGTATCTGCTTGTCTTCATTCGGAATCTCCTCGTTCATCTTGCCGAGAAAATTCTACTTTCGCAGCCCCTTACTTTCGGGGGGGATTACCTGGCGGCCGGTCGGCCACTTCCGGAGTGCGGCGCCATGGGAACCGTATCGGCCTCTTTCGTCGTAGAGGCATACGGCGCCCTCGCAACTAGGCGCCCGAGCTCCGAAGAGCGGGACGCCAGATACGAGCGAGCTTTATCGCGCTCCGTAACTTTCTGATTAAAAGGAAAATACGAGATTATGTCTGGAACCCCTGACCTCCTTCGTAAGATTTTCGATCGCGATCGTCCGTTAATTGGCAACGTCCATCTGCCACCACTACCGGGGACACCGCGCTATACCGGCGCATCAGTTGTCGAATTGCGCGAGATCGTGCTCGCCGACGTACGCGCCTACGAGGAAGGTGGTATGGACGGGCTGATATTGGAGAACCACGGCGATATTCCGTTCCTAAAGCCTGACGGCATCGGCCCCGAGATCATCGCTGCAATGACGGCTATCGTTCAGGCGGTGTCGGAACGGACTGCGCTGCCATTCGGCATCAACTTGCTGGCCAACCATGCCGTCGGTGCGCTGGCCGTGGCGCACGCCACCGGCGCCCGGTTTGTGCGGGTGAACCAATGGGTAAACGCCTACGTAGCGAATGAAGGGCTGGTCGAGGGATTGAGCGGTGAAGCGCTGCGCTTTCGCCGGCAGATTGGCGCGGACGGCGTGGCAATTTTTGCGGATGTGCATGTCAAGCACGGAGCGCACGCCGTCACCGGTGACCGGGACGTGGCCGAACTGGCGCGGGACACAGAGTTCTACGACGCTGACGTCGCCATCGCGACCGGAAATCGTACAGGCGACTCTATCCCAACCGAAGAGATCGCCGCAATTCGCGCCGGGACATCTTTACCGGTCATCGGCGGAAGCGGCCTTACTTCCGCTAATATCATTGATCTCTTACCTCATCTCGACGGGGCCATTGTTGGATCGAGCCTGAAGAGGGGCGGGCACTGGTCGGGACCGGTGGATCGGACTCGGGTCGAGGAACTCGTCGAGCGCTCGAAGGAAATTCGTCCCTCGAGAGGCGCCTAACGGCAAGACATTCAAGCGTCACGGCGTCGCCGCGCGCGCCAGGCACCATCAAGGAAGCGAAAGAATGGTCGCAGACCCCAAATCGAGTCGTGCCGGAAAGGTAACATCGCTGGAACATCTGATGCCCGCCAGCATCGAAAAAGCTCAGAGCCGCAATCCTGGTATGCTGCTCGATGTCGGGATGTTCGAAGGGCACGGGGTCAACCGGTCCGCGACCGAGCGGCGGGCCGCCACTTTGGGCGGGCGACGCTCGGTGAAGAAGCAGCATCAGGCGGCGTGGCTGGTCAATGCGATCCGGCTGGTGGACCTGACAACGCTTTCGGGCGACGACACCACCGGTAAGGTACGCCGGCTCTGCGCCAAAGCGCGGAGGCCGCTGGCCGACCGGATCTCCGAGGGGCTAGGTATTGCCGACATGGGGCTGACGGTGGGTGCAGTCTGCGTTTATCCGACGATGGTGCCCCATGCGGTCGAGGCGCTGAAAGGCTCTAATATTCCGGTGGCAAGCGTCGCCACGGGCTTTCCGGCAGGGCTCATGCCGCTGGACTTCCGTCTGAAGGAAATCGAATGGGCCGTCGATCAAGGCGCCCACGAGATCGACATCGTCATCACCCGCGAGCACGTTCTGCGGCAAAACTGGCAGACGCTTCACGACGAAATTCGCCAGATGCGGGAGGTCTGCGGGAACGCCCACATGAAGGCGATCCTCGCGACGGGCGATCTGCAGACGCTTCGCAACGTCTACTCCGCGTCGATAGTAGCGATGCAGGCCGGGGCGGACTTCATCAAAACCTCGACCGGGAAGGAGGGGGTAAACGCGACGTTGCCCGTTAGTCTGGTGATGATCCGAGCGCTGCGCGATTACGGCGAGGCCACCGGCATTCGGATCGGTTTCAAGCCCGCGGGTGGCATGAAGCAGGCGAAGGAGGCGCTCGGCTGGCAGATCCTGATGAAGGAGGAACTGGGCCGGCCATGGCTTGAGCCCGACCTTTTCCGCTTCGGCGCCTCGTCCATGTTGGGCGATATCGAGCGCCAGCTCGAACATCATGTCACGGGGCGCTACGCCGCCTCGCACCGTCACGCCGCGTCGTAAGGGGACACGTATGAGCATTCACGAGATACTGAAGACGATGGAGTACGGCCCGGCACCCGAAGATGCATCGATTGTGCAGGGCTGGCTAGCCGCCCGCGAAGATGGCTTCGGCCATTTCATCGACGGCAACTTCACCGCGCCTGGCGCGACCTTCGAGGTACAGAATCCTGCGACGGGGGCGGCCATCGCAAAGGTCACGCAAGGGACGGCCGCTGACGTGGACGCGGCAGTGAAAGCCGCGCGCAAGGCGCAGGGGCCATGGGCGAAGCTATCGGGCCACGAGCGTGCGCGCTACCTCTATGCGATTGCGCGACACGTCCAGCAGCACGCACGCTTTCTTGCCGTACTCGAAACCGTCGACAACGGCAAACCGATCCGCGAGACGCGCGACATCGACGTGCCGCTGGTCGCGCGACATTTCTACCACCATGCGGGTTGGGCCGAGATCGCCGAGGACGAACTGCCGGGAACCGAGCCCTACGGCGTCTGTGGTCAGATCATCCCGTGGAACTTCCCGCTGCTTATGATGGCGTGGAAGATCGCGCCCGCGCTCGCCGCCGGCAATACGGTGGTGCTGAAACCGGCGGAGTACACCCCCCTGACCGCGCTAGCCTTCGCCGGGATCTGCGCTGAGGTCGGTCTGCCGGCGGGCGTCGTCAATATCGTCACCGGCGACGGCGAGACCGGCGCGGCCATTATCGGCCATAACGGCATCGACAAGGTGGCCTTCACCGGCTCGACCGAGGTGGGCAAGACGATCCGCCGTCAGACGGCCGGAACAGGTAAGGGCCTGACTTTAGAGCTTGGCGGCAAGTCGCCTTTCGTGATCTTCGCCGATGCCGATTTGGATGGAGCGATCGAAGGCGTGGTTGACGCAATTTTCTTCAACCAAGGCCAAGTCTGCTGCGCAGGGGCGCGTATTCTCGTGTCTGAGGCCGTGGCGGAACGGTTTGAGGCGCTCATGCGAGCACGGATAGGGAAGCTGCGCGTCGGCGATCCGCTGGATAAATCGACTGACATGGGCGCGATCGTGCATCCCGTGCAGCTTCAGCGGATCCGCGACTTGGTAGCGCAAGGCGAGGCTGAGGGCGCGGTGTTGCATCAGGGCTATGCACCCGAAGGGTGCTTTTACCCGCCGACGCTGGTGACGAATGTCGAACCCGCGAGCGTCCTGTCGACGGAAGAGATTTTCGGCCCGGTGGTCACTATGACCACCTTCCGCACGCCCTCGGATGCGGTGGAACTTGCCAACAACACCCGCTATGGACTCGCTGCCTCAATATGGTCCGAGAACGTGAACCTCTGCCTCGACATTGCCGCTCAGGTAAAGGCGGGGGTGGTCTGGATCAATTGCACCAACGTCTTCGACGCGGGTGCGGGCTTTGGCGGTTACCGCGAAAGTGGCTTCGGCCGGGAAGGCGGGCGCGAGGGGATGATGGCCTATCTGCGCCACCCCGCACCAAAAGGCTCTGTGCCCGAGCCAGCCGACCTGCAGGCGGTCCCGCATGACGGCGGGGGAGGGAGAGGGATCGACCGGACTGCGAAGCTCTATGTTGGCGGCAAACAAGCGCGGCCCGAGTCGGGCTATTCCTATGTGGTGGCGGGGGCGGCGGGGCCGGTCGGCCTTGCAGGCTTTGGCAACCGCAAGGACATCCGCAACGCGGTCGAGGCGGCGGGCAAAGCCGCGGTCTGGGGCAAAGCCACGGGGCATAACCGGGCGCAGGTGCTTTATTATCTTGGTGAGAACCTCTCGGCCCGGGCGCCTGAGTTCGCCGAGCGCCTCGTGAGCTTCGGAGCCGACGGCCCGCGGGCCGAGGCCGAGGTTGAAACCGCCATCCGCCGCTGCTTCTGGTACGCGGCACAAGCCGACAAGTTCGACGGGGCGGTGCACCAGACGAAATCGGCGCATGTCACTTTGGCCATGCCCGAACCGCTCGGTGTGATGGGACTGGTCTGCCCCACCGGCGTACCGCTTCTAGGCTTCGTCAGCCTAGTGCTGCCAGCGATCGCTATGGGCAACAGTGTAGTGGCAGTGCCCTCGCAGACGCATCCGCTGGCGGCGACAGATTTCTACCAAGTGCTCGAGACATCGGACGTGCCCGCGGGCGTGGTCAACATCGTAACCGGCACGCGGGACGAACTGGCCAAGACTCTAGCGCAGCACGACGGGATCGCAGGGATGTGGTATGTCGGCGGGGTAAACGGCTGCGCGATGGTCGAGACCGAGAGCGCCGGCAATCTAAAGCAGACCTGGATGGAACCCGACGGCGCCCGTGACTGGTCGAGAAAAGCGGGTTACGGACGTGGCTTTCTCCACCGCGCGACGCAGGTAAAGAACGTCTGGGTGCCATATGGGGAATGACGCGAGTGCCCGCTACGGCTCTGTTGATGGCATGGATGCTCCTTCCTTCTGTGATGGCTTAAAACTTCATCACATTGGCACATTGCGATGCCGTCAGGAGGGGGCATCCACGCCATCAACAGAGCCCTGCTAGCTCACACTTCACCCCTCGGATGGGCGCATATCCTGCTCACGGGAGAATACAGGTGGCCAAAACGATGACCGAAATCCCTTATGATACAATTCTGCCCTCTCCGGTAGCAGACCCCCATACAGATGTGCGTGCGACACCTCCCGCAACCGCGCCATTTGTATCGGGCAAGGATTCGCCTTAGAAAACTGCTTGGTTCGTTTTGGAGGAGATGCCCCGATGTCGAACACGCGACCGATCGTGATCTGCGCGCCCGAACCCCGCACGCTCGATCTGATCTTCCGACTTGAGCCGCTTGCAGCCCTCCGTTCGCGCTACCGACTTGTGGAGACGACGGCGGAAAAGGTGGCGACGCTAGACGATCCCACGCTGGGGGACGCACGCTACATTCTGGGTCAGCCGCCGATCTCGGAGGCGACGCTTGCGAAACTGACCGGGCTGCGGGCCGTGTTGAACGTGGAATCGAACCTGCTCGACAACATGCCCTATGAGGCGGTCTTTCAGCGCGGAATTCATGTGTTGACCACGGGATCGGCATTTGCGGTTCCGGTAGCGGAAATCGGGCTTGGCTTTGCCATTGATCTGGCGCGCGGAATAAGCGGTGCCGACGCAAATTTCCGGGCGGGCCGGGAGGCGTGGGGCGGGGATGGCAACGGGCACGCGCGCCTGCTGACAGGATCCGACATCGGGATCGTGGGATTCGGCGATCTGGGCCGCGCGCTCCACCGCCTGCTTGGCGGATTTCGTGCGACGGTCCGGGTCTGCGATCCGTGGTTGCCGCCTTCGGTCCTGACGGATCACGGCGTGGTCCCCGCCTCTCTCGCCGAGGTGCTTGAGCGGTCCGACACGGTGTTTGTCGTGGCCTCCGTCACCGCCGAGAACGAGGGTTTTCTGGGCGCTGACGACTTCGCCCGGATGAAACCCGGTGCGGCGTTCGTTCTGCTGAGCCGCGCCGGCGTGGTAAATTTCGACGCCCTGCTCGATGCGGTGGAGCGTGGGCATATCACGGCGGCAAGCGATGTGTGGCCCGAGGAGCCCCTGCCGATGGATCACCGCGCGCGCCGCATTCCCGGCCTGTTGCACTCCGCCCACCGCGCCGGCGCGCTCGATCAGGCGTTCAAGGCGATGGGCGACATGGTGCTGGAGGATATGGATCTGATGGATCGCGACCTGCCGCCCATTCGCCTGAAACGGGCCGAGCGTGAGACGGCGCGTCGTATGCGGTCGCGGCCGGTCGACAAGAACTAAGCGCCTGTCACTGTGATGGCCCGTCAGGACGGATCACGCGCCGCTCCCGCCACCAACGCATCAATCTCGGGACGCAGCGGCATCGAGGGTGCGGTACCTTTCCGCGTCACCGAAAGACCCGCAGCAGTGCAGCCGAAACGAACGGCGGAAACGGGATCCATGCCTTCCGCCAACGCAGTCACGAACGCGCCGTTGAACGCGTCGCCAGCACCCGTCGTCTCAACCACAAGACCGGCCGACACCGCCGGAAAATGGGCAGTGAGATCCGCATCCCGGTAAAGCGCGCCCTTATCCCCAAGGGTTATCACAACCGCTCCGGCGCCCAGGGCCAGCAGGGCATCTGCCGCACGACAGGCATCGTCGACGGACGCGACGGCGATGCCGCTCAACGCTTCAGCCTCGCTTTCGTTCGGGGTGACGAAATCGCAAAGTGACAGCATCCCGTCGGGAATAGGCAATCCCGGCGCCGGGTTTAGCACCGTGCGCGCGCCGCCCGCCCGCGCGATACCAAGCGCGTGACGCGCAACGTCGATGGGTTGTTCCAGTTGCGTAAGGAACACCGACGCCCCGCCGATCAGCAACGCGTGACCGTCTATATCCGCCGTGGAGATGGTGCCCGCGACGCCGGGACATACGATGATCGCGTTGTTGCCCGTCGTCTCCTCGATGAAGATATAGGCCGCCCCGGTTTGATTGTCCGCGTGCTGCGTGACCTCAGGGATCACGCCCGCATCGGCCCAGGTCCGTAGTGCCAGATCACCAAACGTGTCCTGACCCAGACGCGAGATGAAATGGACCACCCCGCCCGCACGCGCCGCCGCGACGGCCTGATTGGACCCTTTCCCCCCCGGCCCGAGCCTGAAACTGTTGCCGAGGATCGTCTCGCCCATCCGGGGCGCCCGGTCCGCGCGATAGGCCGTGTCGGCCACGAAAATGCCGAGGATGACAATCTTGTCCCGCAAGCGAGCCTCCCGTTCCAGTTGCGTCGCGCTGTAAGATCGGACGGCGGGGCGTTCCCTGCCCTATCCCAGTCGCGCGCCCGTCTTGCGGTCAAAAAGGTGAAGCCGGTCCGGTTGCGCCGAAAGGATCAGCGACTGTCCGGGCTTCAGGTCCATCCGGTCGCGTTGGACGACCGTAATCTCCTGTTTGCCGACGTGCAGCACCAGATGCGTCTCCGCCCCCGTCGGCTCGATCACAGCGACCGTTGCATGGAGACCCGATTGTGCCAGCTCGAAATTCTCCGGGCGGATACCGACCGTAACCTCGCGCCCATCCTCCAGCCCCTCAAGATCGGCAATGGCAAGTCGCGCGCCCTGGACATCGACAAAAACACCGCGACC
>JBBSVE010000148.1:0-7329 GCA_038233815.1 Rhodobacterales bacterium
CCCCCGAGGATATTTCCGGGCGGGAAATCGAAAGCGGGGAGGTCGATCTGGCGTCGCGCGGATCGGGGGATGTCGTCGACGAGGGTGCGCTGCCTGCTGCGCCTTGCACCGGGTTGCAGACGACGCCCTACCATATGCCGGTCGAGGATTTCATCGCGGGCGACATCGTCACGGCACTTGCGGAATCGTCGGATTATGCGGCACGGCGGGCGGCGGTGGCGCGGTTCAACGCAGGCAGTCGGGTGCTCAAGCGCGGGATCGCCTTGTCGCCGGTGAAGTTCGGGATTTCCTTCACGCTCACGCATCTCAACCAGGCGGGGGCGCTGGTTCATGTCTATCAGGACGGTTCGGTTCATCTGAACCATGGCGGCACGGAGATGGGTCAGGGCCTGTTTCGCAAGGTGGCGCAGGTGGCCGCGGGTGTCTTCGGGCTTGACGCCGCGGCCGTCCGGGTGACGGCGACGGACACGGCGAAGGTTCCCAACACGTCGGCCACCGCGGCCTCCTCCGGGTCGGACCTGAACGGCATGGCGGCGCAGGCGGCGGCGGGGACGGTGCGCGACCGGATGGCGGCGTTTCTGGCCGGGCGGTTCCAGACCGTGCCCGCCGCCGTCGCGTTCCGGGACGGCATCGTGGCGATCGGGCGCGAGGAGATGCCATTCGGGGAGGCTGTGGCGCTTTGCTATGCGGGGCGGGTGTCGCTATCCTCCACCGGGTTCTATGCCACGCCCAAGATCACCTGGGACCGGGCGCGGGGCCGGGGGCGGCCGTTCCTCTATTTCGCCTACGGGGCGGCGGTGACGGAAGTCGTGATCGACACGCTGACGGGCGAAAACCGGATCCTGCGCACCGACATCCTCCATGACGCGGGCCAGAGCCTCAACCCAGCGATCGACGTGGGGCAGATCGAGGGCGGCTATGTGCAGGGCGCGGGCTGGCTCACCACCGAGGAGCTGGTCTGGGATGGCGCAGGACGGCTCGCGACGCATGCGCCCTCGACCTACAAGATCCCTGCCTGTTCGGACCGCCCCCCGGTCTTCAACGTGGCGCTCTGGGATGCGCCGAACCGGGAGTCGACGGTGGGACGCTCGAAAGCTGTGGGGGAGCCGCCGCTCATGTTGGGGATCTCCGCCTGGCTGGCGTTGCGGGACGCGGTGGCTGCGGTGGGTGACGCGAGCCGTCCGGTGGCGTTGGACGCGCCCGCTACGGCGGAACGGGTGCTGGCCGCGGTGGAGGATCAGCAGGGTGTTTGACCTCGCGGCCCTTCGCGAGGCTGTGGAGCGACATGGCCGCGTGGCGCGGGTGGTGATCGCGAGTCTGGAGGGCTCCTCCCCGCGCGAGCCGGGGGCTGCGATGCTGGTCTGGGCGGGGGGGCAGTCCGGTTCCATCGGCGGCGGAGCGCTGGAATGGGCGGCACGCGGACGGGCGGAAGCGATGCTGGGCCAGGACGTGCGCGTCCGGCTGGACCGCGAGGCGCTGGGGCCGACGCTGGGCCAGTGCTGCGGCGGCTCCGTGCTGGTGTTGACGGAGCTGTGGGAGGCGGGGCGGATGCCGGTCGTGGAGGATGGCATGGTCGTCCGCCGGGTCGGGACGAGCCACGGGGACGGGGGGGCCGTCCCGCCCGCCCTTCTGCGTGCCGGACCGTCCGCGCTTTATCTGCAAGGATGGATGGCGGAGCCTGTGGCGGCGCCCGACCGCACGCTCTGGGTCTGGGGCGCGGGGCATGTCGGGCGCGCGGTCGTGGGGGTGATGGCCCCCCTGCCCGGCCTTGCGATCACCTGGGTCGACGTGGCGGCGGACCGCTATCCCCGCGTCATCCCGGACGGCGTCACGGTCCTGCCCGCCTCTGCGCCTGAGCATCTGGTAAGCCGGGCCGCGCCGGACGCGGAGCACCTTGTCCTGACCTATTCCCACGCGCTCGATCTGGAGCTGTGCCACCGGCTTCTGGAGCACGGGTTCGGGCGGGCGGGGCTGATCGGGTCGGCCACCAAGGCCGCGCGGTTCCGCTCGCGGCTGGGCGCGCTAGGCCACAGCGCGCCGGAGATCGCGCGCATCGCGTGCCCGATCGGCGATCCGGCGCTTGGCAAGCATCCGCAGGCGATCGCTCTGGGCGTCGCGGTTGCGTTCCTCCACGCGCCTGCCCTGCAACGGGAAGCGGTGTGACGGTGCTTCTGGACATCGCCGGGCTCACCAAGGCCTATCCCGGCGTGGTGGCCAACGACGACGTGTCGTTCCGCATCGCGGAGGGGGAGATCCACGCGCTGCTGGGGGAGAACGGGGCCGGGAAATCGACCCTCGTCAAGATGATCTACGGGCTCGTCAATCCCGACCGGGGGCGAATGCAGCTTGGCGGTGCGCCCTTTGCCCCGTCCGAGCCTCGTGCCGCCCGTGCCGCCGGGGTGGCGATGGTGTTCCAGCATTTCAGCCTGTTCGAGGCGCTGTCGGTGGCCGAGAACGTGACCCTCGGGATGGAAGATCCGCCCCCGATGCGTGCGTTGTCGCGACGGATCGCGGACGTGTCCGGCGATTACGGCCTGCCGCTCGACCCGGCGCGGCGGGTGGGCGACCTGTCGGCGGGGGAGCGTCAGCGGGTGGAGATCGTGCGCTGTCTGCTGCAGAACCCGAAGCTCCTGATCATGGACGAGCCGACCTCGGTTCTGACCCCGCAGGAGGTGGCGATCCTGTTCCGCACGTTGCGCCAGCTTGCAGCGGAAGGCACCTCGATCCTTTATATCTCGCACAAGCTGGAGGAGATCCGCGCGCTTTGTGACCATGCCACGATCCTCCGTCGCGGCCGCGTGGTGGGCGCCTGCATCCCGCGCGAGACTGATGCCCGCGCGATGGCGGAGATGATGGTCGGCGCTGTCCTGACCCCGCCCGCCCGCGCGGCCAAGGCCGACTGGGGCGCAGGGGCGGCGGCGCTGGAGGTGACAGGGCTGTCGGTCGCCTCCCCGATCCCGTTCGGCACCGCGCTGAAAGCGGTGGGCTTCAGCGTGGCGCAGGGGGAAATCCTTGGCATCGCCGGGGTTGCGGGGAACGGCCAGGATGAGTTGCTGCTGGCGCTGTCGGGCGAATTGCGCAGCGCGCCGGGTATGGTGCGCAGTTTCGGCGTGCCGCTGGGCGACAGGGGTCCGGCGGACCGGCGCGCGGCGGGCTTCGTTGCGGCGCCGGAGGACCGGCTTGGCCACGCGGCAGCCCCGGACATGAGCTTGGTGGAGAATGCGCTTTTGTCCGGGGCGGTGCGCAAGGGGCTCACGCGGCACGGGTTCATCGACTGGACGCGGGCCGGGGTCTGGGCGGACGAGGTGGTGGCGACCTACGACGTGCGCACGCCGGGCACCCATGTCGCGGCGCGCGCGCTGTCCGGCGGCAACCTGCAGAAGTTCCTGATCGGGCGGGAGCTCAGTCAGGCCCCCCGCGTCGTCATCATCAACCAGCCCACATGGGGCGTCGATGCGGCAGCGGCGGCCTTCATCCGGCAGGAGATCCTGGACCGCGCGCGCGAAGGTGCTGCGGTGGTCGTGATCAGTCAGGATCTCGATGACCTACTGGAGATCTCGGACCGGTTCTGCGCGCTCAACGAAGGCCGCCTGTCGGACAGCGTGCCCACCGAAGGGCTGACGGTGGAGCGGATCGGCCTGATGATGGGCGGCGCCCACGGGATGGAGGAGGCTGCATGCTGACGCTGGAAAAGCGGCCCTCGCCGTCGCGCTTCTGGGTCGGGGCGACGCCGGTGCTGGCGGTGGTCCTGACGATGATCGCGGGCGGGATCATGTTCGCGGCGCTGGGCAAGAACCCGGTGGAGGCGATCCGCATCATCTTCTGGGACCCGCTCTTCAATCCGCAATATGCCGACTATTCGCGGCCGCAGCTTCTGGTCAAGGCGGCGCCGCTGATCCTGATCGCGGTGGGACTGTCGCTCGGCTTTCGGGCCGGGATCTGGAACATCGGTGCGGAGGGGCAGTATATCGTGGGTGCCCTCTGTGGCGCCGGAGCGGGCCTAGCACTTTACCCTCTGGACAACCGGCTGGTGTTTCCGCTGATGGTGGCCGCGGGGGCGCTCGGCGGCTGGGCCTGGGCTATGATCCCTGCAATCCTCAAGACGCGGTTCAACACCAACGAGATCCTCGTGTCGCTGCTCCTCGTCTATGTGGCCGAGAACCTGCTGACCTCGATGGCGCTGGGGCCTTTGAGGAACCCCGAGGGTGGCGGTTTTCCCGGATCGCGCAACCTCTCGCAATGGGCGTCGTCCGCGAACCCCGAGCTGATCGCGGGCACCGGCCTGCACTGGGGCGTCGTCGCCGCCGTCATCGTGGTAATCGCGGCGTGGGTGCTGCTGGAGCGTCATATCCTCGGCTTCCAGATCAAGCTCGCCGGGCAAGCGCCGAGGGCCGCACGCTTTGCGGGCGTATCACCGTCGCGGCTGATCGTGCTTTGCATGGGGCTGTCAGGCGCGCTGGCGGGGCTTGCCGGCGTGTTCGAGGTGACGGGTCCGGCGGGACAGATCACCATCGATTTCGGATCGGGCTACGGCTTCACCGCGATCATCGTGGCGTTCCTCGGTCGGTTGAACCCGATCGGCATCCTGCTGGCGGGGCTCCTGATGGCGCTGACCTATATCGGGGGGGAGCTGGCGCAGTTCACGCTGGGCTTGCCGGCGGCAGCGATCCAGGCGTTTCAGGGCATGCTTCTGTTCTTCCTGCTGGCGGTCGACATGCTGTCGAACTACCGCATCCGGCTCGACGCCCGGGGGGTGGCCTGATGGACCTGGGCGCAATCAATCCCGCGGTCCTGATCGCATCCCTGATGGTCGCCTCCGTGCCGATCACGCTCGCCGCTTTGGGGGAGCTGGTGGTGGAGAAGGCGGGCGTCCTGAACCTCGGCGTCGAGGGGATGATGATCATGGGCGCGATCTGCGGCTTCGTGACGGCGGTACATACCGGAAGCCCCGCGATCGGATTTGTCGGCGGGGCGGCGGGCGGGGCCGCGCTGAGCCTTCTCTTCGCCGCGCTCACGCAGGTCTTTCTCGCCAATCAGGTGGCGAGCGGTCTGGCCCTGACGCTGTTCGGCCTCGGCCTCTCGAGCCTGCTGGGGCAGGGCTACAACGGCATTAAGCCGCCGCCGCTGGGTGCCGTGCCGTTCGGGCCGCTCAGGGACATTCCGGTGCTGGGGCGGATCCTCTTCGGTCACGATCCGATGGTCTATCTGTCGATCCTCGCCGTGGCCGCCGTCTGGGCCACGTTGCGGCTCACGCGCGCGGGCCTCATTCTGCGCGCGGTGGGGGAGAGTGCGGAGGCCGCCCACGCGCTGGGCTACAAGGTGCGGCGCATCCGCGTCATGGCGATCGCCTTCGGCGGCGCGATGGCGGGGCTGGGAGGGGCCTACGTCAGCCTCGTGCGGGTGCCGCAATGGACTGACGGGATCACGGCGGGGGCGGGATGGATCGCGCTTGCCATCGTGGTCTTCGCAAGCTGGAAGCCGTGGCGCGTGCTGATCGGGGCGTGGCTCTTTGGCGGGATCACGGTGCTGCAACTGAACCTTCAGGCGGCGGGGGTGCCGATCCCGGTCCAGTATCTGTCGATGTCGCCCTATATTGTCACGATCCTCGTCCTCGTCCTCATGTCGTCGGGGCGCGGCCGGGCAAGCCTTGCGGCGCCGGCCGCTCTGGGCCAGAATTTCCATGCTGCGCGGTGATGCAGCCAATCAGAACGGGCCCCACCGGGGTCGGACCAACAGGAGAATAGTGATGAACCGCAGACTTCTCATGGCGACGGTCGCCAGCGTCATGGCCTTCGCAGGCGCTGCCGGCGCGCAGGGCTTGGACAAGGTCAAGGCCTGTTTCGTTTATGTCGGACCGATCGGCGACGGCGGCTACACCTATCAGCACGACCAGGGCCGCCTCGATGTGGAGAAGGAGTTCGGCGACAAGGTGACGACCGCCTATCAGGAAAGCGTGCCCGAAGGCGCGGATGCCGAGCGGGTGATGACGCAGATGGCGCTTTCGGGCTGCAACATCGTCTTCGCCACCTCGTTTGGCTACATGGACCAGCTCAACAACGTGGCCGCGAAGTTCCCCAAGGTGATGTTTGAGCATGCCACCGGCTACAAACGCGAGCATCCCAACGTCTCGACCTACAACGCCCGTTTTTACGAGGGCCGCGCGGTCGAGGGCACCATCGCGGGAATGATGACGAAATCGAACAAGATCGGCTATATCGGCTCCTTCCCGATCCCCGAGGTCATCATGGGCATCAACTCCTACTATCTTGCTGCGAAGAAGGTGAACCCCGACGTCGCGCTGACCATCGTGTGGGCCAATACCTGGTTTGACCCGGCCAAGGAGGCAGACGCCGCCAAAGCGATGATCGATCAGGGTGTTGACGTGATCGCGAGCCATACCGACAGCACGGCGCCGCTCGCCGAGGCGGCCAAGACGGGCGGCCGGGTGATCGGCTTCGGGCAAGCCTCCGACATGAAGGAATACAAGCCCAGCCCCCGCGTCACCTCGATCATCGACAACTGGGGCCCCTACTATATCGAGCGGATCGGCGCGCTGCTCGACGGGACGTACAAGCAGGCCGATTCGTGGGAAGGCATCAAGGAGAATGTCGTCGAGATCGGCGAGATCACGGCGGTGCCCGATGACGTGAAAGCGGCGGCGGAAACGGTCCGCGACGGCATCGGGGACGGCAGCCTCCATCCCTTCACCGGGCCGATCAGGAAGCAGGACGGGTCGGACTGGCTCGCCGACGGGGCTACGGCACCGGACGGCGACCTGCTGGGGATGAACTTCTACGTCGAGGGTATCTCGGGCGATATTCCGAAGTGATTGGGGGGACCGGGCCGGTCACCACCCGGCTCGGTGCGCTCATGCCTCTGATCCTTCCCGATACGGGCGCCCCGGGGACGCCGGACGGACGGCAGATCGCCCCGTCGGCCTCCCGAAACCTGCCGCACATCCTGCCTCTTCTGAGGGAGATCGCCCCGCCGCATGGCATGGCGCCGGAATGCGGGGCTCGGCAATCTGCGCCCGCCGATCCTGCTCGATGCGCGCGTGGCCGGATGGGGTGCCACGCGCGGGCCTGCGCTGGTCGTCGCGGTGAACCTCCTCCACCTCATCTCCGACGAGGCCGCGACGGCTGCCCTCCGCAGCACGGCGGAGGCGCTGATCACCGGCGGCCGCCCGCTTGACCTGCGCGTTTCGCAAATTCCGGGACGGCGATTACGGTAAACAGGGGACAGGGATTTCAGTCATTTCCGGACAACTCGTCCCGGGCGCCAGCGTTGGTTTTCATGCGCGATATTGCGGCATTCTTCCGGTCCCAAGGG
>JBBSVE010000149.1:0-7257 GCA_038233815.1 Rhodobacterales bacterium
CCCAACTCGTCCCGCAAACGCCGCACGAGGGTAAAGACCTGCTGACCCGCCGACCCCATGGCCCCCACCGGCATGACCAGGGGATCGACCACGATGTCATGCGCTGGGATGCCGAAATCCGCCGCCCGCTCCACGATCTTCTTGGCAACGGCGAACCGCACGTCGGGATCTTCGGAAATGCCGGTATCGTCGTTGGAGATGGCGACCACCGGGACATTGTATTTCTTCACCAGCGGCAGCACGCGCTCCAACCGCTCCTCCTCTCCGGTCACGGAGTTCAGGAGTGGGCGGCCCTCGCAGGCCTTCAGCCCTTCTTCCAGCGCGCCGGGGACGGAGCTGTCGATGCAGAGCGGCGTATCGATGATCGCCTGAATGCGCAGCACCAATTCGTGCATCAGCGGCGGCTCGACGAAGTTGTTGTCGGCATAGCGCGGGTCGGTCGCCATCTTGTTGGTGAACACCGCGCCCGAATTGACGTCGAGCACCATGGCCCCGCAGGCGGTCTGTTCCATCGCGTCACGAAGCACGGTGTCGAAGTTTCCGGCCTCCAGTTCGGCCGCGAGCTTCTTGCGCCCGGTGGGATTGATCCGTTCCCCGATCACGCAGAACGGTTCGTCGAACCCGATGGTCACGGTTTTCGTTTTGGATTCAACAACGGTACGGGTCATGCTTTACGCGCTTTCTGACTGTTTCGGGGCGGCGATGCCGCCGTGTTCTGTGGCCCAGGCGGCATTCGCCTTGATCCCGCCGAGTGGGAAGAAATGCACCGCCTCGATGTTGAAACCCGGCGTGCGGGCCTTGTGGGTGGCAAGCGCGCCCAGAAACTCCGCAGGTTCGTAGGGCAACAGCAGCTTTGTCACATCCATCGCCCGCTTCTGGAGAACGCGCAAGGACGGGCCGACACCGCAGGCGATGGCGAACTTGATCAGCGTGGCGAGCTTGGCCGGACCCGCGACGCCGATATGGACCGGCATCGCGATGCCCTCGGCCGCGAGCCGGTCGGCCCATGCGATCACCGGCTCCGCCTCGAAGCAGAATTGCGTCGCGATGGCAAAGGTCGCGTCGGAGCGGTTGGCGAAATCCTGCTTCCATTTCAGCGCGGCGAGCACGATCTCGTCGCCGCCCCCGCGGTCGATATCCTTGTTGCCCTCGGGATGGCCCGCGACATGGAGCCGGTCGAACCCGTCGAAGAGGCCCGATTCCATCAGCTGCATGGAACTCTCGTATATCCCCGCGGGCGTGTTGACGCCGCCGCCAAGAAGGAGTGCCTGACGCACGTCCGCCTCGCCTTGATAACGCGCGATCCAGTCGGCGAGCGTCGCGCGGTCGGGGATGATGCGGGCGGGGAAATGCGGCATGACGGTGAAGCCCTCACCGTTCAGGCGTCGCGCGGTGGCGACCATCTCCTCGATCGGCGTGCCTTCGATATGCGCGATGTAGACCCGCGTGGTCCGGGGCAGGAGGGCGCGGAAATCGTCGACCTTCTCGGCGGTGCGGGGCATCACCTCGATGGAGAAGTCGTCCAGCATCGCGGCCACAGCACCGAGATCGGTCGCGGGTTCGACGGCGCGGGCGGTTGCGTCGCGCAGGAAGTTGAAGAGCGCCATTCTCGCAGTTCCTCTCGATAGGGTCGGGGTTCGCGGGTCAGGCCCAGCCGGAATTGTCGATCAGGCCCTTCAGCCGCGCGGTGTCATATTGGGACTCGAGGCGTGCGGCCTCGGCCGCCGCCGCTTCTTCCTGCGTGCCCTCGACGGGGTAGGGGGCGGCCTTGCGCCATTCGGCAAGATAGGCGTCGGCATCCTTGGCACCGACCTTCATGGCGCAACGGTCGATCGCCTGCTCGAACCGCTCGGTCAGCTTGACCTTGGCGCCCGTCCGGCCCTTGCCCACGATCACCTGAGCGGGGATGTCGCGCCAGTAGACGATGGTAACTTCCGGCACGATCGCTCTCTCCCCGTCCTTGCGCGTCCGTTCCTTCTATGCGGCGGTCTCCGGCGTCAAAGGACGATTATCGACGTGAAGACGTCGTTTGGCGACGCACCGTGCGTGCCGTGCGTCCCGGTCTATCGTCGCTTGCGCCGTCCGGCGGGGGCGGATAGCATCCACTCAACCACGAATGGAGGGCGATATGACGCCCGAGCGTCCCCGGGAGGCGGGCGCGATCCCGTTTCCGGCGCCGGGCGATGCGCTGGAAACCGTCGAACCGGTCGTCTCCCCACCGAACAGATCTGCGCAGCTCTATGCCGCGCTGGATCTTGGCACGAACTCCTGTCGGATGCTGATTGCGCGCCCCCGGGGCAGCCAGTTTCAGGTCATCGACAGCTTTTCCAAGACCGTGCAGCTCGGCGCGGGGCTGGAGGCAACGGAGCGTCTGTCGCGTAGTTCCATGGCGCGCACCGTTCAGGCGCTCCGGATCTGTGAGAAGAAGATCGAGAAGCACGGTGTCGTTCGGATGCGCTTCGTCGCGACGGAGGCTTGCCGCCGGGCACGCAACGCCCGCGATTTCATCCGTCAGGTGCGGCGCGAGACGGGCCTGTCGCTGGAGATCATCGCACCCGAGGAGGAGGCACGTCTTGCCGTCATCTCCTGCGCGCCGCTCGTCGGGCATCGGACGGAGCAGCTGCTGGTGGTTGACATCGGCGGCGGCTCGACCGAGCTCGTCTGGATCGACCTGTCCGGCGTGCCGGAGGCGGAGCGTCCGCGCTCCATCATGCGGCTCCATTCCGGCTTTGCGCCGAGGGGCGAAGGGACGGCGCGGGTGGTGGACTGGATCTCCGTCCCGCTCGGCGTCGCCACGCTGAAGGACCAGTTCGCCGATGTGGAGGACGACGCCGCGCGGTTCGCGCTGATGTCGTGGTTCTTCGAAGAGAAGATGGCGAGCTTTTCACCCTATTCCGCCGACAATCGGCGCGAGGGGTTTCAGATCATCGGGACCAGCGGCACGGTCACGACAGTGGCCGCGTCGTTTCTGGGCCTGCGACGCTACGATCGGTCCAAGGTGGACGGCCTGCGCATGTCCTCGGACCAGATCGACACGGTGATCCGGGATTATCTTCATCTCGGCCCCGAAGGGCGGCGGACCGATCCCCGGATCGGACGGGACCGCCACGCGCTCATCATGTCGGGGGCCGCGATTCTGCAGGCGCTGATGCGCGTCTGGCCGACGGACCGGCTGTCGGTCGCGGACCGGGGGCTGCGCGAGGGGCTTCTCTATGCGCAGATGAGCGCGGACGGCGTGCTGGAAGACGGGCCCTACGAATGAGCGGGCATGGTGACAATAGGTGGCAGGGATGACGGAAAAGGCGACATCGGGACGCGGGCAGCGCGACCTGCGCGTGCGGGTGAAGACGGCGAAAGGGCGCAAGCTGTCCTCGACCCTGTGGTTGGAACGGCAGCTCAACGACCCCTATGTGATCCGCGCGAAGAAAGAGGGCTATCGCGGTCGCGCGGCTTACAAGATCGCCGAACTGGATGAGAAATACGGGTTCCTCGTGCCCGGCGCGCGGGTGGTGGACCTCGGCTGTGCGCCGGGCGGCTGGTGCCAGATCGCTGTGGGTCGGGTGAATGCGCTGGGGGAGAGGCGCGGCAAGCCGATAGGCACCGTGCTGGGCATCGATCTGCAGCCGGTCGACCCGATCGCGGGGGCGGAGATCCACCAGCTCGACTTTCTGGCCGAGGGGGCGGACGACGCGGTGAAGGGCTGGCTCGGCGGTGGCGCGGACGTGGTGATGAGCGACATGGCTGCCGCCGCCTCGGGTCACAAGGGGACGGACCATTTGCGAATCATCGCCCTCGTGGAGGCGGCTCTGGAGTTCGCGTTCGATGTGCTGGAGGAGGGCGGCACTTTTGTCGCCAAGGTGCTGGCCGGCGGCGCAGAAATCGGGATGCAGACCCGGCTGAAGCAGAGCTTCGCCAAGGTTGCCAATGTGAAACCACCGGCGAGCCGCGCCGACAGTTCGGAGAAATTCGTGGTGGCGACGGGATTCAAGCGTCCAACGGATGCTCGCGTCGAGTGATTCGGGACGGTCGCCAATGACAAAGGGCGCCCAGCCGGCGCCCTCTCAGTCAGAAAGTCTTGCCGTTCAGCCGCGCCAGTGACGCACGTCACCGCAATCCATATGCACGAAGTTGGACCGGTAATAGGTGCCAACACCCCCCGAATTGCAGGCCGTGGCAGCACCTGCCATCTGCTGGATCGAGCGGGACTTCAGACGAAGATCAGCCGCCTGACCGCGCATGTGGAGCGAATTGCGCGCCACGCCGCGCGACCGCGACCGGAGCATCGCGTTGGTCTGCGGGCTGCGGTAGCCCGACAGCATCATGTAGGGCTCAGTCACGCCCATCAGCCGGTGTGAGGCGGCAAGGATATCGACCGTGCGCGGGTCGATCTTCACGTGGGTATTCGTGCGCCAGTCGCGCATGAAGCTGTTGATTTCCTTGAGTGCCTCGGGAATATACGTGCCCTCGATCCAATAGATCGTATCGAGGCTTTCGCCCGTGCGGCCCGAATACATCCGAATGCGGCGAATGTCGCCTGCCCCGCGCAGAAAGCCGAAAGCGTTGGAGTAGGTCGGCGCGGCGATTGCTGCGGTTGCCGCGAAGACACCCAGAAGCGCACGCCGGGATACACCGGTTCCAGTTTCAATTGTCATTAGCGCCTGTCCCGTCGCTGCTGTTTCATCGCCTTTGCGGCAATCTTATGGACACATTGTTTCGTGTCCCGAATCTTATGGCACAGGAAATTTCGATCCCCAAGTGCCGATTTGCCGGTGGTTCCGACCCTATCGGGCGATCGGCAAATTTCTGCTTAACGGCGAGACGGGCGGCACTGTGGCATATTTAGGTCATCGCGCAAGATCCGTCCGCCGCGCCCACGGGGGAGTGGACTTCGCTGACGTATCAGCGAAAAGTGCCGCGTGGATGCTGCCGCTCGGGGACAAGATGCGTGAAGTTCGGTGTGTCGTGGGTGCGGGTCCGCGCCTTGCGTTGAGTTTGCTCGCGTCGGTTGCATTTCTGTCGGCCGGGCTCGTGCCTGCGACCGCGCAGACGGGGATCGCGACGAATGCCGCGAGCGTGCTCGCGCGAATCGCCATCGACCCGTACCGGCGCGCTATCGCGGAGGCTGCGGCGGCGGACCCGGACATTTCAGCCTTTTATGCCGACACGGACTATGCACCGCTCTGGACCGGGGACGATCAGGCGGCGCGGCGGGAGGCGCTCTTGTCGGTGCTGGCTGGTGCCGGGGCGCACGGGCTGCCAACGGTGCGCTACGATCCAGAGACGCTGATCGCCGCGTTCGACGCGGCACGGACGGAAGGCGACCGCGGACGGCTCGACGTGATGATGACCGAAGCGATGCTTGACTATGCGCGCGACGTGCAGACCGGCGCGCTGGTGCCGCAAAAGGTCGATGCGGGCATCGTGCGCGAGGTTCCGATGCGCGACCGGCGTGCCAATCTGGAATTGTTCCTGCGCTCCGATCCCGCAGCGTTCTTCGCCTCGCTGCCGCCACGCTCGCCGGCCTATGCGCAACTGATGAAGGCAAAATTCCGGCTTGAGGCGGCGGACTGGGGGCCGGAGATCGTTGCCCGCTCGCTCAAGCCCGGCGACAGGGGGCCCGCCTTCCTGCAACTCCGCGACCGGCTGGAGGCGATGGGCTATCTCTCGCGCAGCCTGACCGGGACTTATGGCGACGGGATCGAGGCGGCGGTCATGAAGTTTCAGGCCGATCACGGGCTGGAGTCGGACGGCATCGCCAGTGCGGCCACGCTGCGCCAGATCAACGTCGGTCCCGCGGACCGGCTCCATTCCGTTCTCGTCGCGATGGAGCGGGAGCGCTGGATGAACATTCCGCGCGGAAAGCGTCACATCTGGGTCAACCTCACCGACTTCACCGCGAAAATCATCGACGACGGGCGCGTGACATTCGAGACAAAGTCGGTGATCGGCAAGGCGGAGGGCGACAGGAAGACGCCCGAGTTCTCCGACATGATGGATTACATGGTCGTCAATCCGACCTGGAATATCCCGCGCTCCATCACGACGCGGGAATATCTGCCGATGATGCAGCGCAATCCCTATGCCGCGGGTCATCTCCGGATCGTCGACAGGCGTGGCCGGACCGTCCCGCGTGAGGCCATCGACTTTACCGCTTACACGGCGCGGACCTTCCCCTATGCAATGAAGCAAGCGCCGTCGGACGGCAATGCGCTGGGGCTCGTGAAGTTCATGTTCCCCAACAAGTATAACATCTATCTCCATGACACCCCGACGAAATCCCTCTTCAAGCGTGACGTGCGAGCGTTCAGTCACGGCTGTATCCGGCTCGGCGATCCGTTCGACTTCGCCTATGCGCTGCTCGCCGTGCAGTCCGCCGATCCGGAGGGGGAGTTCCGCCGCCGCCTCCGTTCCAAGGCGGAATCGACGATTGCGCTGAAGGATCCGGTGCCGGTGCATCTGGTCTACTTTACCGCCTACCCGGAGGCTGACGGGCACATGACCTACCGCCCCGACATCTACGGCCGCGATGCGGAGATCTATGCGGCCCTCGTCAAGGCCGGTCTGGTGCCCGACGCCTGAGCCGGGTAGACCCGGGCCGGGCCCTTGCGCGGTGCCCGGAGGTGCGGACATGGGCTTTACCATTGCTGACGTTGCAGCTGCTCTCGGCGCGGAAGCGGTGGGCGATACCGGTCTGACGATCGAGGCCGCGGCCGAGCCTCAGGCGGCGGGTTCGCGCGATCTGGCGCTGGTTATGGACCCGAAATATGCCGACCGGCTTGGGTCAGGGCGCGCACGGGCGGCGCTGGTCTGGCCGGGGGCGGACTGGCAGGCGCTGGGGCTGGAGGCTGCGATCTTCGCACCACGGGGGCGTCTCGCGATGGCGTCTCTGACGCGGCTTCTGGACCGGGGGCCGTCGATCGAGCCCGGCGTGCATCCGATGGCGGTCGTGGACGCATCGGCGCGGATCGGGGAGGGGGCGGCCATCGGCCCTTTCGTCACCATCGGCGCGAATGCGGAGATCGGCCCCCGTGCGCGGATCGAGAGTCATTGTTCCATCGGCCAAAGCGCCGTGATCGGTGCCGACGCGCTGCTGCTGTCCGGCGCGCGGGTGGGCGCGCGGGTGCGCATCGGGGATCGCTACATCGGGCAGTCGGGGTCGACCATCGGCGGCGACGGGCTGTCTTTTGTGACGCCAGAACAGTCCGGGATCGAGGAGATCCGCCACACGCTCGGCGTCCGGGCGGAGATCCGCGCCCA
>JBBSVE010000150.1:0-7215 GCA_038233815.1 Rhodobacterales bacterium
GATGCGGGCCGGACGCGCCGCCGTTCCAATACCGCGCGGGAGCCGCGCCCGACCATCCGAGGAAAATTCGTCCGATGAAACGCTACTCCGCCTTTGCCATCGTCCGCGAAGCCCTGCGCGACCACACCGGCTGGGACCGCGCCTGGCGCAACGCGACGCCGAAGGCCGCTTACGACGTGGTGATCGTGGGGGCCGGGGGACACGGTCTCGCCACCGCCTACTATCTCGGCCGGAACCACGGCATCCGCAACGTCGCGGTGATCGAGAAGGGCTGGCTCGGCGGCGGCAACACCGGGCGCAATACGACGATCATCCGCTCGAACTACCTCCAGGACCCCTCGGCCGCGATCTACGAGAAATCGCGCAGCCTCTATGAGACGCTCTCGCAGGACCTAAACTACAACATCATGTTCTCGCCCCGCGGCATGATGATGCTGGCCCAGACGCATCACGAGGTCCGCGGCTACCAGCGCACCGCCCACGCCAACGCCCTGCAAGGCGTCACGACGGAGTTCATCGGGCCTGCGAAGGTCAAGGAACTCTGCCCGATCATGAATATCGACGGCCCGCGCTACCCGGTTCTGGGCGCGCTCTGGCAGGCGCGGGGCGGCACCGCGCGCCACGACGCGGTGGCCTGGGGTTATGCGCGCGCCTGTTCCGACATGGGCATGGACATCATCCAGCAGTGCGAGGTCACGGGCGTCCGTTCCGAAGGCGGACAGGTCTCGGGTGTGGAGACCTCGAAGGGCTTCATCGGCTGCAAGAAGATGGGCATCGTCGTCGCGGGCCATTCCGCGCAGGTGGCCGAGATGGCGGGCTTCCGCCTGCCGCTGGAGGCGGTCGCCCTGCAGGCGCTGGTGTCCGAACCGATCAAACCCTGCATGGACGTCGTGGTGATGGCCAACACCGTTCACGGCTACATGAGCCAGTCCGACAAGGGCGAGATGGTGATCGGCGGCGGCACCGACGGCTTCAACAACTACACCCAGCGCGGGTCATTCCAGCATATCGAGGAGACGCTGCGCGCGCTGATCGAGACCTTCCCGATGCTCTCCCGCCTCAAGATGCTCCGCCAGTGGGGCGGCATCGTGGACATGACCGGCGACCGCTCGCCCATCATCTCGAAGACGCCGCTTGGAGGGTGCTTCATCGACTGCGGCTGGGGAACGGGCGGCTTCAAGGCGATCCCCGGCTCCGGCTGGGCGATGGCGGACCTGATGGCGAAGGGCGAGCCGGGACCGCTGGCTGCGGCGTTCAACATGTGGCGGTTCAAGGAAGGGCAGTTCATTGATGAGTCGGTGGCTGCGGGGGTGGCGCATTGAATGCGTTACTGTCGATGCTCGGCCTTGGCTTGGATCTAATTGGCGTCCTGATCTTAGGTTTTGACGTTTTGTCAATTCAGCGGACGCTTAGAATATCAGCAAAGAAAAACAGCGTCTTGTTGTATAAGGCTTTTAAAAACACTGGATTACTTGCTGAAATTTCAACGTATCCAGAAAATGATGATAACGCGAAGCAGCTTTTTCGTGGTTATTTTCAATTAGATGAATCGAAGCTGAGTAATTCGCTCGACGCACTGAAGGACGAAATTGGAACTGCTCACCAAGGGATAGAAAACGTTATCGCTTACCTTGTATCTTCGGTTCGACATCAATCCGATGCTGCATTAGAGTCACTTAAGTTAACCTATTTGGGTCTTGTGCCGATAGTTTTTGGTTTCTTCCTTCAAAGCGTGGGCGTCGTGGTGGTTAACAGAGCATCTTGGGAGATTTTCTAATATATGCTGACCCTCACCTGCCCCTACTGCCACATCGCCGCCGAAGAAACGGAACTCACCCCCGGCTACGAGGCGCATCTTACCCGCCACGGCCCGGACTCCTCGGACGAGGAGTTCGAGGCCTACATGTTCGCGCGCAAGAACCCCAAGGGCGTGCATTTCGAACGGTGGCGCCATGTCTATGGATGCGGCAAGTGGTTCCTCGCCGCGCGCGACACCGCAACGCTGGAGGTGTTCGGGACCTACCCCGCGCAATCCAAGGCACCGCCCGACGACCTCATCGCCAAAATCAAGGACCGCCGTCCGGGCTGGGAAGGATACCAATGAGCACGCGGCTTTCCTCGGGCGGGCGGCTGATCGATCGTGCGCGGCGTCAGACCTTCACCTTCAATGGTCGGCGGATGTCGGGCTACGCGGGCGACACGCTCGCCTCGGCGCTTCTCGCCAACGATCAGGTGCTGGTCGGACGCTCGTTCAAGTATCACCGCCCGCGCGGGATCGTCGCCTCCGGGCCGGAGGAGCCGAACGCGCTGATGAACCTCGGGCGCGGCGGGCGGTTTGAGCCGAACCAGCGCGCCACGACGACCGAGCTCTTCGACGGGCTGGAGGCGGCAAGCCAGAACCACTGGCCGAGCCTCGAGATGGATGTGGGCGTGGTCAACAACGCGCTGGCTCGGTTCCTGCCCGCGGGCTTCTACTACAAGACCTTCATCCATCCCCGCGCGGCGTGGAAGCACGTGTTCGAGCCGATCATCCGCAAGTCGGCGGGCCTCGGGAAGGCTCCGAAGGACCGCGACGAGGATCGCTACGAGCAGGCCTATGCGTTCTGCGACGTGCTGGTCGCGGGTGGCGGTGTGGCGGGTCTGCACGCCGCCCTGACGGCGGCGGAGGCGGGCAAGCGCGTCATCCTGATGGAGCAGACCGCGCATTGGGGCGGCCGCGCCTCCGTCGATGACGCAGAGGTCGAGGGCCAATCCGCGCAGGCCTGGATCGACGCGACGGTGGCGAAGCTGGCCGGGATGGAGAACGTAACGCTCCGCCTGCGGACCATGGCTGCGGGGGTCTACGATCACGGCTATGTGCTGGCGAATGAGCGGATCGCCGACCATACCCCCGGCGACGGGCGGCCGAAACAGCGGCTCTGGCGCATCCGCGCGGGAGAGATTGTGGCGGCAACCGGCGCCATTGAGCGGCCTCTCGCGTTCGCGGGCAACGACATTCCGGGCGTGATGCTGGCTGGCGCGGTGCGCGATTTCGTGGTGGATTTCGCGGTCTCCCCGGGGGATCGTACCGTTTTGGTGACGAACAACGACAGCGGCTATCTGACGGCGATTGCGCTTCACGAGGCCGGGCTTTCGGTGCCGGTGATCCTTGACGCGCGGCCGCAGGCGACCGGCGCGGTGCCTGAGCGGGCGCGCGCGCTGGGGATACGGGTGGAAACCGGGCACGGCATCGCAAAGGTCAAGGGTGGCAAACGCGTGACCGGGGTCGCGATCTGCAAGCAATCCGGCGAAGGCACGGTGCTGGGGGAGATCGCCTGCGATGCCGTGGCGATGTCGGGCGGCTGGTCACCTGTCGTGCATCTCTGGTCGCATTGTGGCGGCAAGCTGAACTGGAGCGAGGGGCTGTCGGCGTTCGTGCCGGATGCGGCGCGGCCTCCGACGAACCAGAACGGCGAGGGCATGGTTCGCTGCGTGGGGGCTGCGGCGGGTGTCTATGACGTGGCGGCGATCCTCGGCGGCGATGGCACTACGCCGGAGCTGCCGCCGACATGGGTGATGCCGCATGGCGCGCCCTATGCGCTGCGCTCGAAGATGTGGCTCGACTATCAGAACGACGTGAAAGTGTCGGACGTTCAGCTTGCCGCACGGGAAGGCTTTACCTCCGTCGAACATGCCAAGCGATACACGACGCTCGGCATGGCAACAGATCAGGGCAAGCTGAGCAATATCAACGGGATCGCGGTGCTTTCGAAGGCACTGGATGAACCTATTCCGCAGGTCGGCACCACGACCTTCCGCCCGCCTTACACGCCCGTGACGTTGGGCGCGCTGGCAGGAGAGGCGCGGGGCGAGATCTTCCAGCCGCTGCGCGCAACGCCGATGCTGGAGTGGCACCGCGCGCACGGGGCCTACAATGAACCCGTAGGCCTCTGGCGCAGGCCCTATTGCTATCCGCGTGGCGGCGAGAGCCATGAGCAGGCGGTGCACCGGGAGGTGAACAACACCCGCCAAGCCCTTGGTCTGCTTGACGCATCGACGCTGGGAAAGATCGTGGTGAAGGGTCCGGATGCGGGTCACTTTCTTGACATGCTCTACACCGGAGTGATGAGCACATTGGCCGTGGGCAAGTGCCGTTACGGGCTGATGTGCAACGAACAGGGGTTCCTGTCCGACGACGGCGTGGTGGCGCGGCTCGACGAGGATACGTGGCTTTGTCACACCACCTCCGGCGGGGCGGATCGGATCCATGGCTGGATGGAGGATTGGCTGCAGTGCGAATGGTGGGACTGGAAGGTCTACACCGCCAACCTGACCGAGCAATATGCGCAGGTTGCCGTGGTCGGGCCAAACGCGAGGACGCTCCTCGAAGCCCTTGGCGGAATGGATGTTTCGCGCGAGGCGATGCCGTTCATGACGTGGGCGAACGGGGTTCTCGGCGGTTTTCCGGTTCGGGTCTACCGGATCAGCTTTTCGGGCGAACTCAGCTACGAGATCGCGATCCCGGCGAGCCAAGGGGCTGCGTTCTGGGCGTTGCTGCACGAAAAGGGTGCGGCGCTCGGGGCCATGCCCTACGGGACCGAGGCGCTTCATATCATGCGGGCCGAGAAGGGCTTCATCATGATCGGGGACGAGACCGATGGCACGGTCATACCGCAGGATCTGGGGCTGTCGTGGGCGATCTCCAAGAAGAAGGCGGATTTCCTCGGCAAGCGGGGGCAGGCGCGGAACCATCTGGCGGACCCGGATCGCTGGAAGCTGGTGGGGCTGGAAACGGAGGACGGCTCGGTGATCGAGGACGGCGCCTATGCGGTGCTGGACGGCACGAACGCCAACGGGCAGCGGCGGACCGAGGGGCGCGTTACCTCGACTTACTGGAGCCCGACGATGAGGAAGGGCATCGCGATGGGCCTCGTCCACCGCGGGCCGGAGCGGATGGGAGAGACGGTGCAGTTCACGAAGATCGCGGGCGGTACGATTGCGGCGAAAATCGTCGATCCGGTCTTTTACGACAAGGCGGGGGAGAAGCAGGATGTCTGAACCTATATCCGCACTGGGCCACGCGCGCTTCGACGGGTTCGTGACGATCCGGGAGATCGGCCCCCTCGGCATGATCACCCTGCGGTGCGATCCGGGCGAGGCCGCGGGCGCGCTGGAGGCTCAACGGTTCCCGATGCCGGCGCAGCGCCGGATCGCACGGCGCGGGGATCGCGCGGCGGGCTGGATGTCGCCCGATGAGATGCTGCTGATCCTGCCCTATCCCGAGGTGCGCACCACGATCGACGGCCTTGGCACGACGATGGGCCGCAAGCATCACCTCGCCGTCGACGTCTCGGACGCGCGCGCTGTGTTTCGGATCGAGGGCGCGCAGGCCGATCAAGTGCTGATGAAGCTCTGCCCCGTCGATCTGGCCGGACTGGAGCCGGGGGAGTTGCGCCGGACCCGTGCGGCCCAGGTAGCGGCGGCCTTCTGGGCGGAGGATGGCGGCTTCACGCTGGTGTCCTTCCGGTCGGTCGCGGGCTATGTGATGGGGCTGCTGACCCACTCGGCCATGCCTGGATCGGAGCTGTTTCCCACCTGACGCGCGGTCGGGGCGGGCACCTGCGGCCTTGACCTGCGGAACCCGGGCGCGCCTTATCCCGTTAACCGAAGCAATATCCCGAAAGGACAAGCCATGGCTTTCTCGCTTCCCGATCTTCCCTATGCCCACGACGCGCTGGCCGCGTCCGGCATGTCGAAGGAGACGCTCGAGTTTCACCACGACATCCACCACAAGGCCTATGTCGACAATGGCAACAAGCTGATCGCGGGGACCGAGTGGGAGGGCAAATCGGTCGAGGAGATCGTCAAGGGCACCTACAAGAAGGGTGACGTTGCGCAGTCCGGCATCTTCAACAACGCGAGCCAGCATTGGAACCATAGCCAGTTCTGGCAGATGATGGGACCGAAGGGTGGCTCCGTGCCGTCCGAGGTAGAGGCTGCGATGAAGGAGAGCTTCGGCTCCACCGACAAGTTCAAGGAGGAGTTCTCTGCGGCTGGCGGCAGTCAGTTCGGCTCCGGCTGGGCGTGGCTCGTGAAGGACACAGACGGTGGCCTGAAGGTCACGAAGACGGAAAACGGTGTCAACCCGCTCTGCTTCGGTCAGACCGCACTTCTGGGCTGCGATGTGTGGGAGCACAGCTATTACATCGACTTCCGCAACAAGCGGCCGGCCTATCTCACCAACTTCCTCGACAAGCTGGTGAACTGGGAGAATGTCGCGTCGCGGCTGTGACGTTCGGTGCCTTGAAGAATTAACAGGCCGTCCACGTCCGGTGGGCGGCTTTTCCATGACCGGGTCGGGGCTATCCGGGCGGCATCAACCTCAGGACCGCCGCACAGGCCGACGCCGTGACGGACGCGGGCAAGGGCGCGCTCGCGATGGTGGTGGTGGCGAGCACGGTCTGGGGCCTCTCTCCGCTCTACTACAAGCTCCTCGCCAATGTTCCGCCGATGGAGGTGCTGAGCCGCCGAACGCTCTGGTCGCTTCTTTTCTTCGGCATCGTGCTTCTTGCGCAAAAGCGTCTCAAGGAACTCCCGGCGCTCCTGCGTGCGCATCTGCCGATGGTCGCACTGGCGGCGGTGATGATTTCCGCCAACTGGTTCATCTTCATCCTCTCGGTACAGATCGGGCACTCGGTGGAGGCGAGCCTCGGCTATTTCATCTTTCTCCTCGTCGCGGTGCTGATCGGCCTCGTGGTCTTCCGCGAACGCCTGTCGCGCCCGCAGAGCTTTGCTGTCGGCCTCGCGGTTCTGGCGGTGGCGCTTCTGACGGCCGGCCTCGGTGCGGCGCCTTGGATTTCGCTGGCGCTGGCTACGACCTTCGGCCTTTACGGACTTTTGAAAAAGCGTATCTAGGCCGGTCCGGTGGTGTCTGTCACCGCCGAGGTTCTGGTCCTGTCACCCCTCGCGGCGATTTGGCTCTTCGGCCTTCACGACGGACTATGGATGGAGATGGGACCGGCGACCCCATCTTCGACAGCTACGGCGATAAGTGATTGATTTCATTATTGCCGAATGGGCCAAAATGCAACTACCTGAGGGCCGTCAGGCGGGTTTCGGCAGGTTTGGGGTGTCAAAGAGCTCCAATTGGTCGGGGCTTGGGGTGGTGATGCCTTCGAGCGTTCGTTCCGCGATTTTAGCCTGGTGGCGATGAATGCGGGCCAGCAGGTCGAGCGC